>CAZOAP010000128.1:0-9391 GCA_964577645.1 uncultured Ignavibacteriales bacterium
TTAATCAAAATTAAATGCTTTTTTAACGAAAAACAATAGATTAAGGACTATTTAATCATCCGATAACTCTGAAGGCCTTATCAGTCATCGTATGAATGTAAAAAAAGGACGTTTTTGGCGTCCTTTAGAAAAATATAATAAATATTATATACCGAATGAGATCCTTTCTTCCTCCCACTACGTGGGATTAAGGCGTGGCACTCCTGACTCCGTCAGTTCGCTCAGGATTAGGGTTAATATGCCCACTTAACCAAAATCGAACCCCATGTGTAGCCGGCGCCGAAGCTGGAAAGAATTAAGTTATCACCTTTTTTAATTTTGCCTTCTTCCCAGTATTCACTAAGGCATAACGGAATTGTTGCTGCAGTTGTGTTGCCGTATTTATGGATATTAACCATAACTTTTTCCTGCGGCAGCCCCATTCTTTCAGCGCATGCTGTGAGAATGCGCATATTTGCCTGGTGAGGCACAAGGTAAGAAATATCATCAGCGGTGAGCCCGTTTGTTACCATAATTTCATGTGATACGTCAGCCATTCCTTTAACCGCATCCCTGAAAACGTGTTTGCCTTCCTGGTAAACGTAATGCCAGTCTTTATTAACAGTATCATGTGATGAGGGGTTCAGGCTTCCCCCGCCAAGCATGTTAAGGTATTTTCCACCTTTGCCGTCAACATGCATATTGGTATCAAGTATCCCGTAAGCCGGGTCTTCAGATGGTTCAAGCAGAACGCATCCGGCACCATCACCAAACAGTACGCAGGTGTTTCTATCCTTAAAATTTGTAATTGTGGACATTTTATCAGCTCCAACGATAAGTACTTTCTTGTACATACCGCTTTCAATGAACTGGGTGCCTGCCACAAGCGTGAAAATAAAACCTGAACATGCTGCAAGTACATCAAATCCCCATGCATTCACTGCGCCAATTTTTTCCTGTATCACACATGCTGTCGAAGGGAAAAGCATATCAGGCGTTACTGTACCAACTAAAATAAGATCAAGCTCTTCGGCTGTAATTCCGCGCCTTTTAAGAAGCATATCTATAGCTTTTACTGCCATGTAAGACATCGGCTCACCATTGGTGAGTATTCTTCTTTCTTTAATACCTGTTCTTGTCTGGATCCATTCATCGTTTGTTTCAACGATCTTTTCCATATCAGCATTGGTTAAAACCGTTTCAGGTACATAATGACCAACTGCTGTAATAGCGGCTCTTAATTTATTCATAAAAAGTTAATAATATAAATTTAGGATCTTTTATTGGAAATTAATTTTCAGTTTTTGGAATAAATTCGTTTATATCTTTTATCTTTGATGCAATTATATCATTTATGCCTGCTCTTGCCATCCGTTCAGCGTTCAATGCCATATTCATAATTGCCTTTGGTGATGACCTGCCGTGCCCGATAATTGAAATACCGTTCACACCAAGCAGCGGAACGCCGCCGTACTCCTGGTAATCAAAATCTTTCATAATGGTCTTTAAAGTACCGTAAGCCATTCCTACTTTCATCTTATTAATAAAACCTTTATCGGCATAATCTTTGAACTTAGTCCTAAGCAGGCCTAATACGCTCTCAGCAAATTTTAAAACAACGTTCCCTGTGAATCCGTCACAGACTATGACATGTGTTTCACCTTTTAAAATATCGCGTCCTTCAACGTTACCAATAAAATTCAGGTTACTTTTTTCAAGCAGTTCATATGCTTCAACGGTCAGAGTATCACCTTTTGTTTTTTCTTCGCCAACGCTCAGTAAACCAACTGTGGGATTTTCTATTCCGTACATATGATTTGCGTACACAGAACCCATCACAGCAAACTGCAAAAGGTTCAGTGGCTTGGAATCAACATTTGCGCCAACATCAAATACCATAGTAATGCCGCGCTCAGTGGGGAACCTTGAGCCAATTGTTGGCCGGTTTACATTTGCAATTCTGCCAAGTGTAAACAGCGATGCTGCCATGACAGCTCCGGTATTGCCTGCGCTTATGAATGCATCAGCCTCACCGGTTTTGCAAAGCTTAAGCCCGGTAACAAGTGATGAACCGGGTTTTTTACGAATGGCATCTGTGGGACTCTCATCCATCTCGATGACATCATCAGCGTTATGTATTTTTATGCGGGTTGTATCGTAAGAGAATTTTTTTAATTCATCTGAAATAACGGCAGTTTTACCCACCAGGGTAATATTAATACCTTCGTGATGGCGTACGGTTTCAATGGCTCCTGCGACTTCACTCACAGGAGCATTATCTCCACCCATTGCATCCAGGGAAATGGTGATTGTTTCCTTTGCCCCTTTGCTCAATTTACCGGCTATTTAATTTATTTCTTGGGAATAACTATTGAACGGCCATCATAGAATCCACAGCCCGGACAGACTCTGTGCATTAATTTTGTTTCGCCGCAGTTTGGGCAGGACATTGTGCTTGGAGCAGAAGCTTTATAGTGTGTTCTTCTTTTTCTGCTGCGCTGTTTTGAATGTTTGCGTTTCGGATTTGGCATTATATCACCTTTTTATTATTCTATTACTAAATTATTTTTTATTTTTAAAGATCTTCTTCGCAGTCATCTTTTTCAACCAGGATATCTTTCCAGAACTCTTTTGTTCTGCCGCACCATAAGCATGAACCGTCAGGTTTTTCATCCGGAAGTTTTTTCATCGGAACAGTCAGTATTACCGCTTCTTTTATATCGGTAGTAAGATCTACTGATTTCATATGGGGACTGTAGGTCCTTATGTCCTCTTCACTGAAAGCTTCTTCCCTGTGCGTTTGCTGTACAAAAATAAGCTCAAATGATGTATTGAACTTTTTTTCAAACTTCTCCAGGCACCTGTCACACTCAAGAAATATTATTCCTGTAATATGAGCTTTTACATCAAGCTGGTGTGTGGTTTTGAATAGTTCAAGCCTAACAATAATTGATTCTTTTAAAAACCCCTCATCAAGCCCGAGTTCCTTTTCATCACTTTGAATATCAAGTGTTTGTTCACCTTCGTTTAAAGAACCGATATTTATTTTTATAGCCATAAAATCAGCCTGAAACAGCCTTTTTTGCCCAAATTTTGTAGAAAATCTAACAAATATAAGAAAAATTAATTAAACTTTATAGTATCAGATTTATCCCAAAAATAAAGGCGCTTCCTTTGAAGGAAACGCCTTATTCGAAGAGCTTTCCTGACCATTTCAGGAAAATTCAATCGGAGGTATATAAATGACTTATTTTATCAATACTATCTTTTTAGTTTCATTGAACTGGTCTGTTTCAACCCTGTAGAAATAAACACCGCTGTTAAGCTCAGATGCATCAAAAGTAACAGAGTATACACCCTCAGGTTTTTTCTCATTTACCAGGTTAGCAACAGTTCTTCCCAGTACATCAAATACAGTTATTTTAACGTTTGATTCCTTTACAACGGAATAAGTAATATTAGTTGTTGGATTGAACGGATTTGGATAATTTGATGAGAAACCACTGGGTCTATTTGTATGGTTTCTTGGCAGTTCAGTAATTCCTATTATACCATAATCACTTGCAAAAACACCGCCTGCGTAAATTATAGGATAATTTGAATGAACTGAAATGCTTGTTGCGCCGTCAATTCCGTTTTGCGGACCGTTGAATCTGCATATCCATCTCTGGCTTCCGTTTTCGTTGTAGCCAAGAGTTAAAAAGTCATAATTACCTGCAGTTGAATAACTTTCGCCTGTGACATAAACAAAAACATCCCAGCAAGGAATATCATTTCCTCCTCCGTTTTGCTGTACTATACAGCTTCTGTTGACAACTTTAATATCACGGGCCTTATCATTTCCGCCGCCATCATATCCATTAAGCCAAAGCTGTGTACCATCTGCCGAGTTGTATTTAATTGTAGTGTAATCATAATATACCTGGCTTGTACCTACAGGCTGGCATTTGCTGTAGCCGGTTACGTAAACATTATTGTAAACATCAAGATCTATACCAGTTGCAACATCAGTATCATTTACTGCGGGATGTGAAAATCTTTTAAGCCATTGCTGCTGCCCTGCAGTATTATATTTTATTGTAACAAAATCAAGCTTTGTTGTTCCCCCGTGTGATGAACCGGTGACATACAGGTTTCCTGCACCATCTACCCTTAACTCATTTGCTTTATCATCAAGGTAAGCAGGGCCGTCATATCTTGCTGTCCATAATTGTGAGCCTGTGGGGCTGTATTTCACTGAAAGATAATCATAACCTTTATTGTTCATCTCACTGTAACCGGTAACATATACATTACCTGATGGATCGAGTCCGATAGATACAGCATTATCATTCTTGCTTGAAGGACCATTGTATCTTTTTGCCCATTGTACTACGCCGCTGGAATTATACTTAATTGTCAGATAGTCACCGTTCAAATTATCGTTACCCCAGCTTTCGCCTGTTACGTAAACATTACCTGCATTATCAACAACAATTGCTCTTGCATAATCATAGTAATAACAATCTGCACCAACAGCGCCGTCATATCTGGCAGCCCAAAGCTGCTGACCGTTATTATTGTATTTTATTGTACAATAATCTTCCGTGCCGTAATCACCACCGGAGCGGCTCCATCCTGTTACATAAACGTTGCCTGCATTATCCATTGTAATTGCAGAGGCAACATCAAGATTGTGACCCGGGCCGTCATATCTTACTGCCCAGATATAATCGCCGTCTTCACCGAATTTTACAGTGGCATAATCCTCTTTTGTACCGGTTGGACCCATGCTTACGCCGGTAGCATAAACAAATCCAAAGTTATCCTGTACAATACCGTTGCATTTATCGATCTGGTTTCCCGGACCGTTATAGCTTAATACTTTTGTAACCAATTGTCCAAATGAAACTGATGTAATTACCAGCATACTTGCCAGTATGATTTGTATGATCTTTTTCATTTTTTCCCCCTTAGGATATTTGAAAAAATTTAGATTAATCTATTTATTTAATTAAAACCATTTTTATAGTTTTTATAAACTTTTCTGTTGTACCGTTTGCAGTAACTGAAGACGCTTCAATCCTGTATATATAGAGTCCGCTTGAATAGTTCTGAGCATTCCATATATATGAATATTTGCCTGCGCCAAGCTTTGAATTTACCGGTACTGAAACTTCTTCGCCAAGTAAGTCAAAGACTGTAAGCTTAACAATTGATTCTTTCGGAATATCAAAGCTGATATTTGTGCTTGGATTGAACGGGTTTGGATAATTATTATACAGCTCATAAACAAGAGGTATTTCATTTCCTGATTGCGTTAATCCTGTAAGTGCTGTTGTAAAGCTGCGCCTTGTACTGTATGCACTTGTAATGCATGTATTGGATGAGCTTACTTTCCAGTAATAAACTGTGTTGGAATTTAATCTGCCTGCCGGAACAGTGATCTGTCTGCCAGCAATATTGCCTGAATCAAGCACAAGATTTGCAAAACCGGTATCTGTAGATATTCTTACACGGTAAGATGATGCGAAAGGTATTGAATCCCAGCTTAACTGCGGTGTTATGCTTACTGTTGCATTATTCAGAGGAAGCAGAAGATTTGGAGCTGAAACATTTTGGTTAGTTGTCCTGAAATTTCGAACTGATGACCAGACTGTACTTTCGCCAACAAAATTCCTTGCTTTTACTTTCCAGTAATAAAGTGTATTATAGTTCAATGCATTTGCGGGAATTACATATTGTGAAACATTGATGCCTGAAATATCCTGAACAACAGAAGTAAAGCCTGTATCTGTGGCAACAAGTAACCTGTAATTGCAAACCGGCGGGAATACATCACTCCAATCCAGAGTACCTGTGAGTGAAAAACATGTTGCACCGTTGCCGGGTGCACTTAAGCTTGCAGCCCCCGGAAGCAGCCAGCCGCCTGTTGTGGTTTTAATGATCGTACCGTTAATTCCGACTGCCCAGCCTGTAGTTGTATCAACAAAAGATACTGCATTTAAAAGTGATGAAGTATTGCTTACCTGGCTGTACCAGTTAGTTCCGCCGTTTGAGGTTTTTCTAACTGTTCCGTAATCACCTACTAATACATAAAAATTCTGGTTCTTAACTGAATTGCCATACAGCCAGTTGCTTGTGCCGCTTGACTGGACAATCCAGTTATTGCCAAGGTTGGTTGATTTGCGGATAAAACCGCCTTCTCCAATAATTACCGCTTCATTAATTGCAGTGAAGTTTACTTTTTCTATCTGGGCAGTTGTACCGCTTGATATTTCCACCCAGTTAACGCCGCCGTTTGTTGTTCTGATTATTTTACCGAACTGGCCGGCAGCAAAACCATTATTTGCATCGGCAAAATTTACACTTGTTAAGTTTGTTGTAAGTCCGGTTGAGTAAGAAACCCAGTTTGTTCCGCCATTGGTTGTGCGTAAAAATGTACCGTACCATCCTGCAGCAAATCCAGTATTTGAATTGATAAAACTTATTGAGCGAAGCTGGTAACCTACTCCGGTAGGCTGCATATTCCATGATGAACCGCCATTGATTGTTTTCAGTATAACACCTACATCACCAACAACCCAGCCTGTATTTGCATCAATAAAATAGACAGAGAACAGGTGAACGTTTGTACCGCTTGATATAGTACTCCAGTTTGTGCCGCCGTTAACAGTACGTAAAATTGTACCTGATTGGCCAACAACAATACCTGTTGTATTGCTTGCAAAATATACACCGTTTAAATTATTACCGGTTCCGCTTGATTGAGTGAACCATCCGTAAGGCTGTGAATAAAGCTTCACGCATGCTAAAATGAAAATCAATAAAGTGAAAAGTGTAGATTTTATCATAAAATTTCTCCCCCTAAAAGAAATTATATACTGCTTTTATACTACCTGATTATACTATAACTTCTAACGAATTGTGTTAACTGCTTCTGTAAACATAATTTATAAATTTTCATATTGCAATATGTTACACATAGCTTATTTAGTGATTTTGTGATTCTAACGTGTATTTGGTAGAATTTATGTAAGTGCTATAAATAAAAAACCCATTGAGTATTTTCAATGGGTTTATGGTAAAAAATATTTTTTATTTATCAGGAATTCCGGTAAGCATCCAGGATCTTTGCAGTTCTGACCCCTTCTTTAACATCGTGAACCCTGATAATATGAGCGCCGTTTAAAACACCAATTGTATTTAATGTAATTGTGCCTTCATGCCTGTCATTAACATCCTTTATATCAAGAATTTTTCCGATCATACTCTTCCTTGATAAACCTATCATAATAGGTGTATCCAGTCTTTTAAGATCAGAAAGATTTTTAAGTATCTGCAGGTTATGCTCAACAGTTTTACCGAAGCCAAAACCCGGATCAATAATAACCTGTTTAATACCTGCAACATTTGCTTTCCAGGCAACTTTTTCAAAATAGCTTATCAGCTCAGCCATCAGGTCATCATACTTCGGGTCATTCTGCATATCTTTGGGAGTGCCTTTAATATGCATGGCAACTGCCGAGGCATTATGCTTTGCAATTGTTTCAGCCATAGCCTCATCAAATCCAAATGCGCTGATATCATTAACAATTAACGCACCTGCTTTAAGAGCTTCATCAGCCACTTTTGCGCGGTATGTATCAACGGATACCGGGATACTTAGATCCTTTGCAAGCGCAGAAATGACAGGTATCACACGGTTCAATTCCTCATCAACTGATATCTCTTCTGCTCCCGGACGTGTTGACATTCCGCCTATATCAATAAAATCAGCGCCATCTGATTCCATTTTTCTTCCCTGTGCAATGGCATCAGCTGACTTGAAGAATTTGCCGCCATCACTGAAAGAATCCGGCGTAACATTTATCACACCCATAACATGTGTTCTTGCGCTGAGATCGTATACCTTTTTGCCGAATGTATATGAATAATTATCGTTCATTAATATAGTTTAGTTTATTTCTTTATTAATTGCTAATTGATGTTATTGTTCTATTTCTGAATCTTCAATTCTTTTAAAAAGTATTTCAGGCTTATTAAGCTTATGCCCAGCTTCAAGTGATAATTTCTCAGCATTTGCCCAGCTTAAATTCTCATTCGGTACGTTCAGCATTCTAAGCAGCTTTTCGGTTGTGAACGGCAGAACAGGATTGAACAGAACGGCAAATGTATTGCATAACTGAAGGCAAATGTTGATTATAGTTCCGCATCTCGTGATATCTTCTTTTACGACTTTCCATGGTTCAGTATCATTGAAGTACTTATTGGCATCACGCACAAGATTCATAGTTTCACTGAGTGCATCCTTAAATTTGTAATTTTCGTAATAAGATGCAATCGCCAAAGAGTATGATTTTATGCTTTTTATGATATTATTATCAATTTCTTCAAGCACTCCCAAAGCAGGTACTTTGGCCTCAAAATATTTCTCAGCAAACACAAACGTTCTGTTAACAAAGTTACCCAGTATTGAGCCCAGCTCATTGTTATTCTTAGCCTGAAGGTCCTGCCAGTAGAAATCAGTATCCTTATTTTCAGGCATATTGCTTGCAATTGCATATCTTAATGAATCCGGATTATACTTTTCTATAACATCCTTAACATAAATAGCATGTCCCTTGCTTTTTGATTGCTTTGAGCCTTCAAGGTTCATGAACTCATTTGCGGGAACGTTTTCAGCCAGAACAAGATCACCATGCGCCATTAACATAGCAGGGAAAAATATCGCGTGGAATATAATGTTATCCTTACCAAGGAAATGCACAAGCTTTGTATCATTGCTTCCCCAATACTCCAGGTACTTTGCTTCATTGCCTTTGGAAGCGAACAGCTCTTTAGTTATTGAGATGTATCCCATTGGAGCTTCAAACCAGACATATATAACTTTGCCGTCAAAGCCTTCCATTGGCAGCGGAACACCCCAGTCAAGATCGCGTGTAATTGCCCTATCCTGCAGACCGGTCTTGAACCAGCCTTTGCAGTAATTTACAACGTTAGGCTTCCAGTCTTTCTTTGAGTTTATCCATTCTTCCAGCTTTGGCTGGAATTTTGAGAGCGGAAAATAAAAGTGAGTTGATTCCTTAACAACAGGTGTATCACCTGTAATAGTTGATCTAGGATTTTTAAGTTCAAGCGGCGAAAGTGCGCTGCCGCAATTTTCACATTCATCACCGCGCGCTTCTTCAAATCCACAAACGGGACAGGTACCGATAACGAACCTATCAGCTAAAAACCTTTTTTCTTTTTCAGAGTAAAGCTGTTTTTCTGTTTTCTGGTAGAGCAGGTCTTTATTATAAAGATTCATGAAGAAATCCTGCGCAGTTTTTTTATGCGTTTCTGTTGAAGTGCGTGAGTAGATATCAAAGGACATGCCAAGCTGTTCATAAGCTTTTTTATTGGCGAAGTGATATTTATCGACAATTTCTTT
>CAZOAP010000129.1:0-9388 GCA_964577645.1 uncultured Ignavibacteriales bacterium
TAAAAGAAGAAATAAAGCAAAGAGGGCAATGCGTTTTTGTTTTATAGTGCCTCCGTGAGTTTTTGTTAAGGGTAATATATTTTTAAAATTACATAAAGTAAAGTGAGAATTTGACAAGGATTAATTTTAAATAACTCCCGGTGCAAATCGGGAATATTATAGGTCAATTTTATCTATTTAACCATTATAGAATAAAAGTTATCTTACGTGCTATGGATATAATTTTATTTAATACATTAGGCAGGGAAAAACAGGTATTTAAGCCACTTACAGAAGGTAAAGCTGGGCTTTATACCTGCGGCCCGACAGTATATGATTACCAGCATATAGGCAACTTCCGTACATTCATGTTCGAAGACCTGCTGAAGCGCGTACTGATATACAATGGTTATGAAGTTACACATATTATGAATATTACAGATGTGGGTCACCTGGTATCGGATGGCGATGAAGGCGAAGACAAGATGGAAAAGGGTTCCGCACGCACAGGTAAAACTGTTTGGGAAATTGCCGAGTACTACACGCAGTTCTTTCTTGATGATGCTAAAGCGCTGAACATTATACCGCCAACAAAATATACCAAGGCAACAGACTACATTCAGGAACAGATAGATATGGTAAAGTGCCTGGATGATAAAGGCTTCACATATGTGACAAGCGACGGCGTATATTTTGATACATCAAAGCTAAGTGATTACGGCAAGCTTGCAAATCTTGATATCGAAGGGCTTGAAGAGGGCTCTCGCATACAATTCAGCACAGAGAAAAAAAATAAAACAGATTTTGCGCTGTGGAAATTTTCACCGAAGGATAGCGATACCAAAAGGCAGATGGAATGGGATTCACCCTGGGGCAAAGGTTTCCCCGGGTGGCATATTGAGTGCTCTGCAATGAGTAAAAAGTTTTTGGGTGATACATTTGATATTCACTGCGGCGGGATCGATCATATACCAATTCACCACACCAATGAAATTGCGCAATCAGAAGCATGCAACGGGAAGCCGTTCGTTCACTACTGGCTGCATGGTGCATTCCTTGAAGAAGAATCGGGCAAGATGAGTAAATCAAAGGGTGAGTTCTTAAGGGTTAAAACGCTTGTTGATAAAGGATACTCCCCATTGGATTACCGCTACCTGTGCCTTGGTACGCATTACCGCAAGCGGCTGCTCTTTAGCTGGGATATACTTGACCAGGCGAAGGTGACGTTTGGCAGACTGAAACATAACATCCAGACAATACGTGATGACGTGAAGAAAAATTTTGATGCGCGTGATGCATCAATGCCCGAGGAGATTAAAGCGAAGTTCACCGAGGCGGTTAACGATGACCTTAACATGCCGCAGGCACTGGCTGTGTTGTGGGGTGTTGTAAGGAACGATAAGCTCTCGAGTATTGAAAAAATGAACCTGGTAAACGATTTTAATCGTGTGCTTGGACTGGATCTTGATAAAGATATTGAAGCGGGCAACACAAACGTTCCCGCAGAAGTAATGGAGCTTGTTGATAAACGCATTGCAGCTAAGAAAGCCAAGGATTTTAAGAAAGCCGACGAGCTGCGCGATGAGCTGAAAGCGCTTGGCTGGGAAGTGGTTGATAAAAAGGATGGCGTTGAAGTGAGATCAATTACGAATTAGAAATTAAGAATTACGAATAAAATATAATTATCACCATGAAAAAACTGATTGCTTCAATTTTTGTGTTTGGTTTATTTTTTGCTGCTGCAAATATTTATTCACAGAAGGCGTATGATGTTGAAGGCAGATATTCAGTAGGCAAAGCCGCTTGTACTATTGAGTGGAACGAGAGCTCGAAGGCTTTCCGTGTATATTGGGATAACGGCACTGGGTATACGCTGCTGTTCTACTCAGATGAATACCCGAACGGTAATCTTGTTTACACCGAGTATGAAGACGACGGCGCTACATATACGGGTACGTTTACTTTTGAAGACAGCAGATGCAACAGCGGCTCATATGTGAGGTGGGATGGCAAGAAGTTTTCGATAAGGAAGCGGAATTAACAATGAGTAATGAGTAATGAACAATGAGTTTTTTGAAACAATCTACCCTTACCGCAAGTATCATATAAAAAAGGAGATTACAATGATTTCCCTGTTTATTTCGCTTATTTTATTGTTCACCACCTGCACAAAATCCGCAGAAACGGAGAATAGTAAAACTACGAACAGCGATACTTGCCGTTCATGGGATGATGCAGAAAAACTGAAGAACACTGATGCTGTAATTTGCGGCAGGCTGCAGAAGTTCACACCCTGGTTAAGCGGCAATGGCGCGGGACATATGTTCTGGCAGTATGAGGTAAAGCTTGCTGACGGCACTGCAATTCCTGTGGTGAATAAAGATAAATCCGACGGTGAATCAATACCATTTGATGAATACGAAAGCCGTAATGTTTTAATCCACGGAACGATCTATTACGGAATTATTATCGGTGACAGTAACCCCGAACATCAGAGCATGACAGGTTACAGGATAGATGCTGAAAGTATTGTAATGGTACTCGAAACAGCCCCCATGAACACACTTGATACCTGCTGGGTCTATGCTGATGTTGAAGCACACCCCAACATGGATGCAGTTATTGCGGGCAAAATCATTGAATTTGTTCCGCCGCGTGATGGCAGCAAGCTTGGAGATGAAAAGATATGGGATTATGAGCTGGTTACACAGGATAATTACCGCATACCTGTAAGGAAAGAGAAATATCTTAATCTTGAAAAATTCAAAGATAAAGATGTATTCATAAACGGCTATATTAAATACGGAATAATTTTTGGTGAGCCTAACACTGCAAACATGCAGGGTTACAGGATAGATCCCCTTGATGTAAGCCTGAATGATAACGGTTACGGCAATACTTTAATTTTCGGAAAGATAAGAATTGACCTCTCGAAATTTAATGATGAAGGGTACCGCGTTCAGCCGGATGGTGAAAGAAGTTCAACAAGTTATGAGTTCTGCATTCCCGCATACGACTCTGTGCTTGCCGAAGTAAAGGCAATTGACCCTGCAGCACAGGAAATGAAAGGTTCCAAAGGACGCTCAGGATGCTCAGATAAAGAGTGGCTTGTGATATCTTCAACCCGTAAGCCCGGGTTTAAGGATATAATAAAAAAACTGGCTGAGCTTAATTATATAAGGAAGATAACCGAAACGTTCTGGGAATAAAATGGTTGCAGGTTATAAAGTTATAAGGTTAAAGAAGCAGATCAAAGATATCAATTAAACAATGAAGACTGCAAAATTAAAATAATTATAGCGATATTTGTATGAATTAAATTATCTTCATCCATAAAAATTATAAATGATTAAAAAAGTTTTACTCGGAATATTTCTGCTTGTGCTTGCGGCGGTGATATTCCTTTTTTATTTCGCGTGGCGCTCACCAGCTTATTACGAAGGCAATACGGAGTGTAAATTTGCAGTACCGCCTATGACAATGGCTGAATATGACAGCGTTTCGCAGACTCACCCCAGACCTTTTATTATAGATATAGATGCATCAAAGAAAAACCCGAAGTGGGGGAAAGTCCTGTTCTACGGGGCTTCACACACCCGTGATAAGAATGACCCGCAATTGGCTGATATTGAAAAACGCTGGGATAGCTTTGACCCGACCGTTTGCCTTGTTGAAGGAAGGCTGGGTTTTTTAATTCCGGGGTTAATGGACCCCGTGGAAAAATACGGTGAAACAGGTTTTGTGTATAAGCTTGCCCGTCGTGATGGCGCAGAGGATTTCTCCTGGGAGCAGCCGCTTGATAATGAAATTACTGCAGTGCTGAAAAAATTCAAGCCCCAGCAGGCTGCGATGTTTTATATACTGCGACCTTATTTCAGTAATATCAGATTTGGAAAACCGGCAAATCCGGATGAGTATGTAAAAGGATTCATTGAAAAAAGAACACAGCATCCGGCATTACAGAATACTATAAAAAATGTGGGCGATATTGACGCAATATGGAACAGGGAATTCCGCGGAAACGATAAAAAAGGTAACCCTATCAAGGACTGGCGCGAAACATCTGATGAATACGGGCTGCCTCTCTGGCTGGGTGATATTTCAGCAGAAAGTAATTTTGTGCGGAATGAATACCTGGCTTGTTTGATAGTTACTCTGGTTAAACAGGGGAAACGTGTTTTTGTTATCGGCGGCTCAAGCCATCCCGTTTGCGTTGAGCGGACATTGAATTCGGAATTGAAATAAATATAATTGTCTGGATGGGCGGCAGGCAAGCCATGCCGCCTACAATAAGAAAACAAATTTAGTAGCAGGTGCGGCTTGCCCGCCTGTTGTACATCCTCAAATCAGGAATGCCATTAAAAAAATATAAATCTTTAAGATTACAGGAATACGATTACGGTCAAGCCGGAGCTTATTTTGTTACAATATGCGTTAAGCACAGAGAAAATTTATTTGGCAGAATCGAAAACGAAATGATGAATCTGAATTTACCCGGTAAAATCGCTAATAGTGATATTACAGAAATTGCTGCACATTATGAAAATGTTAGTATCGGAGAATTTGTTGTAATGCCAAATCATGTGCACATGGTCATATTTATATATGAATTAAATGACGGCAGGCAAGCCGTGCCGCCTACAAATAAAGATAAAATTTACAACAAACACACGACTACAAATCATAAATCAATTAGGTTACAGGATATTGTGAGTTCTTATAAATCAGGAGTTACACGAAAAATACGAAAGATAAAAGAGTATAAGGATTTTAGATGGCAAAGGTATTATTTTGATCATATTGTGAGAAGCGAAAATGGATTGGAAAAAATTACTGACTATATCAAAATGAACCCATCTATGTGGATTGATGATTTTGAAAACGAAATGTATTTAAAAAATTTAAAAGAAAACGAGAGAAGAAAAAAAGCAGAAAAATTTTACAATAATTTGTTTATTTAATAATTTAATATTACAATAATATGTTTATTGCACAACCGCAATTTTTAATTAATATCGTTACCAAACCCGAGGTGGCTGACCACCTTATACCAAACCTGAAGAAATTTGATATAGTTTATTATTTAAGGTTTGATCTAAAAGGCGGCAGACCCGCAGATGCAGGCGATAAGGATATAACCAGAGTACAGTTAATGTGCAGCCGGGGCAAGCTTAATGATATTATGGGATACCTAAAGGAGTATTACATAAAAGGTTATGGTGCCGTTGCTTATTATGAAGAGGTTCATGTTCCGATATAGACGGCATTTTTTTTGATGTTCAATAATGACCGGGTTCATGTTTAAATCCCTTATATAAAAAAATATAATTAATTATTTTTGTTTTATGGGTGAGCTTAAAGCAAAGGATTCTGTAGAACTGAACTTCCCGGTGGATTATGTCTACCGTACAGTAACAGATATTGCATCATACAGCAAGTGGTGGCCTCACGAGGTAAAAAGCGAGCTCGAATATCTTGACCCCGCAATAATTGGTACACGGATCAATGTACAGAACGGACCGTTCGTTAAATGGAAATCGGTTGTAAGCGGATTCAAAACCAACCGCCTGCTGGCAATTGATTATGTTGATGGCGCGTGGACCGGCAAGACAGCATGGCGGTTCGAAGAAATATCCGCAGGTACAAAGCTTACCATGGAAATTGATATAAGCTGCAACAGGCTGTGGCTTAAGGCAGTATCCAAAGTTATTAATTTAAGCAAAATGCACTCTAAGCAGATAGCAGGTATTTTTGCCAGCCTGGGTAAATATCTTGAGCGTAATTTTGAAGAATATAACCGGCAGCACAATAATGGCGGCATTTCGGTATCAGGAATAGATCATTTGATACTTCATGTAAGTGATGTAAAAAGGTCTGCAGAGTTCTATAAAAATGTTTTCAGGGTTGAAAATTTTTCGAATGGAAACGGTGAAACATCTCTTAAGTTCGGGACGCAGAAAATATTACTTGTTAAACAAAAAGATAACACCCCGGTATTAAAAGATGAGGTTATCTTCAGGATGGAGCTTAACACACCGCTTGATAAGGTTAGAGCAATATTAAAGGAAAAGGGCGTTGAAACCCTTGCCGGGCCTCTTTATGCATCAGCGGTTAACACAATAAACGATATGTTCTTTATCAAAGACCCTGACGGATATTTAATAGCATTAAGATCCAACAACAAAGGATAATATAATAATCTTTTTTTTATTTATATGAAAATAAATAAATTATTTTTTGTATTCTTTATTTTTATTGCAGCCGGGTCATCTTTGTTCGCACAGGATGCAGGGACGCTTTCCAAACAGGGTGACTCTTTATACTACCTTAAAGAATATAACAGCAGCATAATTAAATATGAAGAATCATTAAGGCTGGAACCTGCAAACACGGATGTAGTTTATAATGCAGCGTGCGTTTATTCACTCTTAGGCAGGGCAGATGATGCTTTTGGTAAGCTTGAACTTCTTCCCGGGCTTGGGTATGAAAATGTTAAGTGGATATCAACGGATACTGACCTTGAAAAGCTCAGGAGTGACAGCAGGTGGAGCCAAATTATTGATAAGCTCCAGGCAAATCTCAACAAAAGAAAAGATATCGGAAATATGAAAATTGTAACAACTGATATCGATAATTTCTGGGAAATGTATGATGTTTATAAAAAATCAGGAAGCGTTGATGATATCAAAAAGTATTATTTTGATAAAAAAAGCCCGGGTTTAAAGGCCTTCACGGAGCGCAGAGAAATAAATCCAGAGGGGATGCAAAAAGTTCTAAAAGCATATCCAAAGTATATTGAGTCCATTAGAGCAAACACCTTAAAGCTTGCCGGTATAAAATCAAAGTTAAAGGATTATTTTCTTAAGCTAAAAGAAATATACCCGGATGTATACTTTCCTGATATTTATTTTACAATAGGCTGTTTTAATACCGGCGGAACCGTTTCAGGGCGTATGTTATTAATAGGTGCTGAGATGATGTGTGCCGATGAGAGCTCGCCTAAAGACGAGCTTAACAGCTGGCTAAAAGGTAATATCGGTAATTTTGATAACATCGAGCAGATAGTAATGCATGAATCAATTCATACTCTACAGTCATATAACGCCGGTACCCTGCTGAGCTCAGCAATATCAGAAGGAGCCTGTGACTTTATCGCTCAAATGGTAACAGGCAAAGAGCTTACTTCTGCACATTATATTTATGGTAATAAATATGAAGAAGGATTATGGAAAGAATTCGAAAAAGAAATGAACGGATCCGAAGTATCAAAGTGGCTGTATTCCGGGGAAAAGTCAATTGGCAGGCCAAGCGACCTGGGATATTTCATAGGGTACAAAATTTGTGAATCATATTATGATAATGCAGAAGATAAAATCCGTGCCGTAAAAGATATAATTGAAGTCACCGATTTTAAAACATTCCTTAAAAAAAGCGGCTATGAAGAAAAGTTTAAATGATACGGTTAGGTTTAAATAAAAAAAGGAGGCTGGTTAAGCCTCCTTTTTTAGTATAGAATTATTTTTCAGTCTATTTTTAAAGGACTGTTTGGTGCAAGCAAAGGTGTAATTTCTTCTTTTGTCAGGGTGACCTCAATAGGTCCGGCAGCATATGGTGCAATTTCATACTGGTTATAGTAAAAAGTTAAGCTTCCGTCTTTATTCACAAGCCAGTTATAGTTGAATGTAATTTTATTTTCAAACAGGCCGCCTTTATCCTGAAGGTTATCGCCCGGTTTAAGGTTATTTGCTTTACGGAATGCTGCATCAACAAGCTCATTCAGCTTCTTTTCAAAACCTGCCGAAAATATATTTCCAAGTGATAGAGTATCACCTGTTTCTCTGCTGATGTTAAAATATTCAAGGTAACTGTTGGGATGTGCACCCCCCATGAACGAAGAATTACCGGATGCGATGTTGATAATCTTAGGGTGGTCCTGGTTTGCAGAAACGGATTCTTCCAGGTACCAATACTGTGCTGATTCAGGTACTTCTTTGCGGAATGCCACGTACTGTGTCATAAATGAATCAGCCGCAACCTGTATATTTGGCAGCGTTGAATCACCAAAGGATACACCCCAGTATACGATTTTTGTTATAAGCTTATTGATCTTATCCATATTTTTTCCTGATACAGCCTCTATGTAATCCACTTTAAAGTATGTACATGTATCGGCTGGCGAACAGTTGTTGTATGATTTCAGGAAGGATTTATCGGTGAATTTAACCTGGTTCTCCTCGCTTATTTGGGGATCCACGGTTTTCTTTGTTTCAGTGTTGGGAGATTCGGTTTTCTTTCCGCAGGATGTAATGAGAAAAGCGGCTATGAGTATATATAGAATATGTTTCATTTTTATGTAATTATATTATAAGTTTTACAAATATAATGAAAATAAATCCTCACAAAAATTGTAATAGTTTTAAATGATTTCACACAACGTTCAGTTTCAATTCTGCATAAGCGGCAGATGCGATCCATATTTTCCCTGCGCCAGAAGATCTTACTGAATGTGCACACTCCAGTATAGTAGCTCCTGTGGTTATTACATCATCGGTTATAATTATGTTTTTACCTGCAATTTCCTTTTCGTAATCCGGGTTTACCATAAATGCACCGCTTACATTTTCTTTTCTTTCAGCTTTATTCAGTTTGGTTTGTGTACCCGTAAATCGTGTTCTTATAACTCCGTTGTTTAGTACGGGAACTTTCAGTATTTCAGATATTCCTTTGGCAATAAACTCACTCTGATTATAAGTTCTATCCCTGTATCTTGCCTTATGCAGGGGGACAGGAAGTATGAATGAAAACTCATCTTTAATTATATCAGCAAGTTTTTTGCCTGCCTCATTGCCAAGCATTACACCAACACCTTTCATTTTGCTGTATTTCATTGCATGAAGCAGATGCTGTATTGGTTTTCCTTCCCTGAACCAGAAAGCGCTGAAGGAGTTATCAATTGTTCCCATTTGTATCTGTTCATTATGCCAGGGATGAGTTTCGTTATACGGCTCAAGCTCACTGTAACATTGGGGACATAAGTATTTATTTCCTCCATCGATTATTTTCTGGCATGAAACACAGGAGTTTGGTAGTACGAAGTTAAGAAGTCCGCTGAGAATATTTTTTATCAAAATAGTAATAAATTAGCGTTTAAGATAACTTTTTGAATTTTAAATTTAAAGTAAAAATTATAAATTCTCTCTTTGTGCAAAATACCACTCTAAATAAGCAGTAATACCGGGCAAACAGCTAAAAATGGCAAAAACACCATCCAATAGAACCCAGGGAATAATTGAATACGATACTATTATAAGGCGTGAAGGCAAGGGCTTGCTTTGCGGAGTTGATGAGGCTGGCCGGGGACCGCTTGCAGGGCCGGTTGTTGCAGCTGCGGTTATTTTCGGTGATGATA
>CAZOAP010000130.1:0-3561 GCA_964577645.1 uncultured Ignavibacteriales bacterium
TGAAAGCGAGAGCATTGGTATATCGTGAATTACTGTCGGGAAGTCATTGGAAAGATCACTGCCTACGCGCTGTGTGGGTGAGTCAGCGGTTTTAAGCTCAGGATACTTTGCTTCAAGCTCCTGCAGCTTCTTCATCTTCATATCATAGGTGTAATCATCAAGATCAGGTTTGGCGAGAATGTAATACTTGTAATCAGCATCAAGAAGCTCTCTGCTTAGCTTCTTTGCTTTATCAGCAATTTTTTTATCTATTGGCATACCAGTATAAGCTTTGGATTTTTCTTAAGCATCCGGTGCAATTTACTGCTGCTCGATGCCGTTTTTGGTAATTATGATATTTTTTACGGATGAACCGGGGGTCATATTGGCTTTTTTAAGGTATTTGCCGTTCAGGAATAGATCAAAATTTGAACCCGTATTTGCGCTGAAACGGAATTTTTCTTTAGCTGAGTATGTGACTGAATCTTTAGTGGCAAGCTGATCATCATAGGGCTCTGATTCATCATCAACATAAACTTTTATCTTGATATCCTTTATAGCCCTGATGGTAAGCCTTAAGGAATCCTTTGATTCAAGGGTTTTGAGTGAATCTTTTATACGCGTGGAATCAATTTTATTTGAAATCTTATTTTCATAATCACTTGACATCTCATTAAAGCTTTTTGGCTTAACATCACTTTTCTTTTCGCCGTTATGGTTCAGGTAGTCTATAAGGAAATAGATACCTGCGCCTATAGCAATAATAAGCAAGCCAAGTAAAATTTTCTGAGTTACCGATTTGTTTGAATATTCAGCGGATGAATCATGAAGTGCGGGTTTTGGCTTCATGTAATCAGGCTTATCGTTCTCAAGGCTCTTCTGATAAACCGGTTCAATTATTTCTTCTTCGGTATTCTTTACGGGGTGATCAAGTACTGATATGCGAAGCTTGGCATCGGGCAGGCTGATATCTTTTGCATCATCGGTCGCAAATTTTCTTCTTGCATAAAAGCCTGATTTGGCTTTATCGTAATCGTTTAAAACCTGGTTTTCATTTTCATTAAGGGCTCGTGCATATGCTTTAATGAATGAACGGATATATGTTTCAGGCTGGAAATCAAAAATACCGTTTTCAAGTAAGCTGAGGAACTTGGTATTTATTCTGCTCTCGGCAGAAATTTCAGCAATAGATATTCCCTTTAATTCACGAAGCTTCTTTAGGTCCTGGCCAAATTCCTTAAGCATTCATCTATTATAATGAAGGTTAAAAATAATCAATTTTGTAAAAATAACGCAACTTTTTTTTAATATCAATTGATTAATTGATAAAATCGAAACTTTTCTTATGAAATATTTTTTACTGATTATAATAGACTGACTCTGCCTGTATAGAACTATTGCACACGGTTATAGTATTTCTATTTCACTGCTACACCATTTCACTATTTGTATTGGTATTTCTAATTAAATTGAATAACACCACAAAAACAGGTATATTTGTTGATTAATGCTTAATTTTTATAGATTACCGCAGGATTACCTGAAATTTAACGGAGCTGAAAGGCTTGACCTAATCAACAGGCTTTCAACCAACGAGGTTAATTCCCTTGAGAAATTTCACAGCATAAAAACTGTGCTTACTTCAGATAAGGGAAGATTCATTGATCTTATTACTTTGTATAATTTTGGTGATTTTGTTTTTTCAGCCTGTTCATTTAACAATGCCCAAAAAGTTTTGGCTCACCTGGATAAATACACCATAATGGATGATTTCACCCCGGTGAATATGAGCGGAACACATGAAACTGTTTTGTTCTATGGTGAAGATGCTGATAGCTATATTAAGAAAATAAGCAGTAAGGAAATTAACGAATTAACGAATGGTGTATTTATTGTAACAACAGGCCATGATGCAATAATAACCCGTAACGATAATGCATTTGGCGGTTACCTGTTCATTTATTCCATTGAGGATAAAGAGTATTGGAACAACTTACTATTCAGCGCTGAAAATATAAAAGAGTTCAGTTTACATGAAGCAACTGATGCTGAGTATGAAGTGAAGAGAGTTGAGCTTGGGATTCCAAAATTCGGAAATGAAATGTCTGAGCTAACAAATCCTCTGGAGTGCGGCATGAATAAATATGTCAGCTTCACAAAAGGCTGCTACATTGGCCAGGAAGTCATTGCAAGGCTTGATGCCTATGATAAGATAAGCAAACATATGACAGGTTTTAAGCTTACAGAACCGCTTGAGTTAATATTAAACGAGCGTTATAAAATTACAGCAGATGGCAAGGAATGCGGGTTTGTAACAAGTGCGGTAAGCTCTGAAAAATTTGGAAATATTGGCATAGGATTTATAAAAACGATCTTTCTTGATCACAATAAGAAATACAGAATAAAATATAATGAAAGTGAGCCTGAATGTATTATAACCGGGCTGCCTTTTACAACATAAATAAACACTACAAAATATTTAACTTCAGGAGAATATTAAAATGGCAGTAAATATTAAAGAATTATTAGGTGCAGATGCATCCCTATTAGATCACAAATGTACAACCATACCAAAAGAAAACCTGCATTTACCGGGTCCGGATTTTGTTGACCGCATATGGAAAGATTCAGACCGTTCATCACAGGTATTACGCAACATGGAAGCTATATTTAACAGCGGCAGGCTTAAAGGAACAGGTTACCTTTCAATATTACCGGTTGATCAGGGTATAGAGCACGCTGCAGGCGCATCCTTTGCACCTAATCCCGCTTACTTTGACCCCGAAAATATTGTAAAGCTTGCAATTGAAGGCGGCTGTAATGCAGTTGCTTCTACACTTGGTGTGCTTGGCGCAGTTTCAAGAAAATATGCGCACAAGATTCCGTTCGTATTAAAATTCAACCATAACGAATTCCTTTCATACCCCAATAAATATGACCAGATACTCTTTGCAAACGTAAAGCAGGCGTATGATATGGGTGCTGCTGCTGTTGGCGCGACTATATATTTCGGCTCTGATGAATCAGCCCGCCAGATACAGGAAGTATCAGAAGCGTTCCATTATGCCCATGAGTTCGGTATGGCAACAATATTATGGTGCTACTTAAGGAATTCCGCTTTTAATGTAAAAGGTGATAAGGACTACCATTTATCAGCTGATCTTACCGGGCAGGCAAATCATTTAGGTGTTACAATTGAAGCTGATATTATCAAGCAGAAACTGCCTGAAAATAACGGCGGTTATAATGCCTTAAAGTTCGGCAAAACCAGCAAGCTTGTTTATGATAAGCTTTGCTCTGATAATCCAATTGACCTGACACGTTACCAGGTAGCAAACTGCTACATGGGAAGATGCGGCCTGATAAATTCCGGCGGAGCATCAACCGGTAAGGATGAGTCAGACTTAAAAGAAGCGGTTAAAACCGCGGTTATCAACAAACGCGCAGGCGGTATGGGTCTAATCTCAGGCAGGAAGGCTTTCCAGAAGCCTATGAAGGACGGCGTTGAGCTTTTACATGCTATTCAGGATGTATATATTGATAAGAACGTAACAGTTGCATAAGAATTTAATTTATTTATAA
>CAZOAP010000130.1:3571-9357 GCA_964577645.1 uncultured Ignavibacteriales bacterium
AACCAAGAGAAATCGGATTCTAAAAAAGGTTAAATAAAAACAAAATGAACAAAAAATTAAAAAAAGTAGCAGGTAAACACAGGAAGAAACAGTCCAAAGCAAAAGCAAAGATAAAAGAATCAAAAGCTAAAGCAACAAAGAAATAATGAAAAATGTTATGCTGCTGGTGTTCATAACACTGGCAGCAACTTTTACACCCATATTTGCAAAGCTCACAGTTGCCGAGTTATCTCCGCTATCATTCGGCTTCTTCAGGTTTGGTTTTGCAGCAATACTCTTCTACATTACGCTTAAAGTAAGGAAGCTTGATCTTAAGTTCGAACGAAAGGATTACCCAAGGCTTGTTCTGCTTGCCCTGCTGTGCATACCTTTGAACCAGTTCTTTTTCCTAACAGGTATCAGCATGTCCTTTGCCTCGCACAGCGGAATAATATATTCGCTTAATCCTGTTTATGCATATGTTATAGCGGTAATATTCAGGTATGAAAAGTTCTACTTTTCAAAGCTGCTTTCAATTTTACTCACAGTTGTTGGTATTTTCTTCATATTTTATGAAGGATTTACATCAACAAGTGTAAACAGTGAAGTGATGAAAGGTGATATTCTTTTGCTGTTTGCCGTATTTACATTTTCAATGTACTTAACATTAGGCAAAAACATCATAAGTAAATACGGTGCCCTTAAAGTATCAACATTTGTTTTCCTGCTGGGCAGTGTACTTTACATTCCTTTGTTTATATATGACCTTCCTAACTTTACACTGGCTCATTTAACATATAAAGGGATAATAGGTTCAATATACCTGAGTGTAGTTGTAGCTTACCTGGCATATTTTGTGTGGTATTACGCTTTAAGAAGCATAGCTGTGAGCAAGCTTACAACACTTTCAAATATTTCTCCACTGCTTACAGTTTTATTTTCTATTATATTTCTTTCAGAGCATATTTCAGCATTCTTCATAATCGGTTCAATAATAACGCTCCTTGGTGTTTTCATAATGCACCGTGTGAGCATAGATCTATCATAAATAAAGTGAAAAAAAACAATCTGAATATCGGTTTAACCGGCTGCGGCCACCTTGGCAGGATACATACAAAGCTGATAAGTGAAATTACAGCAGCCAGTAATAATTATACGTTCAAAGGTGTATATGATAACCAGAGCAGTGTTACTGATGCAATAAGCAAAGAATTCGGCGTAAAAGGATATTCATCACTTGATGAATTGCTTGATGATATTGATACACTGGTGATAGTAACGCCGACATCAACACACTATGAAATTGCCAAAAAAGCGCTTGGCAGGGATATCAATATATTCATAGAAAAGCCCGTAACAAGCTCGCTTGGTGAAGCAGAAATGCTGATAAAGGAATCTGGTGGTAAAAATGTTAAGATACAGGTGGGTCATGTAGAGCGGTTCAATCCGGCTTTGGTATCGCTGGCTAAGTTTGAGCTTAAGCCAATGTTCATAGAGTCACACAGGCTTGCACAGTTCAATCTCCGCGGTACTGATGTATCTGTAATACAGGACCTGATGATCCATGATATTGATATCATTCTTCATCTAGCCCAAAGCAAGGTCAAAAAAATTGATGCTAACGGAGTAGCGGTAATATCCGATGAAATTGATATTGCCAATGCACGTTTAACACTTGAAAACGGCTGTGTTGCCAATCTAACATCTAGCAGGATATCACTTAAGAAAATGCGTAAGATGAGGATATTCCAGAATAATGCTTATATATCGGTCGATTTTCTTAATAATAAATCCGAAGTTTTCAGGTTAACGGGTATTGATATGGAAAGCACGGGAATGTCTTATCCCCTTTCAGATACCAAGAAAATAGTATATGATGAGCCGAAACCTGAAAATCCTGAAAACATAAATCCGATAAAAAATGAGCTTGAGTCATTTTTTGAAAGTATAATAAATGATACACCGGTAAAAGTTACACTTGCAGCCGGCAAAGAAGCCGTTGAAGTGGCAGATAAAATAATTGAGATAATCAAAAAGGGATAGCTAAAACAGTTTGACAGATTTTATAAACTCAAATAAGATATTAAAGAAAATTGCAGGTATTGCTGTTAAAAGCAACACCGAAGCCTATGTTGTTGGTGGCTATGTAAGGGATAAGCTGCTTGGCATAGATAAGACTGATATTGATATTACTGTAATTGGTGACTCCATTGAATTTGCTGAGCTTACTGCAAAAGAATTCGGTACCACGCTTACTGCTGTATATAAAAAGTTCGGCACAGCAATGCTGGAAACTGACGGTACAAAGATAGAGTTTGTTACTGCAAGGAAGGAAAGCTACAGGTCAAGCTCAAGAAAACCAGACGTGGTTAAGGCAGGGTTGGATGATGACCTTTCTCGCAGGGATTTTACCGTTAATGCGCTTGCTGTATCGTTAAATAATAACAGCAATGAGGTAATTGATCATTTCAATGGACTGGATGACCTGAAAGATAAGGTGCTGAGGACTCCGCTTGACCCTGCAGCAACGTTCAATGATGACCCGCTTAGAATGATGCGCGCCGCCAGGTTTGCATCACAATTAAATTTTGAAATTGCAGGTGATACTTTCCATGCAATGAAGGAAATGCGCCAAAGGCTGAAAATAAAAAAAGGCGAAGATACGGTTGTTTCACAGGAGCGTGTTACCGATGAATTTTTGAAGATACTTGCAACGCCAAAACCCTCTATTGGATTAAAGCTTTTATTTACATCAGGTATAATGGAAATAATTTTCCCCGAAGTGCACAACCTGGAAGGCGTTGACCAGAGGAAGGATTTTCATCACAAGGATGTATTCTGGCATACATTGCAGGTAATAGATAATATTGCGCCTAATACTGATAACTTATGGCTGCGTTTTACGGCACTTATGCATGATATTGCAAAGCCCCCAACGAAAAAATTTGTTGAAGGAACAGGCTGGACCTTTCATGGGCATGAGGATCTTGGTGCCCGCTGGCAGAAGAAAATATTTACCCGTTTGAAGCTGCCATTTGATAAGCTTCCCTATGTGGAAAAGCTTGTAAGGCTGCACCTCAGGCCAATTGCGCTGGCTAATGATTATGTAACTGATTCCGCTGTGCGCAGGCTGATCTTTGAAGCAGGCGATGACCTTGAAGACCTGTTTAAATTATGCCGTGCTGATATTACTTCCAAGGATCCTTCCAAAGTGAAGAAATACCTGGAAAATTTTGACCGTGTGGAAAAGAAAGTTGCTGAAGTTGAGGAACGGGATAAGATCCGTAACTTCCAGTCACCTGTTAAAGGCGATGAAATTATGAAGATATGTAACTTGGAGCCTTCCAGAGCTGTTGGTAAGCTTAAAACAGCAATTGAAGAGGCAATACTTGATGGAATTATTCCAAATGAATATGAAGCGGCACTTGAATATTTACATAGGATAAAAGATGATATCTTAAAGAACCGGAAGATTAAATTAGATTGAGTACAATGTTATACTTTTGCGAGCGAAGCGCCACGCCTTTAGGAAGCAATCTCACTTACTAACTATGAGTTAACCCCTGGGATGGAACTGCTTATGAACCTGTTTGAGATATGATATATCGACGTGGGTGTAGATCTGAGTTGTGCTTATATCAGCATGTCCAAGCATTTCCTGTATTGAGCGGAGGTCAGCCCCGCCTTCAAGCAAATGCGTGGCAAATGAGTGTCTTAGTATATGCGGATGTATCTTTTTTTGTATCTTAGCTATTGTAGAGTACTTATTGATTATATCCCAGATCGCCATTCTTGAAAGCTTCTTCCCCCGCCAGTTAAGGAATAAATAATCTTCTGAAAATGATCTTGCCAGTGTATTACGGGATCTTTCAATATAAAGCTTAACCCATTCCAGTGAAGACGCCGCTGCCGGAACTATGCGTTCTTTTGAGCCTTTACCTATAACACGCACAACTTCATCAAGGAACAAGATATTTGATGTTTTTATCGTAAGCACTTCACTTACCCTTAAGCCGCAAGCATACATTATTTCGAGTATTGTTTTATCACGCAAGCCAAGCGGTGTATTTATATCCGGCTGCGAAAGTATCTTATCTATCTCTTCTACTGTAAGTATCTCCGGCAGCTTTCTTCCCAGTTTTGGTGAATCAAAGAATTCAAGCGGGTTGATCTTAATTTCACACGTTTTTGAATCAATTAAGAATTCAAACAGCTGCCTCATGGTTGAAAGCATTCTTGCCGTGGATGAAGCTTTGAAATCCTTCTTAAGCTGTGCGAGATATTTTTCTATATCTGCTTCACTTACATCTTCAAATCCGTTTATACCAAGGCTATCCAGAAAATTGCTGAATTTTTCGAGATCGAATTTATAAGAATTAATTGTATTTTGGGAAAGTGACCTTTCAAGCTCAAGGTAAAGCAAAAAAGACTCAACCTGCGATACTTTCCGGTCTTTTACGGCAAGGCTATTCTTCATCATCTGTATTTTCAGGATATTTTATCCTGTGATGGTGTATGCCTACAATTGTTTTTAAGAAGCTTTGTTTGATGTTGATAAGGTCTTTTAATGTAAGATCGCACTCATCAAGCTCACCATCTAAGAACCTTGCTCGGATAATTTCACTTATCTGTGTTTCAAGCTTTGCCGGTGTGGGGTCATCAATTGAGCGCGTGGCCGCTTCAACTGAATCAGCAAGCATTACAATTCCTGTTTCCTTTGTCTGCGGCTTGGGACCCGGGTAGCGGTAAATATATTCATGTGTAGTATCAATTTCTCCCTCATCTGTCCTTGCCTTCTCATAAAAATAAGAAACCAGGTTGGTTCCGTGATGCATGGGGATAAAATTGATAATTTCCTTCGGCAGCCTGTGTTTTTCAGCAAGCTTAATACCGTTTTTTACATGTGCAATTATCATTTTTGCGCTTAGCGAGGGGTTTAGCTCTTCATGCTTGTTGGAATCCATCTGGTTTTCAACAAAATAATCAGGATTTACAATTTTACCTATATCATGATAATAGCACCCTACCCTTGCAAGCAGGTGGTTTGCGCCTATTTCCTTGGCAGCCTGTTCGGAAAGGTTTCCCATAATAATTGAGTGATGGAATGTACCCGGTGCTTTGGAAGAAAGGTCACGCAGCAGCGGATTATTGAAATCACTCAGCTCAAGGAAAACCAGGTCAGTTGCAACACGGAAAACTTTTTCGTAGAATATCAAAAGACCGTATGCAAGAATTGGTGAAAGTATTGCATTAAGTCCGGCACCAATTAACTGGTTCTTCACCATATTAAAATCATCATAGCGCTCAAGTCCAATTGCTATAATAGCAGCAAAATAACCTATCAGGATGTATATCATTGATACAAATATCTGCGAGCGGTTCTTAATATCCCTTACTGAATATACAACTAGTACAGATGCACAGAAATTGGGAATGAGGATATCATAATCACCGCCACGTAAAGCAGAAACAATGAGACAGATTATAATTATTGCATATACTGCAACGCGTGAATCAAATATTATGGTCAGCAGCATTGCAGCCACAGGGACAAATATTATATATTCTATCGGGTAATTTATCTGTAATTGCAGGCTTAAATATGAAAATACACACTGAAGCAGTATAATTGTTGAAATAAGTATAAGCTTCATATTATCTTCAAAAATGCCTGGCCGCATTTTATAGAGGAAGATTCCCAAAAGAAAAACCATAAGTGATACAAACATAAAGCGTCCAAGCTGCTGAAGGTAAAAATCTCGGGAGCCCATTTGCTCATTCCTTATCCTTTTATAGGATTCCAGCTT
>CAZOAP010000131.1:0-9218 GCA_964577645.1 uncultured Ignavibacteriales bacterium
ATTAAAATAAGTTTTGCCAAGGCTCTGAACAGCATCTGTATGAAATGAAATATTTCTGCCAGCAGCAATTTTTGATATTGCTTTAATATCATTAACAACCCCCAGCTCGTTATTTGAGTGCATAACTGATATTAAAAATGTATTATCAGTAATTGCATCAGTTAATTCTTCTATATTTATTTCGCCATACCTGTTAGTCTTTAAATAAGTGATATCAACCCCAAACCGGTTTCGTAAATATTCAGTTGTATCAAGTACGGCTGAGTGCTCAATTGCAGTTGTTATAATATGATCTTTTTTGCCGATATGATAAAACGCTGAGCCTTTTATTGCGAAATTATTCGCCTCCGTTCCGCCGGATGTAAAATAAATTTCAGAAGGTTTTGCGCCAATGAAATCAGCAAAGAGGTCGCGGGTATCTTCAAGCATTACCTTTGCCTCTCTGCCTGCAGTATGTACTGAAGAAGGGTTCCCGTATTTTTCTCCAAGCCAAGGCAGCATTGCTTCCTTGACCCGCGGATCGACAGGTGTTGTAGCGGCATTATCTAAATAAATTATGCTCATTGGCAGCAAAGTTACCTGAAAATTCATGAGCGTTCAATTCAAATCACAGTGTTGGATACTTATATAAGCGTGGCACAAAAAAATTATTTAAAGTATCTTTGTAGCATAATGTATAAAAAGATCATCAGGCCTCTTTTATTTGATTACGATCCTGAAAAAGTTCATAATTTTACAATAAACAGGCTTTCCGGTTCATTATTCCCGGCTTTATTAAAGCTGTTTTTAAGCTATGAAAATAAAAAGCTGGAAACAAAGGTCGGAAGGTTAACTTTCCGCAATCCAATCGGACTTGCAGCAGGAATGGATAAGAATGCCACTGCTCTTGCAGGGTGGGATGCAATGGGCTTTGGCTTTGCCGAAGCAGGAACTGTAACACCGCTGCCGCAGGAAGGCAATCCAAAGCCAAGGATGTTCCGTTTGCCGGAATACGGTGCAGTGATAAACAGGCTGGGTTTTAATAATGCAGGTGCCGATGAGTTTGAAAAGAACCTTGAAACCTCGAAAGAAAAATTAAGCAAAGATTTTATTGTTGGCGTAAATATTGGAAAGAATAAGCATACAGAGCTTGATGATGCTTACCAGGATTATAAGTTCTCATTTGAAAAATGTTTTGAAACAGCAGATTACTTTACAATAAATGTAAGCTCTCCAAATACTGAAGGTCTGCGCCAGCTGCAGCAGAAGAAATACCTTGATGAAATTTTAAAACACCTGCAGAAACTAAACAATGAGCTGGATACAACATATTCTGATACAGCAAAGGATATTTATCTTAAAATTGCACCTGACCTGACCGAAGCAGAGCTTGATGATATTCTCCAGGTATCCATAGATAACAACCTGACAGGTATCATTGCAACCAATACAACAATATCACGGGATACTTTGCCTGAAGGGAAATATGAAAGCGGGGGACTCAGCGGAAAACCGCTTGAGCCGATATCAAACTCAGTCTTAAAATATATTATTAAACATTCTGCGGGTAAGCTAGCGGTAATTGCTTGCGGCGGAATTTCATCCAGTGATGATGTTAAGGAAAAGATGGATCTTGGTGCATCTCTTGTTCAGGTCTATACAGGACTCATATATGAGGGTCCCGGTATGATAAAGAAAATAAAAAAAGAACTTACAACAGCAGAGAAATAACTTACAAAATGAATTTAAGCTTTATTGAATTCAATGCTTCGGAAAAAGACAGGCTAATCGATTTTCTTTCAGCCGGTTACTGGCATTTCCACAGCACACCAAAGATATCAAAGGAAAAGCTGGAAAAGCAATTTGAGTCTGGTTATTTTAACGGAGAAGGCAACAGGACTTTCTGGATAAAAAACTCTGAGGATAATACTGAATTAGGAGTGATAAGATTATTCGATCTTGGCCAGGATATTAATGATGATGAAACTCCTATGTTTGATATAAAGATAAAGGAAGAATTCAGGGGAAAAGGTATTGGCAAGGAATCATTAAAATGGTTAACTGACATGGTTTTTACCAGCTATCCTAATAAACTGAGGTTTGAAGCTACAACAAGAGTTGATAATAAAGCAATGAGAAGGGTATTTGAACAATGCGGCTTTGTAAAAGAGGCGCACTACCGCCTTGCCTGGCCGGATAAGGACGGAAACCGATATGACTGTACCGGATACGCAATATTAAGAGAAGACTGGCAAAACAAAACAATATCACCTGTAAAATTCAATTTATAGTTTGCTCAAAAAATTATAATTATCCCGGAATTTTTGTTTTTAGCTTGGAAATATCCCAGCCCATAAGCTTTGCGCTTTCTTCATAAGTTGAGTTCAGGAAATCAAGTATCGTTGCCTCGGGATCTTCTGCTTTCCTTATATCATCGTAATCCAGAATAAATTCACCCATTTGAGAATTGAATGAAGCTTCTGCAGGACTGATCACGGATCTTTCAATACCGCTTGGCGCGGGATAACAATAAGAATAAAATGCAGCTTTTTTATAATTCATGCTGCCATGCCAGAAACCTGCTGCGAAGTTCTCCTCATTTTCAGCATACTTCATTATTATACCACCCGCTGCAGGCGGATTAGCAGGCTTGCCAAAATAACGTGCCTGGTTAAGATCAAAAGAGCCCCAGTAAAAAAGTACCGGGCTTTGCTTGCCGCTGAATGAAGAGCGGTATTTTTCAAAAACCAAGTTTACCTTCAGCAGAATTTTCCACCAGTTTGTTACATGCTCTTTTTCATAGGTTGAGCGCATATCTTCATCACACCGCACAGGGTCAGGTACTTCTGCGGGAACCGGATCAATTTCAGCATGTATACCTAAATTACCAAGGGACTCCATAACTTCCCTGTAAAAATCAGCTACTGTGCCGTTTGCCAAAGGTATGACACTGATTTTATTCTCGCTGGTTCTGATTTCGAGCTCATGCTTTGTCAGATCAAAATTTATTTCAAAAATAATATTATTGCATGCAATTGGTCCGGTTGTCATACCGGAAGCATTGATAAAAAAAACAACATTCCACCAATGGTTTAAAAATGGAGTCAAAGCCAGCTTAATTTTGCCAACAACCTGCATTTTCATATGCAGGGTCTCCATAGTATCCTTACACTCTCCAAAAGGGAGCTCAGTCCATAATTTATGATCTGTCATATTATTTTTTATGATTTAAAGCCGGTTATTTTACTGCCTGTGAGTGAGCTTCAACAAACCATAGCCATTTATCTATACCGCGTGAAACCTCGGTAAAGATATCTGCAGCATCTTTATCACCCATATCATCTGCTTCTTCTATTGATGCCCTTACTTCCCGCCCAAAATCTGAAAGTGCAGTACTTACAGCATCAACATGCGAAGGACCATCTGAAATTGAATCAGGGTATTCTGAAAGCCTTGATCTGGATGCAGCTATCCTAGAAGTGCCTTCTGCAACGCCGCCAAGCTGCACTACGCGCTCTGCAATGGTATCAACGTACATTTCTACATCTTCGTTGATCTTATCAAAAAGCTCATGCAGTGCGATGAAACTGGGTCCTTTTACATTCCAGTGTGCCTGTTTCATCTGTGTTTGCAGGTCAATGCAATCTGCCAGTCTTTGGTTTAAAAGCGCAATAAGCTCTTTTCTTTTTTCTTCCGGTATATCGTTCTTGGTTTTGAACATGGTATCATCACCGGATTCGTTCATTTTTGTTTTCTTTTCTTTCATTTTTTTAATCTTTTTAAAGTTTACATTACAAATATATAACACACTGATTTGTTAATATGTTCTTTATGACTTATTTACTAGACCCTGTTTTTATCTATCCAGTTAAGTGCATGGTCTGCAACTTCTTTCCAGTTTGGTAATCCGAGTACAGAATGGTTATTACCTGCAAATTCAATGTATTCTTTCACTGAATCATTATTTTCATATTTTTTAAAATTTGAGTGATTCAGATCTGCCGGCATAATATGGTCTTCTGAGCCTGCTATCATTAGAAGGGGATTATGTTTTTTTGTAAAATCAACTTTAGCCACACTTGTAAGCGCATCCCTTGAAATATGTTTTGATTCAGGAACAACCAGCATGTCATAAGACTTTTTGGCTTCTTCATCTGACTGACCGTTTGCAAAAGCGTACTTCCATTGATCAAGAGTGAACAGGAAGGAATCCTTTACAGATGTAAGATACCCAAGCGGACCCCATGTGGCTTTAAAGAATGAAAGCTGGTGAGGAAATACACCCTGCGGCATCACTGAGTGAATAGCAACACCAGCATCAACCAGGTCCCTGTTAAGGAGTATCTGGGTTATTAATCCGCCGAATGAATGCCCGATTGCTATGGGTTTTTCAGCCATTGCTGTTACAACATTTGTATAGTGATCAACAAGATCCTGCATTCTCAAATTCGCAATAGCAGGATCAGGCTGCCTGCTGCGGAGAACGTGAGGCGGATCTTCTTTATGCGGCCAGGAGGGAACAGTACCTTTATACCCTTTGCTTTCAAAATAAGGAACCCACTCATCCCAGCAGTTTTTACCTACAAATGCCCCGTGAACAAAAACGATGTTCTTTGATGTTATCTTGTTCATATCAATATATTTTTTAATTAATAGATTTTGAATTGTAACAAATATCATAGAACCAGGGCGAAATACCAAAGAGAAATATTTAGAATTGTTGTTTACCTTTACTTATTAATAACTGCTGAAATATTAAGATTTTTTAAAAAAATTGAAGTATATTATATGATATTTGTCGTTTTATATACATATAAAATTCATAAAAAAACTTTGAATAACTCAAAACTTATACAGCTTTTAAGGACATTTTCACTGGTTGAGATCAATGATTTTGGAAAATTCCTGAATTCACCTTTTCACAGCGAAAGCCAGAAAATGGTCAGATTATTCAATTTTCTGAAAAAATTCTTCCCGGAATTCACAAGTATAAAGCTGACAAAAGAGGAAGCTTATAGAAAAATGTACGGTGAAGCAGAATTCAGCGATAAAAAACTAAGGGAAAGATTTTCGGATATGCTCAGACTTGCTGAAGAATATCTGGCGGTTGTGAACTTAAGGAAAAATCCTGTGAAATATAAGATGCATACACTAAACGAGTTTTCAGATCGTGACCTTGCAGTACATTTTGATAAAAAACACAGGGAGATACTTGCGATACTCGATAAAGTAACCTTTAAGGATGAGAATTCTTTCTATGAAGATTACCAGCTTCAGAGCAAGAAGATAGAATTTTATCAAAACACAAATCTTCTTGGAAAAAGGAAGCCTTTCTTTGACGAGATCAGTGAGCACATAGAACTGTTTCTGAAATATTTTACTGCACAAATGCTAAAGAATTATGCAGTGATTAATAATATCAAAGGACTTATGAATTACAATTACGAACAGAAGTTCTACAAACAGGTGCTGGAGTATACAGAAAAAAATAATTTAGAAAACTACCCTCTTATCAAGGCATTAATGCTTATCATAAAAATTAACGAGAACCGGAAGGATATAAAGTCATATTTCCTTTTAAAAGAACTGTATCTAAAATATCATGCAGTTATGAATGTATACGACAGAACTATGATAAGTACAGAACTTAGCATATATTCAAGATTAATGCTAAGGACCGGAAATCCTCTATTTAATAATGAGCCTTTTGAAATGATGAAGCTTCAGATTGAACATGATACTTATCCTAAAGAAAAAGGATGGATGAAACGTGAAACATTTTTGGTATCCATAGATACTGCTGTAAATATAGGCAGAATTGACTGGGCAAGGCAATTTATAAAAAATTATACCGGTAAAATAGATCCGGAATTGAGAGTGAATGCTGAATTATGGGCTTCAGGGATATTGAACTTTTTCGATAAAAAATATGAGGCGGCTTTAAAGGAATTTTCAAAAATTAAGATTGGTGATTATGTTTATTATTTTTGGGTAAAAGTACCGGTTTCAAAGATATATTATGAAATCAAGGAATATGATTCTGTGCTCATGCTTATTGATTCATATAAACATTTTACTGCTTCAAATAAACTTATCCCCGCTCATGTAAAGGTTTGGTATGATACCTTCTTTAACCTGCTATATAAGCTTACTTTGCTTTCTTTGAATTTTGATGAACATAAAGCACATAAACTAAAAGAAGATGTAAAAGTGGCGGTAAACATTTCAAATACCGGAAAATTGTGGCTGCTTGAAAAGATCATTGACTTGAAAAACAAAAGAGTTTAAAATCAGAATAACGGTTCAGGTTTTTTATTTAAATATAAAAACTAAGCCATTTCAGGGCTTCTTCTTTTGTGTAAAATATCTTGACATTATATCCTTTGTTCTGGCATGCAGTTTCGTAAAATTTAATGTTATCTGCTGCAAATTTATTTTCAGGCATTATCAATGCTTCACTTGTATTTTTATCGATACCCATTTTTTCAAACATATTTATCATATCATATACATTCAGTATTGATGGGGTCAGTGTTATTTCCCTAAGGTCAGTTAAGACCAGTAAACACTTCCTTTCAGCATTAAATCTAATGAATTCCATTATGGCTTCTTTGAATTCATTTTCAGGTATAGCCCCGGTGTATTTTAATTCAATTCTGTCAGGGTCAGTTTCAAAAGTTATCTTTACCGGCATGATAATATTTCCTCTGATCTAAAATATAATGGTTAAATAATTAATAAATCTCAGATAACTTCCGGGTTTAAAACAGTGAAGTTATCACTTTTATCACCGGTATTCAATGTTTCTGCAGGTTCAAAAAGCATTACATGCACTTCATTTTCAGCTATCGGCCTGTGCTCTGTGCCTTTCGGAATAATTATGAATTCATTCTCATTTATTTCAATATTCTTATCCCTTAGCTGCATTGTAAAACTCCCTTTAACAACAAAGAACATTTCATCTTCGTTTGCATGTTTATGCCAAACAAACTCACCTTTAAATTTTACAAGCTTCACATGCTGTCCGTTAAGCTCACCTGCAATTTTCGGTTTCCAGTGTTCATTGAAGATGGAAAACTTCTGAATGATATTTACTTTATCCATATTTTTAATTGCTTAATTCTTTTTGAAACAGCATCAGCGATTCATTATCACCGGGGATATGAATGGTTTTTTCAAATTTCATCCCGAGCTTTTCCAGCAATTTGATTGATGATGTATTATAAGGAACTGTAATTGCAGCAAGCCTGGGAAGCATCAGCTTTTCTCTAGCAAAAACCATAACCGCTTCAGCTGATTCATGTGCATATCCTTTATTTTCATACTGCGGAAGCAAAGCAAAGCCAATATCCACATCATCAAGGCTATCACGTTTAACAAGTCCGCACATTCCCGCTTTTGCACCGTCAGACTTAAGCTCAATTTTATAAAAGCCAAAACCGGATTCAAGATATCTTTTCCTGATCCGGTTTTCAATATAATTTAATGCGTCGGTTTTTGTTTTTATATCACGGCTGCCAATAAATTTAAGCCAGCCGGGAGAGTTGAGCAGCTCTATGATAAACTCGCTGTCATCTTCCGTGAATTCCTTTAAAAGCAGCCTTTGTGTTTCAATTACTGCAGAAGACATTATTATTTGCTAAGGAAAAATGTTTTATTTATAATTTATTACTTTACCTTTATCCTTAAGAAGCTCTTTAACTTCTTTCCATTGGGGTATGTTTTCAGATGAATAAGTATAAGTTCTTACTTCTGATGATATATCTTTACTGTGCTTCATAGCATCTGCATGGGCACCGCTTCGGGCAAATCTTTTAATATCATCTTCACTTTGCCATGCTGAAACTGTATAATGATCATATCCAAACCCGGTGTTCTTCATTTTGATAAAGCCTTTTTCAAGCTTCAGCTGTTTAACTATTTTATAGCCATACATTGTAAGCTGAAAATAATACCATACGCTTTTTAATTTTATGGATGTGACTGTGACAACCATTTATAAGGTAAATTATTTTACGTTTATGATATAATACCTGTATTCATCACCTTTTGCATCGTGAATAGCTTCCCACTTTGCTTTATAGGTTCCTTTCAGCTCAATAGGACCGCCGTGTATTAAAAACGGCTGAATTTCATCTTTTGTAACTGAGCCGATATTTACAGTTTCTCCTGCAAATTTTTTGTATATACCGCCATTTGTTGATTCCCAGATATTCTTGCGCTTTGTAAGAAAAACAGACAGACAGCTGTCATAGCCGTGTTCTTTCAGCTGTTCCAGAAACTTGATATCATTGACATGCCTGTAAAGATCAACATGGCTGGCATTTTCATCCTTTGGCATTTTAAGCTCAACAACATGTTTCTGCACACCGCTTTCAATGATGTAGAGATCTGCCTCTTTGCAGGCAAGTTTGGGAATCGGGTTGAACATTCTTGAAACAGGGTAATCAAGCTTTACATTAAGCTCGGGGTAATATCTTTTAAGGAAAAGTCCAAGTTCATGGCGAAAGCCGGATTCATTGTAAAGCTCAAAAGGGGATTGTGAAAAATTTTTAAAAAAGTGTTGTATAATTTCCAGCATGGTAATTAACGTTTATATATATTTTCATTAAAAAAATACTCTCCAGGTCATAACTATCGGTAAGTGAATGCAAATATAACAAATACTGCAAATATATTTTCTGTATAAATTAATACACTAAAAAATGGCTTATTTTATTTAATATTTGCTGTTTTTGTAGTATCTTTTATATACTACACAATATTGTTTTTCTAAGTATTAATTTTATATAATTTTTGAAAATTTTACAAATATCTATCTTTAATTACTTTAATATGATGCATCGGGTGACCTATCAGTATATATCCCACAGCACGGGCTGTAATTGGGTGGGTTTCTGTATTGGCTCTGAGAGCAGATGATGTTTCATCCAAACTCTCAAAAAATATTTCTGTTGATGCTCTGAGTGACCTGAATTCTGCCAAAATATTGTCCAGAATTCTTTTACCAGCACCGGCATTTGCTGCATAACTGTCTTCTTCCATATTACTCAGAATTGTATTTACATCACCTCTTGCAGCAACAAGCGCCCTGTACATCATAACCCGTTCAGTATCGGTGATGTGCTGCAGAATATCCTTTACGCTCCATTTACCTTCAGCATAACTGTATTCATGTTTTTCTTCAGGTATATTTTCAAAGAAATTAAATATATCGGAAGAATTGGCTTTTAGCAGAG
>CAZOAP010000132.1:0-6378 GCA_964577645.1 uncultured Ignavibacteriales bacterium
GCATATTGTATTCTTTTCAAGCTTTTGTGAGTACACCTGGGTTAAAACACCATTGTAATTTGCCATAATATACTCAAACCAGTCAGGGTAGATGATAATATAATTGACCCCTTTTGCTTTTAAAAATTTGAACAGTTCCTTTGAACCGGCTTCATAGCTCATTTTCTGGAATTTGAATACTTCAGGGGTTACAAGTCCCGCCATATCAACAACATATTTTTTGGTTTTAAATGTAATGATACCGATATCATTCATACCAAAAGCTTTTTCGTTTGGCAGGTTTTGGTTCAGCCAGTCAGCTATTTTACCCTGCTGGTTGTTGATATTTTCAACATTCCATCCTAAAACACCTGCAAATAGAAATCCGCTGTTAATGGATGCAATTAGAATGAGTGCAATTGATATTTTTCGTATTAATACAGATCTTGATGACCTGCTTTCATTGTAATACAAATGCACTTTACGCAATATATATATTGCAATTATGTTAATAAATGGAATTAACGGGATTAAATACCTGCCATGATGCCGCCAGTTTGGGGCAATAAATGAAGAAACAAGCGGCAGAAGAATAACCCAGAGATTAATTAAGAGGAAATTCCTGTCAGCTTTTCGTTTAATCAGTGTATAAATAAAATAAACAGAACCTGTGAGCCACAAAATGAAGACAATGAAGTTGTCTTTTATAAAAATTTTAGAAGATTCAATTATAAAAGTAAAGTTAGGCAGATATTTTGCAGATCCAACCTGTCCTTCATAAGTATTAGGCAGAAATCCACCGGTATGAATATATGAGAATACCGGGTATGGTAATAACAGTACTACGAATATAAGACCGCTCAAGAGAAGCTTGCCGATGTTCTGTTTTAAATTATCTTTTAAAAGATACAGAGAAGTTAAATAATAAATGCCTGCAAGCAGATAAGTTTCGGGTCTTGTATTGGCAGCAATACCAAGCAGCAGCCCGTTAATCAGTAATATCCTGCCTTCAGCAATTTCCTTTAGATGATTCCTGAATATCAGTATGCATAAGAGTGTAAAGCGTGTTATTTCCATTCCCGAAAGTGAAGACCATAACAGCCTGCCCGCAGCCATTGTGATAAGGGTAATTAATAATGAATAGATACCATCAAAACCAAGTCGAATGCATAATTTATAAAGCTGGATAAGTGCGAGCAGAAAAAAAACTGAGCTTGCAAAGAGTGCATAAGGCAGTATCATGTTTTGCGAGAATAAAAAAGGAACGCTTAGAATGACGACCCACAATGGTGAAGTTGTGCCGGGAGTCGGTTCTCCCGGGTTATACTGATATAAATAGCCATGTGCGAAGTTTTCAGCAAAGCGGAAATGGATCCATACATCATCAAGCGGCGCGCCGAAAGCACCTCCTGCAATGGTATACTCAGTAATTAGGTAAGCAGCCTGGATACACACATAAAGGATAATTATTGTTAAAATGTACTTATCGGTATTTTTGAATGATTGTAAAATAATATGTTATTAAACTGTTTTTGGGAAATATTTTAATAATTCTATTAAAATAATGTTAAAAGTATCTCATTTCAGATAGATATTCAATTCAAAAAATCAGGTTATGCTGGTATTATGGAACAATAGTTACTATCTTTTGAACGATCAAAAGAAAGTAACCAAAGAAAAATCGCCCGTTGCTGAAAATTGCATGAATTTAAATAAACGAGACTTAAAAAGAAAACCCCTCTCATGAAAAATGAGAGGGGTAATACAATAATCTAAAATTAATAATTTTAAAATACTGCCTGTTCCTCATAAACGCCGAACGGTTCTTTCAATGCTATGCACATTTCGCCCAGTGTGACATGGTTCCTTGCGCAGTCAAGTATCCTTGGCATCAGGTTAGTACCGTCACCAGCAGCCTGAACCATTGCATCGAGTGTTTCTTTTACTTTTTCATTGTTTCTTGAAGCCTTGAGCTCTTTTAATCTTGCAACCTGAACGCGCTCTACTTCTTTGGAAATCTTAAGTATCGGAATATCTATCTTCTCATCTTCTTCAACAAACTCATTAACGCCTACAATTATCTTTTCCTTTTTATCAAGCTCAAGCTGGTAGTGATACGCAGCATCGGCAATTTCCTTCTGGAAAAATCCTGCTTCAATTGAAGCAATAACGCCGCCTAAGGCGTCAATTTTTTCGAAATATTTTTCAGCTTCATCTTCCATCTTTTTCGTCAATGCTTCAACATAATAGCTTCCTCCCAGCGGATCAACTGTATTAATTACTCCGTGTTCATAGCCTATAATCTGCTGAGTCCTTAAAGCTATCTTCACAGCTTTATCTGATGGCAGTGCAAGTGTTTCATCCATTGAGTTTGTGTGGAGCGATTGTGTACCGCCCAATACTGCTGCAAGCGCTTCGATAGCTGTTCTTACAATATTGTTTTCCGGCTGCTGGGCTGTAAGTGAACAACCTGCAGTCTGTGTATGGAAGCGGAGTGTCCATGACTTTGGGTTCTTGGCACCGTATTTATCACGCATACGCTTTGCATAAATTTTTCTTGCTGCGCGGAATTTTGCAATTTCTTCGAAGAAATCAAGATGTGAATTGAAGAAGAATGAAATCCTAGGTGCAAATGAATCAACATCCATACCGCGGGCAATGCATGCTTCTATGTATGCAAAACCATCTGCAAGTGTAAATGCCAGCTCCTGTGCTGCGGTGGAGCCTGCTTCTCGGATATGGTATCCGCTGACTGATACAGGATTGAATTTCGGAACGTTATCCTTGCAATACTCTATCATATCAACAATTATTCTCATTGAAGGCTCAGGATGATAGATAAATTCTTTCTGTGCTATGTATTCTTTTAAAATATCATTCTGCATTGTACCCTGCAGCTTATTAAAAGGAACTCCCTGCTCTTCAGCTACTCCCAGGTAGAATGCAAGCATCATTGCTGCCGGGGAATTGATTGTCATAGATGTAGAAACTTTATCAAGCGGTATGCCGTTGAAAAGAACCTTCATATCATCAAGAGAGGAAATCGCAACACCGCAAATACCTACTTCACCTTCGGCAAGCTCATCATCTGAATCCCAGCCCATAAGTGTGGGCATATCAAATGCGGTTGAGAGTCCCGTTTGCCCGTGAGCAAGCAGATATTTAAAGCGTTCATTGGTATCTTCGGGTGAACCGAACCCTGCAAACTGGCGCATGGTCCATAACTTACCGCGGTACAGGTTGTGATGAATTCCGCGAGTATATGGAAACTCACCCGGGTAACCGATATCTGTATCCGGATCGATATTTTTCACGTCTTCAGGTGTATATAGAAGCTCAACTTCTTCACCGCTGAGTGATGTGAATTTCATATCAGTTGTGGGGAGTGATTCAGCAGTTTCAAGCCATTCTTTTTTAGACCTGCTTTTGTTCATTAAAGGACTTGCTTTTTTTCCGTTTTGGATGGACATATATTTTAATGATTATTTATTTCTATTAGAACTGCAAAAATAATGATTTTTATCGTACTATTCTATTGCTAAATACTGGTTTATAGTTATTATAAATGCTGTATATCTATATAAATTCCAATTTTCAGGCAAACTGTTAACATTCAGCATGTTAAATCTCTTGGGATATGTACTATATTATATAACCTTTATATATAAATACTTTTTGAGTAATTTTGCCGGTAATGCAAAAAACAGCATCCCAAAATATTTCAGCAAATGCGCTTACACCTAAAGAAATTGAGCGTTACAGCAGGCATCTTGTAATACCTGAAGTAGGTATAGAGGGGCAGCTGAAGCTAAAATCTGCGAAGGTACTGATACTTGGTGCCGGCGGACTTGGTTCACCAATTGGAATGTACCTTGCTGCAGCCGGTGTTGGCAAAATTGGGATAGTGGATTTTGACGAGCTCAGTTATTCAAACCTGCAAAGACAGATAATGTACTCAACCAACGATGTTGGACATTTAAAAACTGAACTTGCAAAAGCAAGGCTGCTGGAGATAAATCCGAACATTGAAGTAATTATTTACACCGACAGATTAACAAAAGATAATGCTTTTGAAATTCTGAAAGAATACGATGTGATCGCTGACGGTACTGATAACTTTTCAACCAGATATCTTGTTAATGATGCTTGTGTGATGCTTGGCAAACCGTTTGTTTATGGAAGTATTTTAAGGTTTGAGGGACAGGTATCATTTTTTGAAACTGTTAGCGGACCTTGTTACAGGTGTTTATATCCTGAACCCCCAAATCCCGGGGAAGTACCGGACTGCGCAGAAGGCGGTGTGCTGGGAGTTCTGCCAGGCATAATAGGATCATTGCAGGCTAATGAAGTGATAAAATATATCATAGGTAAAGGGAAATTGCTTAAAGGGCAGTTACTGCTTGTTGATGCACTAAATATGGATTTTAAGAAAATAAAATATTCCAAAGATCCAGGGTGCCCGGTATGCTCTGAACATCCATCAATAACATCGCTGATAGATTATGACGCGTTTTGCAATACAACAAAAAAAGAAGAAAATAAAAACATAACTAACGAGGAAAAAATGTCAGAATACTCTGAATGGGAAATTACAGTTGAAGAATATAAAGAAAGGCTTGATAAGGGTGAAAAAATATTTCTGCTAGATATCCGCGAGCCGCATGAAGTAAAGATCGCAAATATCGGGGGATATTTGATACCGATGAGCGAGCTGCCTGAGAGAATGAATGAGCTTCCTGAAGATAAGAACGAAGAGATAATTGTTTACTGCAGAACAGGGAACCGTTCACATCATGTGATGTTATATTTAAAGGATAATGCAGGTTATACAAAAGTAAAAAACTTAATAGGCGGCATTCATGCATGGCATGATAAAATTGACCAGAACGTAACAAAATATTAAAATGGAAACCACAGAAGTAAATACGAATCAAATAAATATCCCTCAAATTGATCTTGAAGAAGAGATACTTGCATTAAAGAAGAAAATGAATGCAGTTATCCTTGCGCACTATTACCAGGAGTCTGAAATACAGGACTTAGCTGATCATATCGGTGATTCCCTTGAGCTCTCCCGCCGTGCTGCCTCAACAGAAGCGGATATTATAGTTTTTGCGGGGGTTCATTTTATGGCAGAAACCGCAAAGATACTTAACCCGGGTAAAAAAGTACTGCTGCCTGACTTAAATGCAGGATGCTCACTTGCGGAAGGATGCCCGGCACCGATGTTCAAAAAATTCAGGGAAGAACATCCCGATTATCTTGTGATAAGCTATATAAACTGCTCGGCTGCTGTTAAAGCACTAAGCGATATTATCTGCACATCATCAAATGCAGTTAAGATAGTTGAGCAATTGCCAAAGGACCAGAAAATAATTTTTGCACCGGATAAGAATCTTGGAAGGTATATAATAAAGAAAACCGGAAAGGATATGCTGTTATGGCAGGGAAGCTGTATTGTTCATGAAACTTTCAGCGATAAGAAAATGATCCAGCTTAAGCTTGAAAACCCAAATGCACTGCTTATAGCTCATCCTGAATGCGAAGAGGTAATATTAAACAAAGCTGATTTTATTGGTTCAACAAGCGCACTTTTGAAATTTACAGCTGATAATCCTGCAAATGAATTCATTGTTGCAACAGAAGAAGGTATAATATACCAGATGCAGAAAGCATCTCCCGGTAAGAAATTTATACCAGCTCCGCCAAATGCTAACTGTGCATGCAATGAGTGTCCTTATATGAAGCTCAATACAATGGAAAAGCTTTACCTTTGTATGAAAGATGGTAAACCGGAAATTACACTTGATGAAGAAATTCGAATAAAAGCATTAAAGCCTATTCAAAGAATGCTGGAGATGAGCTGAGGCATTATGTTATTAACTCAATTTAAAAGGAACCCGGATAATATTTCATTCCACATTGCATTTGATGATGGTTTTGAATCAAATATAACAGCCGAAAAACTGCGTAAAAACTGTCCATGTGCTGAGTGCAGCGGTGAGGAAGTACTGTTGTATAAATACACACCGCAAAATGTAAAACCATTAACAGAGAGCTCATTTTTGCTTGAAAAGGCTGAGATTGTTGGCAATTATGCAATACAGCTTTACTGGAAAGACGGTCATAATGACGGCTTATTCAGGTGGGAATTCCTTAAAGAAATTGCTTTAAAAAGTGATGTAATGCCTTAAAATACTAACTTTTTAAGCTAATTTGTTCTCTTTATTTGTAATTGTAAATTCATCCTTTATACATTATTATTAGCTAAATAATATCACAAAATGAAAAATAAGAATACTCTTTTTATTGCGGCATCCTTTATTATATTAATAATATCATTTTATTTTCTGGTTGGTAATTTCAGTACAAAAGAAATTGTGCTGAATAATAATGACA
>CAZOAP010000132.1:6388-9194 GCA_964577645.1 uncultured Ignavibacteriales bacterium
AACTATGCGTCCACATGCCGATAACTATGGAGAAGAAGCGGAAGAAAATGAAGATCCTTCCAGACCTTCAGGTATTATGCAGGCATTGCAGTTCATGAACCAGGTAAGGGCTTTCCCTGAAAATGATATACCGCAGGATAAGTATATCGCAGGTTTTGAACACTCAAAAAAAATGCAGAATTATGATGCTGTGTATGATTCACCGGCACAATGGACCTCAATTGGACCAAACAACATAGGCGGCAGAAGCTTATGTATGGAATTCAGTCCGACAGATACTGCGACACTATATATGGGTTCAGCATCAGGCGGCTTGTGGAAATCAGTTACAGGCGGACTTGGTGCCAACGCATGGCAATTCATAGAAACGGGTTATCCTTCGCTGGCAGTAAGCTCAATTGCAATTGATTCAGCTAGCCCAAATACAATGTATATTGGTACCGGTGAAAATTACGGTTACCAGATATCCGATAATGGCGTGAACATCCGTGTTTTACGGGGTATGTACGGAATAGGAATACTTAAAACCACAAACGGCGGAACAACATGGACGAAGTCACTTGACTGGTCCTACAACAATCAGCGTGGTGTGTGGAGAGTTTTACTGAATCCACGGAACAGGAATACAGTATATGCTGCTACAAGCGAAGGTGTATGGAAATCAATTAATGCAGGCTCCACATGGTTCCAGGTACTTAACTACCAGATGGTAATGGATATGGAAATTAATCCGGCTGATACAAGTGTGCTTTATATTTCAGTCGGTAATTTAACCAACAATGTACCAAATGCAAATGTCGGTATCTACAAAACAACCAATGCAGGCTCAACATGGAGTAAGCTAACAGGGGGTCTGCCTGCAAGCTGGACAGGCAAGACAACTATAGAGCTTTACAAAGGCAATCCGAATTTTGTATATGCAAGTATTGCAAACGATCTTTCATACGTAGGTTATTACACAAGCACTGATGCGGGAACAACATGGTCGCTTAAAAACACAACTGTGGGTATAGGCAACCAGGGTTGGTATAATAACGCTCATTTGGTAAAAGCAAATGATCCCAACCAAATTGTTGTAGGTACAATTGACCTTGTAAAATCAATTAACGGCGGTACAAGCTTTTCAACAAAATCAAACTGGTCAGCGTGGAATACAGGTGCAACTCCTCCGGGACAGCCGGAGAGCGGTTCAAATAATTTTGCACATGCAGATCATCATTATTTTACAGCAAATCCATTAGACCCCAATAAATTATATTGTATAACCGATGGCGGCTTATACCGCTCAAATGATTTTGGCGAAACATATTATTCATGCAACGGCGGCTATGTTACCTCGCAGTTTTATGGCGGATTTGCAAACTCCATGCAGGATTCCATTTTCTGCATAGGCGGGCTGCAGGATAACCGCTCAGCGTTTTACCAGGGAACAACTGCATGGTATAAAACATTTGTGGGTGATGGATTTATATGCGCTGTAAATTCACAAAATGATAATATATGCTACACTGAATATTCATATGGTGATATAAGTAAATCAAATAACCGGGGGGTAAGCTGGACTGATATTGGTCCGCCCGGCTCGGGAACAGAATCTCAATACTGCTTTGCTGCACCTTATATTTCATGCCGCTCAAATCCAAACACAATGTATGTTGGTGGTGTGAATCTATACAGGTCGGTTGTGGGCGGCGGTTCATGGACGAGTGTGGGTTCGTTAGGTGCAAAAGCGCTTTCTATGGATGGCTCGGCAACATCAACAGATACGGTTTATATAGGGACAGTCCCAGTAACAAACGGGCAGAGTGCAAGGATATATAAATTTACCGGCGGTACATTAACCGATGTATCCAACGGGCAGATACCAAACCGTTACCCGACGGATATTCATGTTAACCCGAATAACTCTATGGATGTTTATGCAGTGTTCGGCGGATTTGGTACAGGGCATGTTTACCGTTCTTCAACAGGCGGAGCAAGCTGGGTAAATATATCAGGAGACCTGCCTGATATACCGCACCACGCAGTGGTAATAGATCCGCTATACCCGCAGAATATTTACGTTGGTAACGATCTTGGTGTATACGTAACTACAAACAATGGCGCTAACTGGTTTACATTCAGTACCGGAATGCCGTATGCGCTGGTATTTGATCTAACGATAGTTTATCCAAGCCGGAACATCAGGGCAACAACACACGGCAGCGGAATTTATGAGAGAGATCTTATTCAAAGCCCGGTTGGTATAGAGCCAATCAGCAATGAAATTCCAAAAGCTTTTTCACTTTCACAGAATTATCCTAATCCTTTCAATCCAGCAACAAAGATTAAGTTTGATATAAGTGGTAAATCATCAGCACAGACATTCCTATATGTTTATGATATATCGGGCAGAATTGTGAAAACACTGCTTAGCCAAAACCTAAAACCCGGAAGCTATGAAGTAAGCTTTGATGCATCCGGACTTTCAAGTGGAGTATATTTTTATAAACTGATATCCGGAAGTTTTACAGATATCAGGAAAATGATTTTAGTTAAATAGCGAAATGGCGTCAGTTAAAACAGTAATAAAGTAAATTGAGTAATTATAGGCGATCTTAAAAGGTCGCCTTTTTGTATTTCATACCTCCGCTTTTAAATCTCCCTATTTTTTCGTAAATTTGTAATTCTTACGAGTATAAAACCCAAAAAAACACACAAAAACAGCGTTTTTAGCCGGAATTTAGAAAAAATACATATAATAAGGAGTAATATAAAAGAATGAAAAAAATCGGAATATTGTTTGGACAGGAAAATACTTTTCCAC
>CAZOAP010000133.1:0-2404 GCA_964577645.1 uncultured Ignavibacteriales bacterium
ACTGTTTTTAAAAAGATAATGGAGCAGATGAAAGCCAAAGATGTTGATAATGTGCTTTTATTCGGCGGCGGAATTATTCCAAAGGAAGATATAGCAAAGCTTAAAGAAATAGGCGTTGGCGAGCTGTTTACACCCGGAACACCCACACATGAAACAATTGAATATGTGAAAAACTGGGTTAACGAACACAGAAAACTGGAAGTTTAATAAACATATAATTATTTAAACAGTAATGGCAATTAAATTCGGAACTGATGGCTGGAGAGCAGTCATTGCAGATGAGTATACATTTGAAAATTTGAAAAAAATTTCAAAGGCAACGGCAATTGCATTTGAAAAACATCCTAAAATAAATAACGGAATAGTAATAGGTTATGATACCAGGTTCCTTTCAAAAGAATTTGCCGAGTGTGCTGCAGAAGTTTTTGCAAATCACGGAATAAAAGTATTTATAACCGATTCTTTTGTAACCACACCCACAGTATCATTGTTAAGCAGGGATAAAAACCTGGCATATGGTGTTATGATAACATCATCTCATAACCCTGCTAAGTATAACGGTTTTAAACTTAAGGATGAATTCGGCGGTTCGATGGGACCTGTGCATTTAAATGTCATCGAAAAAGTACTGAATGAAAACCGCAGCTTTAGTTATGGTGAAAAGTTGTTTGATGAGCTCTTGAATGCAGGAAATATTGAATATATAAAGGGAAGAGATTATTACATCAATACCCTGAAAAATAATATAGAAACAGGCAAGATCAAGGATTCCGAAATAAAGATAATCTATGATGCTATGTATGGTTCAGGACAGGGGATGATGGACGGTTTGATCAATATCAAAGCTTTGCGGAGTGAAGTTAATCCTTCATTTGGCGGTTCAAGTCCGGAGCCTGTTCAGAAAAACCTTTCATTGATCTCGGCTGAAATAAAAAATGGAAATTATGATATAGGTATTGTCACAGATGGTGATGCTGACAGAATTGCTATATTTGATGAACATGGTGAATTTGTTGATGCGCAAAAGACATTTGCGCTTTTGCTGACATATATGCTTAAAGAAAAGAAGATGACAGGCGGAGTTGTAAGGGGATTTTCATCGAGCGAGCTGATTAAAAAGATATGTGATGAATCAGGCATCAAGTTGTATACAGTTCCTATAGGTTTTAAATATATATCTGAATTAATGATAAAGGAAGATATACTGATTGGTGCCGAAGAAAGCGGCGGTATTGGCTTAAAACACCATTTACCTGAAAGGGACGGCATATTCAATGGTATGATGTTCTGTGAAATGCTTGCTGTAAAAAAGAAGAAGTTGAGTGATCTTATTGCTGAAATAGAGAATAAATACGGTAAGTTTTATTATAAAAGGATAGATCAGCATTTATCCAGCAATGAATTGAAATCGGAACTGATAGAGCAGGCTAAAGGGTTAAAAGAAGTTGCAGGTATAAAGGTAGTTGGGATTGATACACTTGACGGCTGCAAGCTTTTATTTGATAATGGCTGGCTTCTGGTAAGAGCATCAGGTACAGAACCTTTGCTCCGAATATATACAGAAACTTTTGGCGAAAATAAAACAGATGATATCTTAAACGATATTAAGAAAAAGTTTAAATTATAAAATATGAGAATTAAAACATTTATCAGAATTATTCTTTTAGTTGGATTTTTAAATTGTATTCTCTTTTCTCAGGGAAACACCAACGATAAAAATCCAAGCCAAAATAATTCTATGAAGCAGATGGAATTAAATTTGAATACATCAAAGATGGATATTCAAAATATGGATATACTGAAACAAATTGAACCTACTGCGTCAACCAATACTATCTATAATGATCAATTACTTGAAGGTGCAATTGATGCTAATAAATATATTGTCGGTCCAAATGATATTTTCAGTCTTGGAATATGGGGAGTCGTTAACACGCCTTTGCCAATTTCTGTAAGTCCTGAAGGTTCTTTAATAAACCCATCTGTTGGAGAAGTTGCAGTTTCCGGCTTGACATTAAGTGAAGCAAAAAGCAGGGTAATTGCTGCTGTAAAAAAGAGATTTATTTCTGCCGAAATTACTTTAACACTGGTATCTCCAAGGAGATTTGTTATAACAGTTTCCGGAGTTGGCCAGGGACAATATCCAACATCAGCGATCATGAGAGCAAGTTCTATTATCTCATTTATTTTCAGTGATAGCTTATCTCTTTCAAAATCCGGAACACAGCCTTTTGAACGTAGTTTGTTCAGCTTAAGAAATATCATTTTAAAACGTAAAAATGGTGGACAGCAAAGAATTGATCTTTACAAATATTTTGCAACACAAGATGAAAGATATAATCCGTTTTTGCGTGAAGGTGATGTGCTGGTATTACAAAAATATGACTGGGAAGGAAAATTTCTT
>CAZOAP010000133.1:2414-9098 GCA_964577645.1 uncultured Ignavibacteriales bacterium
CATTCAGGGTGCAGTTCAGTTTCCGGGAATATTTGAATATATTGAAGGTGATGACCTTGAAACTGCAATGCAGCTTTCAAGGGGAGTGACATCAGTTGCAAACATGGATAGTATTACAATTTCGCGTATGGATGCTTCAGCTACAAAAATGGAAAAAATGATTGTTAAGTATGAAGATAATAAGACGCTAAAATTAGAGGCAAATGACAGGATCTATGTAAATGCATATTCTGAACAAAGAAGGGATTTCAAAGTATTGGTTTTGGGACAGGTTGTAAGACCCGGTAATTATCCAATAACCCTCAATACTACAAAATTATCAGATATTATTAATGAATCCGGGGGTCTGCTTCCTAATTCTTATTTACCTAATTCAGAAGTGTACAGAAAAATTGATACTTTTTTTATACAGACAAAAAACCGTGATACACTGGAAAATGTGTATACTCGAAGACTGAATGATATTGTTTCAAATAAGGAAGAGAAAGAGAGTTTTGATCAGGACCTGCTATACAAAATAGGCAGAGTTAATGTAGATTTTGATAAACTTGCAAATGGCGATAATTCACAGGATATTACATTAAAAGATGGAGATATTATATATATTGCTGATAACAGTAAGGAAATTTATGTATATGGCCAGGTAAACCGGCCGGGTTTTGTTCCTTATAAGGAAGGAGCTGATGCACAATACTATATTGATGCAGCTGGAGGCTATGGAGAAAGGGCTGACGAAGATGAAGTAAGGGTAATAAAATTCAAAACCCGTGAATGGCTCGAAAAGGATGAGGCTGTTATTCAATCTAGTGATTTTGTCTATGTACCAAGGGTTATAAAGCGGGATTTTGCATATGATATTGATCTTATTTCAAAGGTAGCCGGTGTAATAGTAAGCGTTATTACATTAACATTATTAGTAATACAATCACAGAAATAAAGAGGAAAATTTTGGAAGGTTCGCAAATCGAAGTTAATAATGAAAAAAATGAAATAATTGATTATTTAATTATTTTATTGAAGTATAAGAAATTAATATTAAGCGTGACATTAATTTCAGTACTAATTTCAATTATCCTGTATTTTTTTGTTTTTGATTTAATATTTTTCTCAACAGCAACTATAAAAAGCAGTTCTAAGGGCTCATTAGGACTTATGGGGCTGGATAACCTTCCTGATCTTGGAGGTTTAGAAGATCTTGCTGGTGGAGGAAAATCTACAAAAGAACTGTCACTTTACCAGGAAATTCTGACAAGCCGCAGATGCATTGAACCATTGATCATAAAATTTGGTCTTATGGATCGTGATGAGTTTAAATATATTGAAGATGCCATAAAAGATTTCCGGAAGAATCGAATTATTGTAGATATTGATAAGCAGTCCGGTTTGTTAAAATTAGGAGTATATGATAAGAATAAAGAATTTGCAAAGGAGATGGTTGAATTTTTGCTTGAAGAATTGAATAAAATAAATATCGAATTAAGCATTACAAATGCTAAGAATAACAGGGAATTTATTGAAAACCGGTATATACAGTCAAAAAATGATTTAGCAAAAGCAGAAGATACTCTAAAAGCATTTCAACAAATTTATGGTATAGCCCCTGACCTTCAAATAAAGGCTTCTGCTCAATCTGTTTTTACTTTAGAAGCTGAATTAAAAGCTGAAGAAGTAAAGCTGGATGTAATTAAACAAATGTTAAGCAGTGATCAACCCGAAGTGAAATTACAGGAAGCAAAAGTTAATTCACTTAGAAGTAAAATAAATGGAATTGAAACATCTACAGATTTGAATGATTTCTTAAGATTAGGCAATTCTCCCATTATTGCTATGTCATATTTAAGGTTGCAAAGAGAAATTGAAATTCAGACCAAAATATTATCTTTTATCATGCCTTTGTATGAGCAGGCAAAAATTGAGGAAAAAAGGGAAACGCCAAGTATACTGGTTCTGGAAAAACCATATGTTGCAGAAAGAAAAGAAAAGCCAAAAAGGTTAACTATGGTTATTGTTACTTTATTTGGGTCATTGTTCTTTATGTCCGTACTCGTAATATTATATGAAATGAAAATAAAGAATGCAATCTTTTTGTTAAAGAATAAGAATGCCATATAACTTTCCAATTGCATATAATAAAAAATCTGAAATTTTTTTTTATTTCATTGTATTGCTGCTACTTGCTGTCAGCAGTTATTATCTTGCTGTAGAAGTTAGGTTTGCAGCTTTATTATATTCGTTGCCCTTTGTAATCTTTTACATATTTTCGTTCAATAAAAATATAATAACTTACCTTATATTTAGTCTTTTCATCAGTTATTATATCGATGCAACTCTTAGGGTTCAGTTGGTAAATCTTGTTTCATATTCACTGATGCTGTACTATATATTAAGCAACAAAAGCAATAGATTCAATAATTACAAATTACCATTTATATTATTACTTACCGGAATTCTATTAGTAGCAGTTATATTCTTATCGTCCAATTTCACACCGCATTCCTCAACTCTAAGTAAGTATTATGCATTTATGTTTTTTACATATATATTTACTTCATATATAGTTTTCAGACTTGTAAAGAACAGTGAAAATGTAGAGCGTTATCTGGATTTATATTTTTATATACTGTCATTCTATTCCTTTATTATTATTATTAATATTATTGCAACCGGGAATTTAAGATCGTATGGAATATCCGGACCCGGAATTCCTGATATGTTAGTTTGCAGCTTAATAATTGCATTTTTCAAATATTTTTTAATAGGCAGATATAATATTCGAATTATAGTACCTTCTGTGATATTATTGATCACACTAATTACAACACAATCAAGATTTGCATGGTTTGGTTTAGCATTATCTATAGTTTATGGTTTGGTTCTGATTTTCTTTAAGAATAGATTTGTATATATTAAGATAACTTCATCTATTGTAAAAATAATTTTTGTTTCTTTAATAGTATTAGCAGCTTTTTTTGCGTTTGGAGTATCTGATCTAATTGTGGATAGATTTGGAGACTTGGATAAAAGTAATGTCGAAACCTTTCAGTCAGGTACAGTTGCTGCAAGTAACAGTTTTGAAACACGATTGATGATATGGACTGTTGCTGTGAATGCATTTCAGCAAAACCCGGTTTGGGGTATTGGATATTTTATGTTCCACAAAGTCTCTGAAAAATATAACGTATGGCCTGAGGAAATATATTTTGATTATGTATATGGCCTTGATCCTCACTCAACCCTTTTGAGCATATTAGTGGAAACAGGATTGATAGGTTTTATTGTTTTTATATCTTATTTTATATTGATCTTTTATTATAGCTTTAAGTCAATAAATATTTCTAAAACTGATAATGAGGTTTTAAACTCATATGTCCTTAATATCATTGCATTTTTCATTATAGTAAATAGTATTTATTCAGGGGCTTTTACATATGGACATAATGCGTATTTGATGCATATAATGTTTGGGATAATTATCGGTAATTATGTATATCTTAAATATAAATTCAACAACGAATTATGAAAAAAATATTTAAGAAAATAATACATAAGTTAGGCTATGATATTAAAAAAATATACAATGGTTTTTTATTAAACAATAATATCATTTGGTTAAAAAAGATAAAAATTAATACTGTACTGGATATTGGTGCTAATAATGGTCAATTTGCAGAATTTATTCATTCAGTATTCCCAAATGCAGAAATACATTCATTTGAGCCTATTCCTGAATGTTTTAAAAAGCTAACTGATATTTCAAAAAATATAAATAATATTATACCTTATAATTTTGCAATTGGAAGTGAAAATAAAGAAAGTACCTTTTTTCTGAATGACTTCATGGCTTCGTCATCATTCTTACAGGTGGGAGACTCTCATAAAAAAAACTTTCCCGGAACAGCAAATACCAGAGAAATAAAAGTAAATAAAAAAACCCTAGATAATGTAATATCTGGAATTAATATTATAGTGCCTGTTCTTTTAAAAATCGACGTTCAGGGATATGAAATGGAAGTTTTTCATGGAGCTTCAGCATTTTTCGAAAATTTTAAAGGATTATTGCTGGTTGAAACTTCCATAATTAAATTATATGATAATGAACCTAATTTTGACGAAATATACAGTCATTTAAAAAAATATAATTTTGAATATTTGGGAAACCTGGACCAGATGTATAGCCCAATTGATGGTAAAATTCTCCAGGTGGATGCTTTGTTCCAAAAAAATATGAACGAATGTTTCATCTATTAAATGATAATGAATTTTAAATTGATAACATATTCTTTCCGCTTCAGTTTTTAATAAAATCAAACTAATTAATGTTATCAAGAACCGATAAAATAAATGCTTTATGGAATTCGTCTTTATTCGTTATTCTCTCTATACTGGGATTTGTTAATTTTACTTTAAATGTTAAGACATTTGGTACAGAATTATATGGAGCTTTCTTAATTCTTAATGTCATTTTTGGTATAGGCAGTAATCTTGATTTTGGATTCGGAGTTTCTACTGTAAAACAAATAGCAGAATACAAAAAGAATTATGATGAATTTGAAATAAATGTTTTAATCTTTACTTTTATATTCATATTTATAATATTAAGTTTGATATTATTCTCTGTTTTTTCGGTTTATTATATATATTTTTTAAGAAACAATACTTTATTTCCAAGCGGCAATGTCTTGGATAAAGATAAGATATTTATTTTATTGAATGTTTCATTTCTTCTTATATAGTAAAAGTGTTTGAAGGTTTCGCGGAATTCGTACTGTTATCCAAAACAAATCTTATACTTGCTTGTTTGAATACTCTTTCTATGCTGATCCTGTATATTTATCATTTAACGCTTTTTGACCTGGCTTTAGTTATTGTACTTAATGCAGGACTTACTATGGTTGTATTATCAGCTGTACTTATGAATAAATTCAAATTTATCAGGCCTGGATTTCGTTTTTTTAGCCTTAAGGTATTAAGAAAGAATATGACACATAGTATTAATATACAGCTTTCCTTTTTGATCGGCAGTTTTATTGATGTATTGATGAAGTTTTCAATCGGAAAATTTTTAACCTTAAGCTATGTAACTTATTATGAGACCGCTAAAAGAATTATTGATATCTCTAATGGTATGATTTACTCTGCCCAAAAAGGATTATTAAATAAACTTAGTGAAGCTTTTGCAGAAAACAAATTAGCTGATTTTGTTAATAATAATTTATATGTCTATTCCCAATTAGCCAACAGATTTTCTGTTTTATTCTATGGTATTGTGAATCCTCTATTATGTTTTTTTGTATTCTATTGGTTTCATTATTATGATGCTATGGTAATTATGCTGATATTCATGCCTACATATTCATTGATAAATTTTGCAGGCAGTGCATATATGGTTTTTTGGGTAGAAGGAAATGGGAAGAGGCTCCTGGTAATACAATCTTTGAATGTATTAATAACATCTGGAATGCTTTATTTTACCTTAAGCATTTTTAACAGTTACCTAGGAATATTTAGTTTCTATTTCTCGTCGGTAATTAGTATTTTCATAGTGTTCAGGTATCTAAAAATTACACTTGGTTTTGAGATAATTAAATATTTGAAGAATACTGAAATACTAGAAATATTTAAGCTTAATATTATTATTATTATCCAGGTTTTAGCAGTTTACTACTACTCGGAATATTTTAACTACATATTAATATTATTCTCGGCCATATATATAATTATTTTCAATTCACAATTAAAATATATCTTAAATTTTCTAAATAAAAAACTATCATTTTTAAAAGTTTGACTTATTTCTGTTTATGAAATTAAAGTTTTCTGTTATTACACCTTCATTTCAGCATGGGGATTTTATTGAAGATACTATAAAATCTGTAATAGAACAAAACTATGATGATTATGAACATATAATTATTGATGCTGTTTCAACAGATGATACTATCAATATTCTGAAGAAATATCATCATTTAAAATGGGTATCTGAAAAAGATTTTGGACCTGCAAATGCTATTAATAAAGGTTTTAGAATGGCAAATGGTGATATATTAAGCTGGCTGAATTCAGATGATTATTATGATAAAGGAGTATTTGCAAAAATATCTGAAATATTTGCAAATAACCCTGAAATAGATATAATTTTCGGTAATCTAACGGTTGTTGATAAACAAAAAAGAGTTCTGCATGTTGATAAGACTGAAAAATTTAACTTGAATTATTTGTTAAATCAAAATGCTGATGTTATAAGACAACCTTCATCATTTTTCAGGAAAAAAATATTTGATAAAGTAGGTCCATTAAATGAAGATTTAAAACTGGTTTTTGATTACGAACTTTTCATTAAAATGCTGAAGTATGCTAATCCTTTATTTATTGATTGTAACTTATCATTCTACCGGGATTACCCTGAAACATTGACAAGAAAAAATATCAAAAAACAGGCAGTTGAAATATATAATGTTGCTAGAAAGAATGGTGGAAAATTATTCAGCAGGTTAAATTATACTAATCTCAAGAAATACTTTATTAGTTAATTCTTCAATTATAACCAATATTTTGACAAAAGATAAACTAAATATTCTGTTCATTTCGCACTCTCCTTATATTAATGGGGCTGAATTGACTTTATTAATGTTACTAAAGAATCTGAACAGGGAAAAAATTAATCCATTTGTTATATTACCATCC
>CAZOAP010000134.1:0-9080 GCA_964577645.1 uncultured Ignavibacteriales bacterium
AAGAATTATAAAAAGTAATCCAACCATAAGATAAATCCCCGCAAAGCCAAGCAATGTAAAAAGTGCGTTGCCTGAGCTTACATTACTAGAAAACCCATCAGCTGTTTTTAGTAAACCATAAATCAGCCATGGCTGCCTGCCAAGCTCAGCGGTCATCCAGCCTGCAGTGTTTGCTATGTAGGGGAAGGGGAAGCTAAGCATGAGTATCCACAAAAACCATCTTGACTGGAACACTTTCTTCCTCCATAATAAAAATACACCCAGTGACATTATCCCTATAAATATTGTACCAAGACCAACCATTATATGATAACCGTAATATAGTAATGGAATATTATCCGGCCACAGCTCACGCGGATATTCATTGAGTCCTTTTACTTCAGCTTTCCACCTGTTATAAGTTAAAAAGCTGAGCATATTTGGTACAATGATAGGATTATCAAGCCTTAATTTTTCCATATCCGGCTGACCGATAATTGTCAGACCGGCACCATGCTCAGTCTCAAATAATCCTTCCATAGCTGCAAGTGTTACCGGCTGGTATAAAGCAACATTCTTTCCCTGGCCGTCACCGCTTGGGAATGCCTGGAAAATTGAAACAATTACGCCGACTATAATACCGGTTTTTAAAAACTTTTTTCCGTATTCAGCATTTTTATCAGCCAGCACATAGTAAGCTCCTACTGAACACATCACAAATGCAGCAGTAACAACTGCACCGCTCATGTTATGTACATACTGCCAGAAAAGCCACGGGTTTGTGAAGAGTGCACCGAAATCAGCCAGCTGGAATGAGCCGTCTGGCAGCTGCTGAAAACCCACAGGATTCTGCATCCATGCATTTGTTGCGATAATAAAAAGTCCTGAAACCCATGAGCCGAGGAACACCAATACCGCACTTAAAAAATGCAGCTTTGGCCCGAGCTTTTTTTCTGCAAATAAAAATAATCCAAGGAAGCTGGACTCAAGAAAGAATGCATAGAGACCTTCCATTGCAAGTGTTTGTCCAATTACACCTCCGGCAAATGTTGAAAACCTTGCCCAGTTTGTGCCGAACTGGAATTCCATTGGAATACCTGTAACTACACCCATTGCAAAATTAAGCGCAAATATCTTAGCCCAGAACCTGGCGGATTTATTATACGATTCATCTTTAGTGCGTAAAGCCCGGAATTTTAAAATTACTATTAAAAGGGCAAGCCCCATTGTGAGCTGGGGAAAAAGATAATGGAACATTATCGTAAACGCAAACTGTAATCTGTGAATTAAGAATGCATCCATATTATACAAAAATAGTTATTATAAATTGTAAAAAAAGTGAGATAATTATCATATGGTCATATGATGTCATTCTGAGCGCAGAGAAGAATCCATTTTCTTCTTTTGAATAAATTATTTTTATTCATCGGGCCATTTCTGTAGTATGATAATTTATACCCAAAAGTATGGATTTTTATTTTAAACATTTTTTTGCTATATTTGCTATGGCACAACAAAAAATAATCACAAAAGCAATTACCTTTGATGATATTTTGCTCGTTCCCGCAAAATCAAAGGTCTTACCCAGGGACGTAAATATTTCCTCCAGGTTAACAAGAAACATCACTTTAAATACCCCCATTCTTTCGGCGGCTATGGATACAGTCACTGAATCTGAGCTTGCTATTGCTATGGCACGCGAAGGCGGTATCGGCATTCTGCATAAGAACATGTCAATAGAAAAGCAGGCATCTGAAGTAGACAGGGTAAAAAGAAGTGAGAGCGGGATGATACTTGATCCTATTACTCTTAAGGTCAACCAGACCGTTGGTGATGCAAACCGTTTAATGGAGCGTTATAAAATTTCGGGTTTCCCCATTATCAACGATAACAATGAGCTTATCGGTGTACTTACAAACCGTGACTTAAGGTTTGAACCAAACCAGAACACGAAAGTCTCAGAGCTGATGACAAAGGAAAACCTTGTTACCGCACCTGTCGGCACAACACTTGAACAGGCAGAGCGAATCCTGCAGAAATACAAAGTTGAAAAGCTTCCCGTTGTTGATAAGAACGGAAAGATAAAAGGACTTATTACCTTTAAGGATATAATCAAAAGAAAGAAACACCCGTTTGCAGCAAAAGATTCACACGGCAGGCTTATTTGCGGAGCTGCAGTGGGAATTGCGGCTGATACACTTGATAGGGTCGCAGCACTTGTAAAAGCCAGCGTTGATGTAGTGGTTGTTGATACAGCTCACGGACACTCAGCCGGTGTTATAAATATTGTTAAAGAGATAAAGAAAAAATTTGATATAGATGTAATAGCAGGAAACGTTGCAACAGCCGAAGGTACGCTTGATCTTATAAAAGCCGATGTAGATGCAGTTAAGGTCGGAATTGGCGCAGGTTCAATCTGTACAACAAGAGTTGTAGCAGGTGTGGGTATGCCGCAGATAACAGCTGTATTCAACGCTGTATCAGCAGCAGCAAAGTATAAAATACCTATTATTTCTGATGGAGGTATTAAGCAAACAGGTGATATACCCAAAGCTATTGCTGCAGGTGCTGATTGCATTATGGTAGGCGGATTGCTTGCGGGCACTGAGGAATCACCCGGCGAGAAAGTACTGTATGAAGGAAGGGTATTTAAAATGTACAGGGGAATGGGTTCGCTTGAAGCTATGAAGGCCGGCAGCGGAGATAGATACTTCCAGGACCCTGAATCAGAATTGAGCAAGCTTGTACCGGAAGGTATCGAAGGCAGGGTTCCTTACAAAGGACCCTTGAGCGACGTGATCTACCAGATGGTTGGCGGTCTTAGAGCAGCGATGGGTTATTGCGGCTGCGGAACAATAGCTGAATTACAGAAGAACGCTAAGTTCATAGAAATAACCAATGCAGGATTAAAGGAATCACACCCGCATGATGTTATTGTGACCAAAGAAGCACCGAACTATCAGGTAAGGAGATAGTTGAAAGTTATAAGGTTATAAAGTTGTAAGGTGTATCGGTTCTTTCTTTGTAGAAATTTAAAAGTTAAACTTAAAACTATTAAGTATGCCTATTGAAAGATTTGAAGACATAAATGCCTGGAAGAATGCAAAGGAAATGACATTGTTGTTATATAAAGAAATGGATGGAAACAATGATTATGGTTTCAGGAACCAGATATTAAGAGCAAGTGTATCTGTTATGAACAATATCGCTGAAGGTTTTGAGAGACAGACAAATAAGGAGTTTAAACAATTTTTGTACATGGCAAAAGGAAGCTGCGGGGAAGTAAGAAGTATGCTTTACCTTGCTGAAGAATTAAAATATATAAACTCTGAAAAAAGCAAAAGCATCTTTGATTTATCTGTTGTGATTTCAAAGATGCTTTCAAATTTCATCAAAAAACTTTAGTCTTTATTGTAGCCCGAAATATAATCCTTTATAACTTTCTACTTTAAAAACCTTCAACTTCTTTAACTACCTTACCTTCTTTTTATGTCTGTTCTTTCTCAGTCTCTTTTTTCTCTTGTGAGTAGCCATTTTATGGCGTTTTCTCTTTTTACCGCTTGGCATTAATTGCTCCTTGCTTTTTTATTGTTATTATTAATTATTACTTTTCATTATACTTTTCAAGCAGTGAGTCATTCACTGTCTTTTTGAATTCCTTTGAAACCTTGAACATGGGGACGAACCTTCTGCCAAGCTCAACCTTCGCGCCTGTTTTGGGATTACGTGCTATCCTGGGCTTGCGCTCCTTAACCTTAAAAGTGCCAAAACCCCTTATTTCAATGCTTTCCTGCTCCTTCAATGCATCAATAACGCAGAGTATGAAACCTTCAACTACAGTTTCTGTTTCTACTTTGCTTAAACCGGTTGCATTTGCAATTTTGTTAGCTATGTCTGCTCTTGTCATAAATTAAAAATAATAATATTTAAATTATATTTTTTCTATACCCTGTGGTTACGGCTGAAACTTGTACTGCAGGATCGGTTCATCAAAAAGCTTATTCTTTATTGATGTAACATCCTCAATCTTTGAGCCCAACAGCTCTTCAAAGAAAGAAAATTTCTTTTTCTCCCTTACAATCCTAGGTTCACCTTCAATGCCTGCCATTTTGGATGTTATCCTGATAGCATCTTCAAATGTACCGAGCGAATCAATTAAACCATACTCCTTTGCCTGCAGACCGGTAAAGACCCTGCCGTTTGCATATTTCTTAAGTGTTTCCATATCCATTTTCCGTTCCTTTGAAACTACTTCAAGGAACTGGCCGAAGCTGTTATCAACAACATCCTGGAAATATGCCTTATCTGAATCATTCATCTGGCGGAAGGGACTGCCTGCATCCTTTAAATTACCGCTCTTAATAGTTGTTTGTGTTATACCAAGCTTATCAGCAAGATCTTTTATGCTCATGAACTGCGCTATAACACCAATGCTTCCTGTCAGTGTACCGGGGTTAGCTATTATAAGGCTTGAGCCCATTGAAATATAATAACCGCCTGATGCTGCAATTGAACCCATCGATACAACAATTATCTTACCTGAATCACGTGTCTTCTTAACCTCTTCATATATTTCCTGTGAAGCAGCTACACCGCCGCCGGGAGTGTTAACCCTGAGGATAATAGCTTTGATCGATTTATCCTCGCGGAAGCGTTTTATTTCTCCAACGGTTTTTTCTGAAGTTACAATTACATCGTTTAACTCAACAATTGCAATTTTATCCCCGTTGCCGCCGGAAATATATTCGCCTCCGTCACGTTTAATGGCGGAAGCGAACACTAAAAAACTTACTGCAACAAATATCATTCCCATAATTAACAGGCTAAGAAAGATCCCCCAAAACCATTTGGATGAACCTGAACTTTGATTTACCTGTTTAACGGGAATGTTCTGCTCCATTATTTATTTGCCTTCTGATTTAAGCTGGTCACGCATTTTAATTGCATCCTGTGCTTTATCGTTCATGCCAAGATTAGCGTAAACCTGGATAAGAAGCTCATATGCGTTAAGCTTGTTATCTTTATCCTTTGAGGAGGTAAGCTCTTCTAAGTATGGTAATGCTGCATTATATTTATCTTTATATGATGCATCGTCAGGGTTAGTTTCTCTGAGCTTTTCACCCCATTTAAGGTTAGCAAGGCTGATATTATATATAATAACTTCATATGCTCCTGAGCCTTTTGATACTTTTGTTAAACCGTTGTTGTACTCACTTATCGCTCCTCCAAAATCACCGTTCTTTTCAAGCTCAACACCTTTATCAATTGTCGGCTTTACAAGGATAGTGTTTATTCTGCCGTTCAATGCGGAAACATTATCCTTAACAAATGCGCTATCAGGCTGCAATGCATAAGCTATATCAAAGTTTACAAGTGCATCCTGGAATTTCTTTACTGCTTCTGTATCTTTACCAGTCTTTGCAAGTTTTTCGCCGTCTTCATATTGTTTGTAGCCTCTGTCATACATGGTACCCCATGCTTCGGTAAGCTCTGTTGCAAAAGTATTTTTGCCAAGCTTTCTGTACTGGTCAATAGCTTCTTTTACGCCGTCAGATTTGTTCTGCTGTGCTCTTGACATTGCTAAATAGAACCATGCTTCTTCATTTGTTGGGTTTTGTTTTGTTTCCTTCATGAATTCTTCTTCGGCTTTTTTATAATCGCCCTGCTGGTAAGCAAGCTTTGCTGTGGTCTGTTCTGCTGTGCTGCAGCCTCCGAAGTAAAATAAAACTGCTGATAAGATCAAAAATACAGATAAAACTTTCACGGATCTCATGTGATGAATTCTCCTCTTATTTTATATTATTCTTGTAATCGCCTTATTTTTAAGGACTTAAATATACTCAAAAAAAAACTTATTAAAAAGATTAAATTTAATTACTTTTTTAAAAAATTTACTTATTTCTTATAATTGATCTTGCCAGTAAATACTCAATTATCAGGAATATAACTGCAATTATCAGAAAATACAGCCAAAGGTCTCTGCCAATTCTAAGATCAAGTATAGATGCAGTTAATTGTTCATCAGGCGAAATGATATTTGCTTCAAGCTTATAGCCGCTCAGTACATATTCTTTAATTTCTTTTGAACCGAGCCTTTGTGTCAATGATTCGCCTTTACTGAAATTTACAGGAACAGTAAAAAGTTCTATGCCTGCATTAGTTATATTATAATTTGACACACCTGTAAGATAACTGCCGATATTCATTAAACCATCTTTGCTGTTCAATACAATTTTCTTAGCAATATCATCTTTTATCATGGAGCTGAGTATTAAAGTATCACTTTTCAAATTGAATTTGCCGGGCTCTATGAAATAATCCCTGCCTGCAATGCCCGGTTTTAGTCCGTTCACATTAGCCGTGTATAATATGCTCCTTATTGTTACCGGTGAAAATAAATTCTTAGTTGGGAAGTTTGAGTTAGACATATCCGGAGCGACTGCAAACATTATAACCTTGCCTTTACCTTTTGAGTACTCCGCCATGAAGTTTGAACCGTTCATAAGTGTTACTGCAATTGAGGAGTTATTTCCGCCGCCTAAAGATATGCCTGAGGTAATATCAGGTGATTCAAATACAAGGCTGTTCTTATCTGATTCTTTTTTGAATATGCCTTCAAACACCGGATTATCAAAATCAATTTTATCAAATTTTACGGGTGTGTTTGATGTAAATCGTGAACCGATATAAGGCAGGTCCATTTGCTTCATTAATTCATTATTGTAATTTTCAATATCCATATTGCTTCCCGGATAAATAACTGCTCCGCCGCCGCTTTCAATATATTCCCTTAGCTTTGCAGATTCATTAGAGCTGAAGCGGTTCTTATTAATTATTACAACTGAATTATATTTCGCAAGATCTTCGCCAGAAATATCATTTGAGCTTATCTCCTTAATATTAAAGTAAGTTGATTGCTCTTGAAGGGGGGATATCTCCCTGGTTGAGCTTAATACAAGCTTTATATATTCTGCATCCAGGGGCGAGCCTGATGCTATCAGCACATTCACTTCCTTTGGTACATAAAAAGAAAAATACTGCTTGTTATCACCTGATATTTCATCATCTGATATATCATTCTGTACAAGCTCTACACTGCCTGAAGCAAAGCCAGTGTTTTCAGGCTTCACGATAAATTCAGCTTCAACTGTGGAGTTTGCAGGTACATCAATAACTTTTTCCTCTTTGTAGCTGCCCATTGTAAGTATTACACTTTTATTGGCGGAGTTAAAGTTATTATGATTGTTTACAAGGGCTTTTATTTTTACGGGTCTTTGTTTTTCAAATATCTTTGAAACAGTGTTCAGCGTATCTAATGAAATATTATTTGCCTGCCTTGTGCCTGTCAGAATAAAATTCATGTGAACATTTTCATTATCCCTGAACCTGCTGCCGGAAATTATTTCATTTTGGATAAATGACTTCTGGCCGTCGGTGAATAAATATATTTCCTTATGTGTATGTGCTGCAGAATTCAAAATACTTTCAGCGTAATACATGACTTCATTCATATCACGTGATATTTCAGAAGTCTTAAGCTGTGAGAGAGTATCTTTCAGCTTTGCCGGGTCTTTTACAGGCATTGATGAATAGGGCTTATCAATTGCTGATACAGTTGTAAAGTATATCTCATCATTTTCTCCAAGTGCATCTATCGTTTCAGAAAGCTTCTTCTTCGCATTTTCAAAATCATTGCCATTCTTATCACGTGACTGCATGCTGAATGAGTCGTCAAGAATCAAAAGCACAGAGCTTTTTGCTTTATCACCGGGTGTACCTAAAAATCCATTATCAAACGGTTTTGCTGCCATCATCACAAGGAATATTATAAACGCAATTCTGCACAAAAGGATAAGAAGCTGTTTCAGCTTTATCTTCTTGTATTTTGACTGCTGGATTTCCTTCAGGAACATTAAGGTCGAGAACTCGATCTTCTTTGTCCGTTTGAGGTTAAATATATGGATGAGAATGGGAATCGATACCGCTGCCAATCCCCATAATAATAATGGATTTAAAAATGTCATATATGCAAAACTAAATATTTATTCTCTTTATTGAACTTACTTAATTTATCCCGAAATGTTCCTTATAACTGCTTTTAATTTAAACATCTTACAGTATTAAAAGATTTCTGTTTTTTGTATGATACCGTTGATAAGGTATTTTCAGGGTAGTTAAGCTTATAAAAATAAATGATTTAAAAAATTTCAGGTAATATTGCAGGTAAGGTTTAAAAGTAATTTTGTAACATCAAATAAATATATATAATTAGAAAGATAAAATGCGAACTTTATTCAAAGCTTTAATGATCATATTTGTAACTACTGCTGCAGCTAACTCACAATTATTACCGCTTCCTCCGGTTCCTGTTTCACCAGTTAACAATGCTGTAAACATACCACTGACACCAATTCTAAAATGGAATATAGTAATTATATTAGGCAACCTGTCTTCTTTCAGGCTGCAGGTATCAACAAATCAGAATTTTAACACAACTATACTTGATAGCTCCGGAATAACAGCTGATAGTATAAGCATTCCGCAGGGTTTATTGACATCAAATACTCAATATTACTGGCGTGTAAATGCATCTATACTTTTGAATTCAATTATACTCACAACGCCATACTCAACAACTTTCCGTTTTACAACGGGTACATTCACCGGTATTGAACCTGTTAGTGCAGAAGTTCCGGAACAGTATAAACTATACAACAACTTTCCAAACCCGTTTAATCCTATTACAAAAATAAAATTTGATAACATTGCATCACAAAAAGTAACCCTCGATGTATATGATATTCTTGGCAGCAAAATAGAAGAGCTTGTTAATGAAGATCTTCCTGCGGGTCAGTATGAATTTGAGTGGAACGCTTCGGCGTACTCAAGCGGAATTTATTTTTACCGTGTTGAAACGGGAAACTTTACAGATACAAAGAAAATGGTCATTACAAAATAATTGTTTCATCGGTATAATTTATCATCATGCTCTACCCCCCGGTCCCCGGTCATTTATGACCGGGGGCTTTTTTTATGATATTATCATACTTAATTTATATAAATTGCAACTTTGCCAAAATAAAATTATTTTGCTCTATTCC
>CAZOAP010000135.1:0-9009 GCA_964577645.1 uncultured Ignavibacteriales bacterium
AAATATTTTTTTCATTCTTAATCCCTGTATTTATTTAGATAAACAAATTATGGACCCTCAAGTTTTAAACTTTGCCGGTTCCGGTATTGTTAATATTTTCCTGGCTTATAACCGGGAAGTATATTACAATAAACCTGTAGATAAGTACAAGCAAAGCAATACAGCCAATTGTAACTGATATTTCTCCAACAGAAGGATAATATACCTTTGGGTCATAAAATGGTTTATATGCTGTTATAAAATTATTAAAGCGGTTAAGCAGTACACCGGCAATTACAAATGATGATGCTGTAAAAAGCCTGCCGGGAGAATTCAATGTTCTTTTAGAAAGGAACATTATGAAAGCTATGATTATAAGTACAATCTCAGATATGAACATCCATGCAGTCTGGTCAAAAATGAATATATACGCAAATGTTTCCCGTATGAAAATATCTCCTATTTTGAAAGCCAAGTATATACCCAGTATAGGTGCAGTCATACTGCCAAGGCTTGAAAGTATTTTCATCTCTGGTTTCAGCCTGAAGCTGCGTGAGGCAATTAATGATTCAAACATTATCATCGGGAAGCCGACGGATATTGCAGATAGCAGGAATAAAAGCGGCAGTACGGGTGTCTGCCACAGCGGGTGCATCTTGTGTCCGGCAATTACCATTAGCGTACCAAGTGATGACTGGTGAAGGGTAGAGAGCACAACACCGGCAATTATGAACACAAACATCGTTTTTGCCAGGCCGTTATCCAGTGCTTTTAGAAATTTTTCAGCAGGTTTATTCAGACCATTCAAAATACCGGGAAGATTAACTTTACCAATGAAGCGTTCTGTAACTATGGGCAGGAATTCAATGTAAAGAACCGTCATATATATCATTACACATATGCCTACTTCAAATAAAGCGGAATTCCCGTTCCACATTATAAGCGGGTGCCAGATATAATAGAAACGGCCGATATCTATACATACTGCAAAGGCAACAAAAGTATATCCAAGCATGGCAGTCAATAAAGCGGGGCGAACAATTGCGTGATATGTATCCCTGTGAAAAACATGTGCAAGCGCTGCTGAAGTAAATCCGCCTGCAGCAAGGGCAACACCGGCTGCTACATCAACGCCTATCCATAAACCCCAGGGTGTGTAATTATCAAGATTGGTAACAGCTCCAAGACCGCTGTAGAATCTTACCGCCAGGAAAACAAGTCCGTTCATCGCCAGTAAGATGAGTATAAAAACAAGGGGAGTAATAAAACGCATTTTAACAGGTGCAGGTTTCATAGTTTTTTATCTTTATCATCCGGTGTTATTTCTTTGTTCTCGTCACTCTTGGTTTCTTTATTCCTGTTTGTGATCCACATCATAGTGCCCAGCAGTGCATACAAGGTGACCGGAGGCACAAAGTAAGCAAATATACCGTGCTGTATGGCTTCTGATATTCCGGGAGCAGGATCTGTTCCCAGCGCAGGCATTTTTAGCTCATCAAATTTCTTTCCTGAAATGTACATCCATGAGGTACCGCCTATTTCATACTCACCATAAATATGGTTGATATATTCATCAGGCTTTCTTTTTATCCTGTTCTTTGCTGTTTTCAATACATCACTTCTTTTGCCAAATAGCAGTGCTTCACTTGGACAAATTTCAACACAAGCCGGAAGCTTTTCGGTTTTGCGCCTTTCATAACAAAGGTCACATTTCCTTATATGCGGGTCTATAGATTTATCCCAGTCATATGTTGGTACCTGGAACTGGCATGCTACCATGCAGTAGCGGCAGCCGATACATTTATCGCTATCCCATGTAACACTGCCATCCTCATTCTTTGTTAATGCACCAACAATGCATGCCGATACACATGCGGGTTTTTCGCAGTGCATGCATTGTGTTTTAACGAACACCGGAAGCAGCGGGTTCTTCTTATTTTCAAATTGGTTTACTACGGTTAATGATGTGTTATCAGGGCGTCTGTATTCTTTAAAAACTGAATTATCGGAATATGTATCAAGATCAGGGGTAGGGAGGTTATGGGCTGTACGGCAGGCAAATTCACAGTGACGGCAGCCGACACAAACATTGGTATCAACAAGTATTCCTATTCTGTCATCGGAAAGGGGTTTATCTGCAGCCTTAACGGGTTTACTGCCTGTTGCAGCAGCAGATATACCAATTGCAGCAGTTTTTAAAAAATTTCGCCTATTCAAGTTTTTCATAATAATAATATTATAATATCTGTAAATAGTGCGGATGAAGTGGGGTTAAAGGTTAAAACTTTCTGCTTTACAAAAATTGCCAAACAGCCTTCAAAATAAAATCCAATAATTTTTGCTTCACTGTTTTTATTGAATTAATTTTTCATGCAACAGAGCATTCTCATTAATTTGTATGATAATTATCGTAAAGGTTTATTTAGTAAATGACAACATCAATATTGTAATTAGTAATTATTCGACTCCAAAGCCTGCGGCTTTAAGGCGTTGCGCTCAGGATGACAAATCAATAATTCTTAAAATACAAATTAATCATTCCAAAGCCGGCGAAGGCTATGTTTGCAAGCCAGGCGGTGAAGAGGGGATTGAGGTCGCCGTTGTAGCCAAACGACTGCGATATTTTTATAAAGCCAAGATATATGAAGCTTACTAGTATGCTTATTCCGAACTGCAAAGCCATACCTTTCCTTCTTTTTGAACCGGTGGATATTGATATGCCAAAAATGATTATAATGAAGCTTGCAAAAGAGAATGATATCTTTGAATAAAAATCCACCATCTGCCTGTCAGTATTCTGCCCGCCTTTTTTCATGCTTACAATAAATTCCTCCAGCTCCCCGTAATTCATTTCCTCCGGTTTCAGCTGCTTGCGTGTTATCTGGCTTGGTACAAGGTTAATTTTGTTAAGTCCCTCAATACCGCTAACGGGTATGCTGTCATAGCTTTTCAGCTCTTCTTTACCCGGGGTAAAATTCCGCTCAGCTACGTTAAAAAGGATCCACTTAGAGCCATCCCATTTCATCTGAGCCGCATCCACACGTTTAGTCAGCATGCTTAATGAATCAGGCTTATAAAGCTGGATTGATACCCTGTTTGCCGAAAGGTCTGTTTCTTTGAACTGGTCGATAAGTATCAGCTGGTTCTTTGAATCCTGGAAATACAGTTTATTTAAGCCCACTGTGTTCTTGTTCTTGCCAAGGTAATTGCGCTCAATAAAGAATTTCTTTTTATTTGCCTCAGGTACGATCCAGTTATTGAAGTACAGGGAGAGTATTGTAATGACAAGTCCCATGGCAAGAAAGGGCATCATGAACCTCATTAAGCTTATACCGGCATTTTTTACAGCTATAATTTCATTGAAGTTCACCATTCTGCCTGCAGTAAAAAGTGTTGCAAGCAAAACCGCAATTGGTGTTATCAGCCTTATAATTTCGGGGATAAAGTACAGGTAGTAGTTTAAAACAGCGCCAAAGGTAAGCTTGTTATCAAGGAATTTATCAAGGTTCTCGAAAAGATCAACAAGTATGAAAATCAATATAAAACATAAAAGGGCAAACAGGAAATTCTTTACAAACTGAATAATTATGTACCTGTCAATTTGCTTTATCAACCTGTTTGCCCGGTTAGTGTATGTATAAAAAAATTACTTTTTCTTTGTATCTTTGCCTGTTTTTTTAGGCTTATCAAGATATATATTTGCTGCTAAGTATATTGTACCCCAGTTTATCTCTTTCTTTTTGCTCAATACTTCTCTGCGAACTGATGAGAGAACAGGACCATATATTGTTGAATAAAATCTGCCTTCTTCATCATTCAACGAAGCATTTGATTTGCCCCATTCAATTGCATCAGCAACACCGCTGTTGGTGTTCTTAAGCAGCAGGTTACCAAGATCGTATTTTACACCAAGAGCTAAGCCGAACTGTTTATTTATCTTGAATTCAATACCTGCATCAAAATTCACACCTATCCTGAAATCAGAAAAGCTTGTAGTAACACTGTCAACACGGTTCTCTGTCCTTGAAAGCTTACCGTTAAACAGGTTGAATGCAAGGTTTGCGTTAAAATAGGGACTTACTTTGCTTGTAAACGATGTTGGTGCAAGCTCAAAACCTAAACCGAATGAAAATGAATTAAAAGAGTACGAATAATTAACACTTGTTAATACCGTATCAAGCTGGTTATTAATATTAATAACTTCTACACCAATGTTGCCGCTTTTTGAAGGTTCAAATGTATTGAATGTATTAAAGCCTGCAAACAATACACCGCGGGTAATTGCATATTTATCGAAATTGAATTTTGCCTTACCAAAGAATGATAATCCGGTCTTCATGCCGTAGTTATTCCGCATGAAGTTGGTATCAATACCCAGTACATTCGTTGAGCCTAATGAATAGTTTGAATAATACGTGCCTTTTGATGTTGAACCCATTGGTTCAATTATACCAATACCGACCTGTAAAATAGTTTTATCAAACTGTGAGTATGATACAGAAGTTAAAATTAAAACAAGTAATAAGTATTTCAGTAATTTCATATTGTTTTATAAATTAATTAGTAATATCTATCTGCCAAAATAAAATGACATACCGCCGTAAATATGCAGGTACTGTATGTTTTTGGAAGGGTAACTTGACCCATTCTTATCATGTGAGGCATCGCTTAAATTGTATTTTGTACCAAAATCTTCCTGGTAAGATTTACCCACAAGGTTAGCAAATGCATATTTTGCACCAAGAACTATGCCAATATTGTTATGAACAACAATATCCAGACCTCCGCCAACCTGCAGCCCAAGCCTGATAGTAGAATTCATTGTAAAATCCTTTGTTTCAGTCGGGAAAATGATAGAAAGCTTGCCGCCAATTACATTAACCATAGCTTCAGCCCCAATAAAAGGATTTATCTTTGTCTTTCGTTTCGCAAAGTTATATTCCCCGCCAAATACAATTGCTAAGTGGCTCTGTGTTAAAGAAATATCTGCGGCACCTGTATTATCATTATAGACTTTTGAATTGCTGAACACATTAAATCCAATTCCGCCTGTTAACTGTACAGGGCTTCTTCTTTTCACAGGAAACTTAACGTAAATCCCATAACTGATACCTGATTTCATATAGTATGTGTTAGTATCAGGATTTCCGTTGCCTGTCCATGTATCAAAAGTTTCGCCAAATTCACCTTTTAGGTCCCCCAAAGGTATTGAATAGCCTCCGTAAAATTGAACCGTACCAGTTGGCTGAGATTTCGCTGTATTTACAGCAAAAAACAGCCCAATACACATTATTATCAAATATAATTTCATAAAATTCATTTATTATTTTAACTTTCTGGTGTTAATTGTGTTCCTGCATTTACATTTAATTACAAATTTACTCGTAAAAACTGTAAAAATATATATAAAAATGAAACATCCCTGTAATAAGAATAAAAAAGCTTAAATCTTTGTTTTTTTAAAGATCTAAGCTTTTGTTTGATAAATAAAGAATATATACTTTTATTTTAAGGCATCTCCAAAATTAAATGAAATTCCCGCATAGATCTGGAGAAAATACAATGCTTTTGATTTATTATTCGAGCTTTCCTCATCATTGAGGCCAAGTTCATTAAATGAAGTTGTCCCCGTTTCTTCTGTATCAGTAATAGTAGAAGAGGTTGTGACAATATCAGTTTTTTTGCCGATTAGGTTTGTAAGTGAATATTTTACTCCGATTACTGCTCCTATACTTTTATTTAACTGAATACACACTCCACCGTTTGCAATTACCCCAAACCTTGATTCACTTTTTCTCTGGATAGTATAGCTTGAATCGCCAGAGGCTGTTATATTTCCGCTGAAAAAATTCGCAGCTAAGTCCAGTCCTATAAAAGGATTAATTTTTTTCTTTGGAAAAAAATCATATTCTGCACCTGCTGAAATTGTAAAAATATTAACTTTGTTCTGGTATGTCAGTGTTGCAGAAGTTCTCTGGTAGTCTTTGCTGCCGGAAAAGGAATTGTAGTTAAAGCCAGCAGTTACCTTAGCTTTACCAAGAGTATCTACGCAATATTTACCGATTATACCTATATTAAAACCACTTTTGGTTAAAAGTGTACTCGACTTATTGAAGTTTAGCATGGATGTTCCAAGTGTATCCGGAAAATCACCTTTAAGATCTGCAAGCGGTAATGAATAACCGCCGATTATATTAATGCTGTATTTGGTTTGTGACCCAATTGAAATAGTGAAGAGAAACACCAGGGCTGTTATCAGGATAAGTTTCGTTTTCATATGTATTAATTTTTCAATATTTACTGTAAATGCTGCCTAAATTTAACAAATAAAAAAGCATTTTACAATTGTATTATCAGAATTTATTAATTTTGATCCTGCAGCTTTATTAAAAAAGCCGTGTAAACCCTTTCTGTTCTGATACCAGAAACTTAATTTACTTTTTTTTCTGCTGATCCAGGTAGAATGAAACTCCCAGATATATCTGGAAAAACATAATATTCTTTGCTTTTACTGACCCGTTCTCTTTATCGTTCAGATAGTACTCACCGGCACCAGGGGTTGAATTATACTGTTTATTTACGGCATTGGCAAAATTATATTTAAAACCAAAGAGTGCACCTATACTTTTGTTGAAAGCAACATCAACACCGCCGCCAATAGCAAATCCAAATCGAGTTGCTGAAATGAGTGTTGTAGTTGTTGTGCCTATAGTATTATGATCATTGGTTGATGAAGCAGTAACTGTTTCTTCTGTTTTTCCGCTGATGAAGTTACCGGTGAATTCGAGCCCAATAAAAGGTGCCGTTTTTTCCCTGGGTGTAAATGAATATTCAGCACCTAGGCTTGCATTAAGTATACTCATATTGGTATGGTAATCAATATCATTTGTATGGGAGTATGTTTCTTCTCCTGAAAACTTATTGTATCCGCCGCCAAGAGTTACCCTGAACCTTCCTTTTTTATCAAATGCATATTTCCCGGTTACGCCAAGATTAAAGCCTGTTTTCACCCAGTATGATTCACCGGTCTCACTGTTAACTGAATCAATTGTACCTTTAAGCGGTGGTAAAGGAAGGTTATATCCGCCTGTAAATCCAATTACAAATTTTGGCTGTGAATAACCTGTACTTACAGAAAGTAAACCAATAATAATGAGCGAAGCAAACAAAATTTTCTTCAATTTATGTGTCGTTTAAATTATTGAAAATAACTATAGCCGGGATAATTTGATTATGTACATTTACTGTTCTGAAAGCTTATACCCGGCAGCTGTTATAGCTGATTTAACCTGTTCTAATGTGACCTTTTTGTCATCATATTTTATTATAACAGATTTCTTTATATGATCAGCTTTTACTGATTTTATGCCATCCAGTTTTTTTATCTCTGTTTCAACTGTTTCTTCACAGCCCGTACAGTGCATACCGTAAGTTTTGATAGTAACCGTCTTTACTTTTGTAACGTTTTTAACATTTGCATTTACTGCAACTGTTAAAGAAAAAGCTAATATTATTAAAATTGTTTTCATAATGAGGTAAAAATGTGCAAATTTGGTATAATAAAAAAGGGAGTCTGAAAAGACTCCCTTTTAAAGTATTATAATTTAAAGAAAATTATTTTTTAACCATTTTCTTTGGCTGGTTGAAGAAGAATGAAACACCAGCTGATAACTGTAAATAAGATATGGTTTTAGCAGCAATTGTAGTTGTACCAATTGTATGTTCTTTATCACCTAACTGGTACTCAGTTGTGGATGTAAATGTTGAATCATATTCTTTGCCAATTAAGTTAGCAATATGATATTTTACACCAATATTTGCTCCAACGCTCTTGCTGAATGCAAAATCAATACCTCCGCCAAGTGCTACACCAAATCTTGAAGCTGATTTTAATGTTCTTTTAGTTTCAACACCACTGAAAGTCGAAGTTCCTTCACCGCTTAAGAAATTACCAGTGAATTCAGCGCCTAAATAAGGCTGTGTTTTTCCTTTTGGCATGAAAGAATATTCAATACCTAAAGCAGCCTGAAATGAGTTTAATTTACCTTTTAATGAAAGTGATCCTGTATCTAAACTGTTACTGAAGGAATTATATGTTAATCCTAAAGTAATACCAACGTTTCTTTTTTTACCAAGATAGTATTTTACATCAGCACCTGCATTAAAACCGCTTTTCATAGCATATGTATTTACCTGATCTGCTGAATCAAGAATGTCACCTTTTAAATCAGGTAATGGCAGATTGTAACCGCCTGTTACATGAACTTTAATCTGAGGCTGTGAAAATGTAGAATTATTGTTAAGACTTAAAAAAGCTGCAACTATTATAAATAACGCAACTAATTTTTTCAATTTATTATTCTCCTTTAAATATTTTGAAATGTGATTAGATTATTAATTTAATGATTATTGTTTTTCTTTTTATTGTTTTACAGATATTTAGATTTTTATTTCGGCGGCTTGGCAGGCCATTTAGTTTGCCCAATTTCGTCTCCTTTTAATATTTAATATATCTGCAAATTTGTAACGTAAATATAAACAAGATTTATTTAAGATTGTTCCCTAAAATTTGTATATATTTGTAAAAATAACTATAAATTACTTAATTTTCAAGTACTTAAGCCGCATTGAATTAAGCACTACAGTTACAACATCGCTCAAAGCCATTATCATTGAGGCCATAACGGGTGATACAGTCAGGCCAATTCCGGCAAAAACACCGGCCGCCACAGGAATAGCTGCAGCATTATAAAAGAACGCCCAAAATATATTCTGTTTAATTACTGATATTGTTTTCCTTGAGATCTTAAATAATGCTAAAATATTTTCAAGGTCACCCTTAACCAGTATCACATCAGCGGATTGTATCGCAATATCCTGTCCGGTTCCAATAGCTATGCCAAGATCTGATGCCGAAAGGGCAGGTGCATCATTAATACCATCTCCAACCATTGCAACCTTAGCACCTTTAGATTGCAGCTCCTTAACATATTCCTGCTTTTTATCAGGCAGAACCTGTGCTTTGTACTC
>CAZOAP010000136.1:0-8978 GCA_964577645.1 uncultured Ignavibacteriales bacterium
AATATGCGTGTTTCATAATTGCCTCTACGCCAAAGGGGTTACGCATTGAAGGTACATTTGCTGTTATTGCGCAGTCACCAAGTGAGACTAAAATCTTTGTATGCGCTCTTACTTTTTTTATCTTTTCCAGATCTTCATGGCTGCTTACGGCACCTTCAACAAGTGTAACATCCACCATTTCCGGAAATTCCTTATGATCAACCAGCGGAGAGTACAACAGGTCAATTCTTTCAAGCAGTTCAACTATCCGTTCATCCATATCAAGAAACGACATGTGGCATCCTGAACAGCCATCAAGCCATACAGTTGCTGCCTTTACTTTTGGTGTAACTTCATTAGTTTCAGGATTAACTATGGTTTCTTCACTAACTTTGCTCATTTTTCACCTTTCTCATGGTAGTAAGATAAGGAAGGAATTTCAGCTTATCTTTTTTATACATAAATGATTTATCAACAGCATTTTTATATTTTTCTACAAGTGCTCCTGTTGGACATACAGCAACACACTTTCCGCAGCTTGTACATGAATCAGATTCTCCCCACGGTTTATTCAGATCGGTAATAACCATTGATTCAATTCCCCTGCCCATGATATCCCAGGTATGCGCACCTTCTATTTCATCACAAACCCTTACACACCTTGTGCAAAGTATGCAGCGGTTATTATCAAGTACAAATCTTTCATGTGAAGCATCAACATCAAATTTGGGATAAAGGTACGGGTAGTGAACATGGGTCATACCTAGCTTCTGCGCAAGATTCTGCAGCTCACATATTCCGTTAGAAACACATACTGAACATATATGATTTCTTTCAGAAAAGAAAAGCTCAAGTATTTTTACCCTGTATTTTTTAAGTCTCTCACTGGCAGTAATAACTTCCAGGCCTTCCCTGATATGTGTAACACAAGCCGGCAGTAACTTATTTGAACCTTTAATTTCAACAAGGCACAGCCTGCAGGCACCAACTTCTTTTAAGCCTTCAAGGTGGCAAAGAGTGGGTATATCAATATTATTTTCGCGGCAAACTTCAATAACCGTCTGGTCTTCTGTTCCGCTTACATCTTTGCCGTCAATTGTAAATGTTTTAACTTTTTTTCCGGTTGCAACCATTATGCTATCACCTCACTTTTCCTGCTTTCTGCATGAGCATGAATCTTACATACACCTGCAGGACATTTTTTATCAACAATATGCGCAATATATTCATCCCTGAAATATTGAATTGTACTTAATACTGGATTAGGCGCTGCCTGTCCCAGGCCGCAAAGGCTGGTATTTTTAACGAGGTCACAAAGGTCATCAAGCTCATCAAGATCTTCCATTGTACCTTCTCCTTTGGTGATCCTTTCAAGAATATTGTAAAGCTGAACAGTACCCACCCTGCAAGGTACACATTTACCGCAGGATTCATCCTTGGTGAAATCAAGGAAATATTTTGCTACATCAACCATACAGGATGTTTCATCCATAATGATCATACCGCCTGAACCCATTATAGAGCCAAGCTCACTTAACGATTCATAATCGATAGGTTTATCAAGAAATTGTTCCGGAATACATCCGCCTGATGGTCCGCCTGTTTGAACGGCTTTGAATTTCTTTCCGTCAGGTATTCCGCCGCCTATATCATAGATCACTTCGCGGAGTGATATTCCCATCGGAATTTCGATCAATCCTGTATTAACAATTTTACCGGCTAGCGCAAATACTTTTGTACCCTTGCTCTTTTCTGTGCCTATTGCAGCATACCACTCACCGCCATTGCGCAGAATAGGAGCAATGTTACCGTAAGTTTCTACATTATTGATCAGTGTGGGAGACCCCCATAAGCCAACTTCTGCGGGGTATGGCGGTCTTGGCCTTGGCTGACCGCGTTTACCTTCGATTGATGCGATAAGAGCGGTTTCTTCACCGCAGACAAATGCTCCTGCACCTATCCTGAGATCAACAGTAAATGAAAAAGTGGTTCCAAAAATATTTTTCCCTAAAACTCCTGCACGCTCAGCCTGTTTAACGGCATTCTTAAGCCTCTTTATTGCCAGCGGGTACTCAGCCCTGCAGTAAACATAACCTTCATCAGCTCCAACAGCATATGCTGCAATTGCCATACCTTCAAGCACCCTGTGCGGGTCGCCTTCAAGAAGGCTTCTATCCATAAAAGCACCCGGGTCACCTTCATCAGCATTGCAGATAACATACTTTTTTATATTTCCGGTTTTTGCAACTGTACTCCATTTTAATCCCGTAGGGTAGCCTGCTCCTCCCCTGCCTCTTAATCCGCTTATCGTCACTTCATCTATTACTTCCTGCGGCGTCATTTCAAGAACATCATGCAGTGCTTTATAACCATCACGCAGTATATAATCATGTATTTTTTCCGGATCGACCTGGCCGCTGTTTTCAAGTACAATTTTCTGCTGTCTTGTAAAGAATTTATCGGTTTCTGTTTCAGTGCCGGCTTTTACTTTTTCTATAATAAATTCAGCATCTTCAGGTTTAACATTCTGGTACACTTTATTGCCTGTATCAATTGTAACCAGCGGACCCTTACTGCATAAACCAAGACATCCGACCGGTTTTACCGAAAGCTCCTCTTCAATTCCAAGCTCAGATATCTTTTTCCTTAATTCATCGGCAACGGCTTCACTTTTCAGTGAAAGACATCCGGCAGCTGTACATACTTTTACTTCATGCTTTCCGGTTTTTTCCCTGAGGTGCAGTTTCTCAGCATATTCTATAAGCTCTTCAATTATCATTTTCGTGTCTCCTCAGTATTTCTAATGTTTTTTCAGATGATATATTTCCGTGAACTTCACCATCAATAACAACTGCTGGAGCTATACCGCATGCACCAAGGCATCTTGCTGAAAGCAGAGAAAGATTTCCGCTTTCAGTGGTTTTACCCATAGATATTTTGAATTCTTTTTTTATCACTTCGGCAATTTCATTGGTGCCTTTAATGTAACAGGCAGTTCCAAGACAAACCACACAGGTATGTTTACCCTGTGGTTTTAAATTAAAAAAATTATAAAATGTAGCAACACCATAAACTGAGCTTAAAGGTACTTTAAGTGTGAATGCAACAAATTTTAACGAAACTTCATCCAGATAACCAAACGTTTCCTGCACAGTATGAAGCGTTTCAATTAAAGAGTTTGGCTGGTAGCCATGACGCTTCATTGTAGCATTTATTAATTTCCAGCGGTTATCATCAGAAGGTAAAGCAACTTTCTTGATTAACATGTTAGTATTTTTTTATAAAACGGCTAGTAATAGCCAAAAAATTTAAAAAACAAAAAAACCCTTCTTACTTCAATTATTAAACATCTATTTTTTCTGAAACATAAATTATTTCATGCAGTATTTTTCTGGCGGCATCCATACAGGATATTTCGACTTCAAATGTAACATTCTGGCCTGAGCAAAAATTAAAGCCTTCTATTGCATAAACGATAAGTTTATGCGGTAGATTTCCCAGTTCTCTTGAAAGCTCAACAGCTTCAGCAAGACTGAAGTTATGCGATGAATAATGAAAATAATCCTGTTTTAAAGGTGATTTGCGGGTATCAATCCTGGTTACTTTTCCCGGGTTACCAAAACTCTGAGAGGCATCAACCAGATATACACAATCATAGCCTTCCCACGCCTGGATAAGCTCAGCGCCTTCCCCGGAGAGTTTTTTTACATCTATTAATGCTTCAAAAGGGGTGTAATTAATTGCATCACTGATAAAATCAATTACAAGCAAACCTGCCCTGTCATCACACCTGAAGCTATTGCCAATTCCTGCAACAAGGATGCTCTTCTTTTTCAATTTCTGATACCACTTTCAGACTTATCTTTTCAACTAATCAGAACCGGTTACACTTCTTATTTCCGGCAAAACAAAATAAAAAATTCAGCTACTTTCTTTCAACATATAGTTTTAAATAGTGTGTAGCACACGAAATACATGGATCATAATTCCTGATCGCCTGTTCACATTTCCAAACTATATCTTTTTCAGAAAGCTCAATTATAGTGGGTAGGAAATTTCTCAGATCAGATTCTATAGTCTTTTGATTTTGCGATGTTGGCGGAACTATTTTTGCATCTTCAATCAATCCTTCTGAATTAACACGATACCTGTGATAGATCATTCCCCTGGGAGCTTCTGTGCATGCATAACCTGTTGCTTCGGATGGTTCAACCTCTACTGATGCGCAATCAGGCATACTGTAATTATCAATGATCCTTAAAGCTTCTTCACAGGAATATATTGTTTCGATGCTTCTAACTTTAATGCTCATAAACGGATTAAAGCATGTTTTTCCAAGTCCAATTTCTGAAGCTATATCTTTACATAAAGGTGTTAACCTCTCGTAATTTAAGTTATAACGGGCTATTGGACCTACTAAATAATTATCACGCTCTCTTATTCTTGAATGAAGTGCATGCGAATGTTCTACATGTTCTTCCCTGAAATGAAAATCATACTGCTCGGGCAAAATATCAATTCCTTTATTTGATACTATCCTGCCTTCATTGAAAGGATATTCATCAGGATGAACAAGTGATACACATTCATAATCCTGGTAAAACTCAGGAAAACTTAAAGTAGCAGAAAATCTTGCAGTTTCAACAGCAGCATCACGTGCCCAGCAGATATTATCATACATGCTCATAAGCTCTTTGCGGGTAGGCACTTTATAAAAACCGCCGACTTTAACATTTATGGGATGAATTTCCCTTCCTCCTACAAGATTCATGATATCGTTGCCGATTTTTTTAAGGCGGAGAGCTTTTTTAACAATTTCCGGATGATCTTTTGCCATATGTACAACGTCATCATACCCCAGAAAATCAGGGGCATGAAGCATATACATATGCAGAGTATGGCTTTCTATCCATTCACCGCAGTAAAGCAATCGTCTCAGAGCCTTTACTTCGGGTGAAATATTAACATCAAAAGCATTTTCCATAGCCTGAACCGCACTCATTTGATAAGCAACAGGACATATTCCGCAGATCCTCGCAGTAATATCCGGTGCTTCACTGAACGGTCTTCCTCTTAAGAATGCTTCGAAAAAACGGGGTGGTTCAAATATTCTGAGCTGAACATCAGCAACTTCATTATTCTTTATCTTCAGAAAAAGCGCACCTTCTCCTTCGACCCGCGCTATATAATCTACTTTTATAGTTTTATTTTTCATTTGCTTCACTTTCTTTCCTAAAGGCTTCTGCGTAACCGTTGTAGCTGCGGAAAAGATTCATTATTTCAAATTTACCGTAGCCCATTTGCTTGAATGTGCTTGCTAGAGTTGAAGTATTGGCTGAATCCATAGGACCGTAACAGCCAAAACAGCCTCTGTTGTACGTAGGGCAAAGTGCATTGCAGCCTGAGTGAGTTACCGGTCCCAGGCACATTTGATTATGAGCGTTCATAACACAAACATTGCTCTTCAATTTGCAATCTATGCAAACGCTGTATGAAGGAATATTCGGTTTTCTACGGTTAAGAAATGAATTCAAAACCTCGATCAACTGGTATTTGTTTATCGGGCATCCGCGCAACTCGTAATCAACATGAACATATGAGCTGACTGGCATAGATCTATCCAAAGTAGAAATATACTCAGGAAAAGCATATACAATTTTAGTGAACTCCCTTGTATCTTTCCAGTTCCTTAAAGCCTGGATACCGCCTGCTGTAGCACAGGCACCAATGGTTATAAGGATCTTGCATTCTTTTCTGATCTGGCGTATTTCTTCAACATTCCGTGGTGTTGTTATGCTTCCTTCAACAAGACCGATATCATATGGTCCGTGCATCATTTTGCTTGAAGCTTCAGGAAAATATGCAAGCTCAACTCCGCCCAAAACATCAAGCAGCTCATCTTCTGCATCAAGCAAAGAAAGCTGGCATCCGTCGCATGAAGACATTTTAAATACAGCAAGTTTCGGTTTCTTATTTCCCATTATATTATAGCTCCTTAATCTCAAAAATATCCGTTACTTTACTAAAACTGAAAACAGGTCCATCTTTGCAGACAAAACTTGGACCGTACTGGCAATGCCCGCAGAAACCAAGTGCGCATTTCATATTCCTTTCAAGTGAAACATATATCTCTTTTTCGCTCATACCATGCTTGATAAGCTCATCAACAGCATACTTCATCATGATCTCGGGACCGCATACCATAGCCCTGGTCTTTTCGGGAATAAGCTTTACATAGTTCATAAGTTCTGTAACTACACCTATATGCCCTCTCCATGAACTATCTGCCCTGTCAACAGTTACTTCAAGCTGTATATCATATTTCTTTTTCCAGTTCTCAAGCTCTACAGGATACAAAATATCCCTTGGGGTTCTTGCACCGTAATAGAGAGTTAGTTTTCCATATTGTTTCCTGTGTTTAAGAATATGATAAATCGCGGGTCTTAGCGGAGCTAATCCAATACCTCCTACAATAATACATATATCCTTACCTTTTGCATCTTCCAGCGGCCAGCTGGAGCCAAACGGTCCGCGAAGACCAAGAGTATCTCCTCTTTTCAGCTTTGAAAGTTCATTTGTAACATATCCGACTTTATGAATTGTATGAAGTACCGAGCCTTTTTTAGAAGAATCTGAACTTATTGAAATAGCAGATTCACCCACACCAAAAGCATAAAGCATATTAAATTGCCCGGGCTTAAAGTTAAATTCTTTTTTTTCCTCAGTTTCGTGAACAAGCTCCATTGTAAACACGTCTTCTGTTTCCCAAAGGACCTTTTTAACTTTAACTATTTCGGGTACCATCGGATCAACTTTTCTTAATCCTGATTTATTCTCTGTCATCTTAATAAATAATTTTATACACGTTTATATACGTCAATCAGGTGCATTCTTGTAGACTGCAGGCGCTGCTCTAAAATATGTGAAAATCTCTTAAGCATTTCATATCCCATTTTGGGGTCATCTTCACATTTATTCCTGAGGCACTCGCCATCAAGCGCAATTGCCCTTACTTCTTCCAGCGCATGAGCTTCAAAGTGCCATTTGTATGGAGATACTATCCATGACCAGCCAAGTATCTGGCCCGGCCCGATAGTTAAGATCCTCAGGTTTCCTTTATCCCTTCCGTTAATTTCCAGAGCAACTTTACCGGAACGGATAAGATAAAATTTCTCAGCTTTATCGCCTTCTTTAAACATCACTTCATCTTCGTGATATATAACATTTGAGGCACAGCCTGTTATCTGCTTAAGATAATTCTCATCAAGGTCCTTCATGAATGGATGATTTCTTAAAATTCCTGAAAGGTCTTCCATATTTTTTTAGTTAAAATTATAAAATAGTTTATTTATGTATAGTTTGCGGTGAATTCCTAATATTTTCAATTTCTCTGGTAATATCGATACCAACGGGACACCAGGTGATACATCTTCCGCAGCCAACACAGCCTGATGTTCCAAACTGATCTATCCATGAAGCAAGCTTGTGGGTTATCCATTGCCTGTACCTCGCTTTACCTGAAGTCCTGAAATTACCGCCGGTTACTTTGGAGTAATCCAGGCTGAAACATGAATCCCACCTGCGCCAGCGCTCAGTGTTCTCGCCTTTCAGGTCAGTTACATCTTCTATGTTAGAGCAAAAGCATGTTGGACATACCATTGTGCAGTTTGCACATGTTAAACAGCGTGATGCTATTTGAGCCCATATCGGGTGATCGTGGTTGCTGTATAATAATTTTTTAATTCCTGCATTGTTCATCGTTCGTTTGGTGTTCAGCTCAGCATTTTTAACAGCAGCATCCGCTGCTTTCAATTCAAGATCTGTGGCTTCTTTTGTTTCAATCATAGCCGCAATTTCAGAGCCCTTTTCGCTGCCTTCTTCCATTACAAAATAATGTTCATCATTTTCTATTACTTCTGTCAGAGAAATATCAAAGCCGCCTTTAGCTTTTGGCCCTGTTTTCATTGAAACACAGAAACATGTACCTGCAGACCTTGTACAATTGACCGAAATTATAAATATCCTATCCCTGATATTATTGTAATAACTATCAGCAAAAGTTCCGTTATTAAACACTTTATCCTGAATAAATATTGACATCAGTTCGCATGATCGGACACCAAGAAATGCATACTTTGGAGCATGTTCTTTAGTGGCATCAACAGAAAAGCCTTTGCCTTCACGTTTAGCTTTCCATAATTTAAGTCTTTGCGGAAACAGAAATTTTTTCCATGATTGGGGACCAACTACATAAGAGAAAAGGGATTTATTGTTTGTTTTTTTAAGCCTGTAATAGCCCGCTTCCTGTTCATCAACCCAGCCTTCAGGCAGATCTTTAATACTGTCTATTTCATCATATAAAACTGCGCCATCTTTAACTACAGGACCAATAACACTATAACCATCCTGTTTGAGAATACTGATAAGTTTTTCTAAATTAATTTTATCAAGTGTTTTCATCTTTTATTTTTCCGTGACGGGCAATAATAGTAGAGTTAACTCCGCCTCTAACGGAAAACTCACCTTTTACTTCCATCCACTTTGGCTTTAATAAACCAACCAGGTCATCTAAGATCCTGTTGATCACATTTTCGTAAAAAATACCTTCATTGCGAAACGATTGCAAGTAGAATTTGAGAGATTTGAGCTCAACGCATTTTTTGTTGGCTATGTAAGAAATAATGATCACGCCAAAATCCGGCTGACCTGTTTTAGGACAAACAGAGGTAAATTCATTGGCACGGTGAATAATAAGGTAGTTTCTTTGTGGAAAGGAATTATCGAAAGCCTCTAAAAGGCTGGTTTTTGCAGGATCGGTTTTAACGGGATTAAACTTTTTCATAGATTGCATGTTCCTTTGATAATTTTACTTAATTTCCAGTAAAATTAGCAAAATTTGCTCAAAAAACTATCCATCTTACAATTCAAAAATATCACTTTTATTCTCTATTTATTATGACGCAAATCATAGGTTTTATGCCCAAAAAGTAGTTATTTTT
>CAZOAP010000137.1:0-8862 GCA_964577645.1 uncultured Ignavibacteriales bacterium
GCTCAAAGGAATCAGAAGATTCAATGTTACTTGGCGCAAAAAGCAAGCTTGAAGAAGCTAAAAAGCTTGATACAGATAACAAGCCTGAAGAAGCAAAAAAAGCTTACGGCGAAGCTATTGAGTTATACAAAAAGTTTTTAACTGAATACCCTTCTTCACCAAAAGCACCTGAAGTATACAGCAGTATTGCCAAGATATATGTTGATAACTTAAAGGACTATCCCAATGCGATCAAGACATATGAAGAGCTAACACAAAAATACCCTGCTTCAAAGGAATCAAAATACGGTATGTTCATGGTAGCTTTTATCTATGATGAAATGCTTAAGGATAAAAATAAAGCAAAGGAAAACTACAAGAAGTTCCTGGATAAATATCCTAAAGATGAAGATGCAAATGAAAAGATGAGTGAATCAGCAAGAATGATGCTGCAGATGCTGGATGATAACCGTACAATTGAGGATATCATTAAGAATACGCAGAAGGATTCCGTTAAAACTGACCCCAAGAAAGATGAAATTAAAAAAGATGATGTGAAGAAAGACGATGCAAAGAAAGAAGATGTGAAGAAAAATGAGGTCAAGAAGGAAATACCGAATACGGATGAAAGTACAGATAAAAGACCAACAAATATAGATACGAAGAAATAATTTTTAAACAGAAACAAATTATCTTATCTAAGCGTTTAAGGTAATTATAAGCATTTCATCAATTAACTTTAAACGCGCAAGTTATTGCAAACCGACTATAAAAAATATCTCCGGCCCTCAGTTATATCAAGGCTGGCAAATATTGAGCTTAAAGCAAAATTTGTTGTAGAAGGTTTTATAGCCGGTTTGCATAAAAGCCCCTACCACGGTTTCAGTGTTGAGTTTGCAGAACACCGCCAATATATGCCTGGCGATGACCTTAAATATCTAGACTGGAAAGTACTAGGCAGAACTGACCGTTATTATATCAAACAATTTGAAGAAGAGACCAACCTAAAATCATACCTGATAGTTGATTCAAGCCGCTCTATGCAGTTTAAGTCCTCCGGTACAGAGCTTGTTTCAAAGTCACCTTTCAGCAAAATATTCAGAAAGAAAGAGCAGCTGAAGGCAGTAATAAAAAGCGAAGTAACAAAACTGGAATATGCAACATACTGCGCAGCATCACTTGCTGTACTGATGAATTTTCAGAAAGATGCAGCCGGCCTGGTTGTGTATGACGAAAAAATAAATACTTTTATTCCCCCAAAAGCAACAAGCCAGAACCTGAAATTAATTTTAAACCAGTTAGCATCTATTCAGCCATCGGGTAAAACCAATACTGCCTCTGCGCTTAATGTTGTTGCTGAGCGTATCAAAAGGCGCGGACTTGTTATAATTTTCAGTGATCTTTTTGATGACCAGGCAGCTGTTATAAATGCATTAAAACATTTCAGGTATAAGAAAAATGAAGTTATAATGTTCCAGGTTTTAGATCCGGTTGAAATGAGCTTTGCAATTGACTCTCCCACCATATTTAAGGATATGGAAACGAGCAAAGAAATGTTATCACAGCCAATTTCCGTTATGAATTCATACCAGGATGCTGTAAAAGAATTCATAAATAATTATAAAACGGCATGCCTCAGCAATAATATTGATTATGTATTGCTTTCAACGGAAACACCTTTTGATACAGCCCTGCTTGAATACCTTAACAAGCGCAAGAGACTGCATTAATCCGCCTTCATATCACTACCCTTTTACCGCAAGATTACACTCAATAATATATTAGAAATTAGCTATATTTGATTAAACCATTTCCACAATTTTACTGTCTAATCTGCAGAAATGCTTAAAAACGCACAATTTATGCAATTTGCTGAAAAATATACTATTATATTGAACCGGGTAAAAGTTTACCTGTTAATAATTTTATTTATACCTGTTACATTCTATTCACAGGATCAGGATTCACTGCTAAAGAAAATTAATGATATAGATATATCACTGGATGAACCAATCACGGGTGAAGAAGACCTGTATATGAATACTGTATCATTCCAGTCATTTTATGATGTTCTTTCTCCAATGGGTGAATGGATACAGATAACCAAAGAGGATGTAGATGATGACCTGAGTGATGGCGAAGGCGAAGGATTTAACAGATATGCATCAATTTCTGATGAGGAATTTTTATTTATATGGAAACCGGAAGTTGATAAGAACTGGAAACCGTATATGAACGGTAAATGGGAATATACTGATCACGGCTGGCTTTGGATATCTGCGGATAAATGGGGTAACTCTACATACAATTACGGCAGGTGGTGGAATTCACCTAAGTACGGCTGGGTATGGCTGCCGGGTTACACATGGGCACCCGCATGGGTTAAATGGAAAGTATCCAATGATGATAAATATGTTGGCTGGGTAGCACTCTCGCCAAAAGCAAAATGGAACAGTGAAAAAGGAATAACGGATGAAACATACAGGTATAAAAATAAAGATAACGAATGGGTATTTGTAGATAACAGTAATTTTGCAGGTGAAATTTCTTCAGGCAACATTGTAAAAGCTGATGATAACACTTCACTTGTTAAGAATTCATCTTCGATAACAGATATTAAAACAGAAGATGATAAGATAGTTAATAAGGGTCCGGATGTTAACTGGATGGAAGAAAAGACAGGGAAGAAATTTGGCAGAAAGAAATTAAAATTTTCTAAGGGTAACCAAACTACTATTGTTGGTGAAAATGATGTAATAATAGGTAAACATCGATTTGAGCATTCCAACGGTCAAAAAGAAAAATTAGGTAAGCCCAATAAGTTCAAAAAAAGTGAACGCGTAAAAAGGATAATGAAGCGCAGGAATAATCCAAACCGTCCGCCGATCAGGCATTAAAAAGTTCTAATAGAATTAATAAATCCCGCTCATTGCGGGATTTTTAATTTATAAGATTATGTTAAACAATAACAAATCAGATACATATTTTAGTTTATTATCATTTTTAAATAGATTGTTACAATACAAATTTTGGTATAATTTCGCCACATATGAAAAGATATTTAATAATTTTACTGTTTTTTACACCTCTTCTTTTAGCTCAAAACCTGCACCAAAGGTTTGACGGCATGAATGTTATTGTAAATGGACAGACATGTATAAATCCTTTCAACGGCGGCATTGATATCCCCCGTTTCCAGTTCACAGATATCGATAACGACGGTGATCTTGACTTGTTTATTTATGATAAAGATACAACTTTAAACTACTACCGAAATGAGGGCAGTTCAACTGTTCCATTATTCAGGCTTAATACTACAAGATTCCAGAATGTGAACGTAAGGAACTGGTTCAAATTTGCTGATCTTGATGGTGATGGCGACCAGGACCTGTTCTGCGGGGGTGACTCACAGCGGGTAAGATATTACAAAAATATTGGTGCTTCAGGGAGTCCTAATTTTATATTGCAGCTTTACGGAGTTAAAACTGATATTGGTGATTACATGGGAAGTGAATCAGCCAGTGTACCTACAATTGTTGATATAGATGGTGATGGTGATCAGGATTTCCTTACAGGTAGCTCAACAGGTGAAATAACTTATTTCCAGAATATCGGTACTGCTCAAAATTTCAATTTTAAGTTCATTACATCAAGGTTTGCGAATATTCTGATAATTGGCGGAGCTGATGAACCTAAGCACGGTGCAAGTTCTATTATGTTTGGTGATATTGATGGTGATAACGATAAGGACCTGTTTTGGGGTGACCTTTTTGGGTTAAGCGTTTATTTTATTAAAAATACAGGGACAGCACAGAATTTCCAGTGGAATGTTATTGATACCAACTCCCCACCTCCGAATTATTACCACAGCGGAGGTTTTAATATGCCGGGTATTTACGATATTGACGGTGATGGTAAAAATGATTTCTTTATAGGAGTTTTAATTGGTTCAAAGACAATAAACAATTTTGTTTATTTTAAAAATACCGGTCCTATAAACACACCGGCATTTACAAAAATTACCGAAAACTTTATTTTATCGGCTGATATCGGTTCATACAGCTATCCCGCGTTTGCAGATATTGATAATGATGGCGATAATGATATGTTCATAGGATGTGACAGGTCCGTGGGCTTTTACAGGAATACAGGAACTCCGACTTTACCTGAATATACACTGGTGACTGATAGCCTGCCACTGAACGTTAACAATTTCAACTATGCGCCTGCAATCGGTGATCTTGATGGTGACGGTAAGAAAGATATGGTGCTAGGTTATTATGCACTGGCCAGGCTCAGGTATTACAAAAATACAGGTACACTTAGTAATCCCGTATTCACATATACAGCATCTCAAATGGATACTATGAATTTATCTCAGGCAAGCGCACCATGCCTTGCTGATCTTGATAATGATGGCGATCTGGACCTTCTTGCAGGAAACTCAAGCGGTAAATTAACATATTACAGAAATAACGGTTCAGCAAGCTCTTTCAATTTTCAATTTATTTCAAATAATTATGCTTCGGTTAGTGTTGGCAATGATGCTGCACCAAACCTGGGTGATCTTGATGGCGATGGTGATCTTGATCTTCTTGTCGGCAACCGTTTGGGTCAGGTAGCGTTTTACAGGAATACAGGGAGTGTAACAAATCCGGTGTTCACATTTGTAACCGCAAATTATGCAGGAATAAGTGCCTTTCAGAACTCAGTACCTGTTATAGTTGACCTGAATAATGATGGTGATAAAGACCTGATGCTGGGGAATATCAAAGGCGGCTTGTATTATTATGAGAACTGGGATGTTTTTGGTATTCAGCAGATAGGTACAGAAATCCCAAACAATTACTCACTATATCAGAATTATCCCAATCCCTTCAACCCTACAACAAAAATTAAGTTTAGTATTCCCCTCTTGAGAGGGGTGTCCGAAGGACGGGGTGTGTTATTAATAATTTATGATATAACCGGCAAGATAGTATCAACTTTAATTAATCAGCCATTAAATGCCGGGACTTACGAAGTTGATTTTGATGCATCAAACCTGCCAAGCGGTGTATATTTTTATAAGTTAACAGGCGGTGGGTTCAGTGAATCCAAAAGGATGATATTGGTTAAGTAGGTTATATATTTTAAAACAAGGGGCTCGAGCCCTTTGTTCATGATACACTATTTTTGTAAAATCTTATATCAACTTCAAATCTTTTAATACCTTCTTCAGTTTTTCCCTGTTCAGTTTAGATATCTTTGTAAGCGGCAGTCTTAAACTCTCCTCAATCATTCCCATCATATGCAGTGCAGTTTTTACAGGTATTGGATTTGATTCATAAAAGTTAGCTTTCATAAGCTCAAACAACCTGTAATGCAGCTCTTTTGCCCGTTTAAGGTCACCCTTTAATGCTGCACGTGTCATATCGCTGTATTCTTTTGGCACTTCGTTTGATATAACACTAATCACACCATCACCGCCCGAAGTAATTATCGGCAATGTTAATGAATCTTCACCTGAGAGAACTGCAAAATCCTTGGGTCTGCATTTAATTATCTGCATTATTTGCTCAAGGTTATTGGAAGCTTCCTTAATGGCGATAACATTTTCTACATCTTCAGCTATTCTTAATGTTGTTTCAGGCAGCATGTTTGATGCAGTACGCCCCGGTACATTATATAACACAGCCTTTACATCGCACACTTCAACTATTCTTTTAAAATGCTGGTAAAAACCTTCCTGTGTTGGTTTGTTGTAATATGGACCCACAAGCAGCACTGCATCAGCGCCAACTTCCTTGGCATCGTGTGTGAGGTCAAGCGAATCAAGTGTTGAATTAGTACCAGTACCTGCAATAACAGGAACTCTGCCCGCAGTTTGATCAACAACAATTTCGATGACCCTGCGGCGTTCTTCGCGTGTCATAGTAGCTGATTCACCCGTTGAGCCGCACGGTACAAGGAATTCAACCTTGCTTCTTATCTGCCATTCAACCAGTCCGCGCAATGACCTTTCGTCAATAGTTCCGTTCTTCTTAAATGGAGTTACTAATGCTGTACCTGTACCCGTTAATTTAGCCATATGAAAATGTAAATAATATTTTTAATGATATATTAATGCAAATTTACTTTTAAATATATACTTAAACAATTTATAAAGGGAAGTATTTAGTTAATGTTCATGGAATAAATTGAAGAGTTTGGGAATTAGGAAGAGAAATGAAAACATCGCTTTTGTAGCCGTCAGGCTTGCCTGACGGGTTTTTAATGGCGGCAGGCGAGCCTTGCCGCCTACAATTCGTTCAATATCACATTTTTCAACAATATTCATGTACCATAGTATAGACCAATCACTTAGCACGAGTGGTTTATTTCAGAAGGATCATTTTCCTGGTTTCTGAATAGTCCCCTGCTTTAACAGAATAAAAATAAATACCGGATGCAAAACCTGAGGCGTCAAAATCTATCTCATATGTGCCTGCGGTTTTATTATGGTATTCTGAATACACCCTGCGACCTAAAATATCATATACAGTGAAGACGATATCTGAAGTTTTTGGTAATTCAAACTTAATTTTGGTAGTTGGATTAAATGGATTTGGATAATTTTGATGTAGAGTAAATCTGATTGGGATTTCGGAGCTTATAGTGTTAATTCCGATAGGGTTTATTTTTTTAGTTTTGAGAAGATGCAGATATTTCGGACTAGATAAAGAGTAAGAACCAAAATTTTTAAATGCTTCTCCGCAAACAACATATGAACTGTCATTATTTTGTGCAATGCTATTAAAAAATGAGGGGAATGAATCACTATAAGTCATTTTTTCCCATAATAAATTCCCTAGAGAATCATATGATGCAAGTGAACAAAAATTGGTATCATAACTAAATGTTGGTTTTGAACCTGCAACAATATATTGGTTTTTGAATTTATCCTTAATAATCCCTTCCCCAAACCACGTCAAATAGCTTCTATTTGAGTTTCCAAACAAGTTCTGAAAAATCAAATTCCCAGAACTATCAAACTTAGTAATACCTAAATCATAACTATGTGACCCGTTTTCCAATGTAGAAAAGTTTAATATGTCTTTATTCGATAACTCAAATGCTGAATTATTTGTTTTTCGGTAATTATTATTCTCACCAAAGTTTTTTTTAAATAATAACTGACCAGTAGAGGTGAATTTTGCATAGAACATTCGGTAGCTATTCGATAAGTGAATATCACCACATGTTAAAATTGAACCATCAGAAAGTTCAACAATATAATTTATAAAATAGTAGCTGGAAGTATCTGTAATAAATGCGGACCAAATCCTATTTCCATTTTGATCATACTTTGCCAAATACCCGAGTCTTACAGTATTTAAAGTTGCGCCGCCTGAAAGCAAGAGATTATTATCTGAACATTTCATTACCTTCATAAAGTACACCCTGTCAAACATTGGGTCAGAAAGCTCTTTTCGCCATATTAAATTTCCATTTGAAGATATCTTAAACAAGGTACTATCCATTATTGTGTAAATATTCGAATTATTGTCTTCTGTGATTGAATATCCCGTTGCATAAAGGCAAGTCCACAACGAATCCCCGTTTTGATTTGCCTTATAAACATACCCTCCAAGATATTTATCACCACAGGTTAGTATATTCCCGTCATTTGATATCTTTATACTAAAACTTCGATTTTCATAAGTATCAAAAACTGAATGTTTTTCCCACTCAATCCACTGAGAAAAAGTATTAATTGTAAATAACTGCAAGATAATTCCAAGAAGGACAAAATATGTGTATTTATTTATATGAATAATCATTATTTCAGTATTATCATTTTCCTGGTTTCTGAATAGTCCCCTGCTTTAACAGAATAAAAATAAATACCGGATGCAAAGCCAGAACCATCGAAATCAATCTCATATACACCTGCCGGCTTATTATAGTATGCTGAATATACCTTTCGTCCTAAAATATCATGTACACTAAACTCGATATCTGAAGATTTTGGCAATGCAAACTTTATTTTGGTATTTGGGTTAAATGGATTTGGATAATTATGATGAAGAGTAAACCGCTTTGGAATTTCAGAGCTTATACTTTCGATACCAATAGAATTTCCTAAAGGGTTCTGTATATAGTATATCTCATAATTTCCATGTCGATAATCAGACCAAACAACGTGCACAACTTGTTCAGATATTGCAATGGAAGGGAAATCCGAATAACCTGAATTATTCGTTAGTCGTTCCTCTGATCCCCAGTTTATGCCTTTATCAGTCGAGCGTATATAAAATATCTCAGTATTACCGAATCGACGATCCATCCATACAACATGAACAAATTGGCCTGAAACAGCTATTGTTGGATTTTCAGAAATTGCAGAATTATCTGTAAGGCGCATATCATTACTCCAACTAATACCACCATCTACAGAGTATTTAGTGTAAATTGCAGTATTACCATCTCTATGATCTTTCCACACGACTTGAATAGTCTGCACTGACATACCTATTGAAGGTTCAAAAGAACCAGATGCGTTATTTGTTAGCCGCGAGTCTGAGCTCCAATTTGTACCTCTGTCAGTAGATCGTTTGTTATATATTTCGTAGTTCCCATCACGATTATCTTCCCATACAACTTGCACCATTTGAGCTAATACAGATATTGAAGCATTCATTGACCCTGAAGAGTTATTAGTCAGCCGTGTTTCTGCATCCCAACTTACACCTCCATCTGTAGAACGCTTATAGTATATTTCATTATTTCCAACACGATTATTATGCCAAACAATATGTACATCTTGCCCGGAAACCGCAATAGAGGGAGTAAATGAATATACAGGGCTATTTGTTACTCGAATATCCGGACCCCAAGTTATGCCGCTATCAGTTGAACGTT
>CAZOAP010000138.1:0-8826 GCA_964577645.1 uncultured Ignavibacteriales bacterium
CCTGTATAGGACTGGCTTCTATAATACTTAAGCAGTATGATGAAAAAGCGAAGATGTTCGTTATCCCCGCTGACCATTTAATAGAGAATGTTGATGAGTTCACAAAAGCGGTGAACTCAGGGTTAAAGTTTGTTGAAGAAAAAGATGCAATTGTAACATTAGGCATAGTGCCATCACACCCTGAAACGGGCTATGGTTATATCCAGTTCATAGAAGACGCATTCTTTAAAGCGGATAACTCCGATGTGAGCATATACAGGGTTAAGACCTTTGCTGAAAAACCATCACTTGATGTAGCTAAAATATTCCTTGAAAGCGGTGATTTTTTGTGGAACAGCGGTATGTTCATTTTCCGTGCAGATACAATGCTTAAGCAGATGAATGAACAGCTGCCTGACCTTTACCATGCTATACAGAAAATAGAAAAAGCCATACATACATCAAAATACCAGCAGGTGCTGGAGCAGGTCTTTGCGGAAATAAAAGGCATATCGATAGATTACGGTATCATGGAAAAAGCCAAGAACGTTTTTGTAATTAAAGCTGATCTTAAATGGAGCGATCTTGGAAGCTGGGATGAAGTATCAAGGCTTAGAACAAAAGATAAGAACGGGAATGCCGTTATTGGCGATAGCTTTATAAAGGATTCAAAGAATAACCTAATAATGTCAACCAAAGGCTTTGTCGGCGTAATAGGCGCTGATGATCTTATAATAATCAATACAAAAGACGGATTACTGATCTGTAAAAAAGACAGGTCTCAGGAAGTTAAGGAAATTGTAGACTACCTGAAAAGAAAAGGATTAAGTGATTACATATGATAAACAAAATATCACATTTGGGAATTGCTGTAAAAGACCTTAAAGCTGCATCAGAAACATACAGGAAGCTTCTTCAGTCAGAGCCATCGGAAATGGAATATGTTGCTGAGCAGAAAGTTAATGTTGTAAAATTCACAGTTGGGGAGTCAACCATAGAGCTGCTTGAAGGTACATCAGAAGACTCACCGATATCAAAATTCATAGAAAAGCGCGGCGAAGGAATACATCACGTTGCTTATGAATCTGATGATGTTAAGTCAGACCTGAAGAGGCTGGATGAGAACGGATTTGAGCTTATTAATAAAGAGCCTAAGATAGGTTCAGATAATATGCTGATAGCTTTTGTAAAACCCAAATCAATTGGCGGTGTTTTAACAGAGGTCTGCCAGCATTGACCCGCATCAAACAATAAAACGGTAATATATTTTATTGCAGGAGATAAGAAAAATACTTTTTCTGGCTGAAGGCCAGATGGGAGATTCTATATGCCTAACCCCTGCATTAAAAGCAGTTAAACAAACCTTTCCAAAAGTTCATACCACAATTTTACTTTTCCACAGAAGAAAATATTCCCCCGGTAATACCGCAGGAGTAAATGAGTACGGGCATCCCTACATAGAAAGATCTAACTTTGAAGGGACAGCGGAAGTATTTAAAGGGAATCCTTATGCAGATGAAGTGCTTGAGCTTGACAGGCAGGCAATGCGAAGGTTAAAAGGATTCAAAAGGCTTTCTTCTGAAATTGCATGCATAAAATATCTGAGAAAGCAGAAGTATGACGCAGTGATTTGTACATTTCCACAGAACAGGTTTGTGCTGTGGTCTTTTTTTGCGGGCATAAATATACGTATTGGTGAAAAAGACCAGCAGTTCAGTTACCTTTTGACCGGTAAACCTGCCGTAAAGAGAAGTGATGCAGGTGTGCTGAATTATTTCTGTGACCTGTTAAAACCGCTTGGTGTGATAGCACAGGATAAGAATACTTTCTTTTATACAGAAAAAAGTGAAATTGTTAATGCAAAAAAAATATTATCCGGATTTGGAATAACCCATGGAAAAAAATTAATTGTAATTCATCCTGGCGCAAGCGATAAGGATAGACAGTTCCCGCCGGAAAAAATGACAGAGCTTATTAAAATGCTGGCGCAAAAAAATGAATATGATATTGTAATTACTTACAGTGAATATGACGTGGAGTATATTTCTGTTCTTGATAAATTAAACTCAGGCAATCTAAGAAGCATCAGAACCACAAGTATACAGGAGCTGGCAGGAATATTAAATAATGCTGATATAGCAATTGTAAATAACTCAGGTCCAAGGCATTTAGCTGCTGCCGTTGGCACAAAAACCGTTGGCTTGCTTGAAAAATACGATGATATCATGTGGAAGATATACGATGATGAAACCAGGCATGTTACAGTTCAGTCAGAAAAAAGCTGCATAACCTGTTCAGGCGGAAAGTGCCTTGGATTTATACCTGACGGGGAAGTATTCGGGGCAAACTGTATGCATGATATTGATACGAAGAAAGTTTTTCAGATGGTAGAAAGAATCATCAATAATCCTTAAATTTGCTTTATAATAATATGAAATTTGCTGTTAAATATATATTTTTAATAATTGCTGCATTTAACTCAACTGTATTGATAGCGCAAAATACATCGGATATGGATAAGCTTTTGTGGATCGTTGATAGCTGGGTATCTGCTTCAGGTGAGAGCATGTCTTATGAAGAATGGAAAAAGATCGATAGCAGCCTGTATGAAGGTAACTCCAGAACAGTTAAGAACGGTGATGTGACATTCAGCGAACAGCTGAAGATTGTAAGCACGGAGGATGGAATATTTTACATAGCTGATGTTAAGCATAACCCTGCCCCTGTTAAATTCAGGCTTACCAGTATTAGCGATACAAGCGCAGTATTTGAAAATCCTGAACACGACTTTCCGAAAAAGATAACATATATGCTTGAGGATGGCAATCTTCACGCATATATAGAGGGGCCAGGCAAAGACGGCAATACTAAAAAAATTGATTTTTATATGACAAAGATGAGATAATATTATGTTTGATAAACAGACATTTGAAATATTAACCAAAGAAGTTATCGAATACCTGCCCAAGCTTGCACTTGCGCTGGTGACATTAATTATCGGTCTGTACCTTATCAAGCTGTTTATCAAGTTCATCGGCAGGATAATGACTGCCAGGAAGGTTGATGAATCTTTAAGACCCTTCTTCCGTACACTAATTTCTATACTCTTAAAAGTTCTGCTGCTTATAAGTGTTATGGGAATGATAGGCATAGAAATGACATCGTTCATAGCATTGCTAGGTGCTGTGGGAATTTCACTGGGTATGGCGCTATCAGGCTCATTGCAGCATTTTGCAGGCGGCGTACTGCTGCTTATCTATAAACCATTCAGCAAGGGTGATTTCATCGAAGCGCTTGGACATAAAGGAACCGTCAAAGAATTGAGAATTTTTAATACTGTGCTGTACACGCTTGATAATAAAGTAGTATTTATACCCAACGGACCCCTTTCAACAGGCACAATAGTTAATTACACTCATGAAAAACAAAGAAGGATAGATACAGTATTTTCAATAAGCTATGGTGATGATATTGAAAAAGCCAAAGGAATTATCCAAAGTGTAATTAATGCCAACGGGAAAATACTCAAAGAGCCTGTGCCGGTAATAGGTGTGAAACAGCTCTCACCAAGCTCGGTAGATATTGAATCAAGAGTATGGGTAAGCACTGATGACCTGGTGGAGCTTGGCTTCTATCTTAATGAAGAAGTTAAGAAAGAATTTGACAGAAATAAAATTACCATTCCGTTCCCGCAAATGGATATTAACCTTAAGAAGTAAAGAATGAACAGCAGGATAAATAACAGCTCTTATATACCATATTACTTTTTTTTAATGCTTATGGTAAGTGTTCCCCTTGCAATTACTTTTTATTTTGAAAATCCTGTAGACCTTGTTAAAAAGAGCGCATTTATTATTATGGGCTCGTTTTTTATTATATTCAGCCTTGCACTGTATATTGATTCCCGTGGACGAACTGAAAATAAATTTACTTTTGAGCTCAACAAGCCCTTTGATATTCCTGTATTGCTTTTTGTGTTTGCTGTAATTCTTTCCACAATATTTTCAATCAACCCGGCAGTAAGTATTTTCGGGCAGTACCAGCGTGAAATTGGCATGATAACTTTCCTTTACCTGGTTTTAATTTATTTTATTTCCTCCGGTATTCTAAAAGAGGAAAGGCGGTTTACGGCATTTTTTGTTGTTACTGAACTGCTTGCTGTTTTCATTTCTGTATATTCCTTCATCCAGATGGCAGGTATGGATCCGTTTGGGATCCAGCAGCCCGGGCAGGATAGGCCTGTTTCAACTTTCGGTAATGCAGTGTTCATGGGCGGCTTTTTAACTTTGATATTCCCGTTTTCTGTGCTGAATGTTTCAGCTAAGAACAATAAAATATTAAAGCTTCTTTTTCCTGCTGTAATTTTAGCGGGTATTATCATTTCCGGTACACGCTCAGCTTATTTTGCTGTAACAGCTGAAATTGCCGCTATACTGCTTGTTTATTTCCTTATCAATAAGAAAAAAACTGCCCCAGGTGATAAAAAGCAGTTTGCAAACAGGTTTAAAATATTATTTATTGCTTCTGCATCAGCAGCAGTACTGCTTATTTTATATATAATAATTTTTCCCAACAGCTTTTTAAGCTCAAGGATAGTAAGCATTTTTTATACGACAGATAATCCCAGGCTGGAGTTATGGAAGGAATCGTTCAGCCTGTTTTATAAGTATCCGTTCACAGGGACGGGTCTTGCGATGTTCTCATCTGCATTTGAAGAATTTTATTCCAACCGCCTCAGGCTGCTGGAGAGCTCTGCATATTTTGATCACCCGCACAACAATTATTTATTCATTCTGTATTCCATGGGTATTCCGGGTCTTGCTGCATATGTAGGTATACTGGTTCTTGCAGTAAAACGCTGTATAAAGAATATCTTCAGAGGTGATAACATAGAAAGCAAAATAAAATTTACAGCGTTCCTTGCATTTATTACAGGGTATTGTGTTTACGGTTTGACCAATTTTGATGATATTACAATATTACTTTATTTATTTATTTTCCTTGCTGCATTAAGGTCACAGGATACAGGAAGTACAAAGAGTTTATCAATTAACACTAAATTTGTTGCAATTATTTCTATACCTGTTATACTTTTAAGTGCATTTAATATTTACAGCAGTATTAATGATCTCAAGGCTGACAGGTTCTTTAAGCTTGGCAATAATTTAATTAAGCAGGGTAAATTTGCTGAGGCTGTTTATAATATGAATACTGCAATTGCGCTGAATGACCGTTTTACGGATTATAAATATGCACTTGCATATACTGTATACAGGCAGTGTTTTGCAAGTGAAGTAATCTCAAAAGAAAATAAGCTTAATATGCTGAACCAGGCAGCACAGCAGGTTGAAGGAATTAAAAACTCGCATTACTTTATCAATGAATCCAAAGCACTGCTTTCGCTGATATTTTATGAGATGGAAAGAAATGATGAAGCAAAAGCACTTGAAAACGAAGTTTTAACTAAAGATTCTGTAAATATTTCGTACAGGATAAGCCTTGCAAGATATTACATGAAAAAAGGTGATTATACAAGGGCAGGGGAGCTGATGAATGTTGTAATGGCTATCAGGCCAAAATCACCCGATGCATATCTTACGGCTGCATACCTGCATTTTAAGACAGGTAACCTTGAAACAGCAAAATTGTTATGCAGGCAGATCTTAGCTGTTGAACCGGCAAACCAGTTTGCTCTAAAGCTGCTGAGTGATATCGAAGCTTCTGAAAAAAATAAATAAATACAGAATTACATTATTATTTTATCAGGCTTAGAAACAAGGCGGTAAAATAACTGCGTTATTTCACCAGCATCATCTTCCTTGTTTCAGAATAATTATCAGTTATCAGCCTGTAAAAATATATCCCGGTTGAAAGATTCAACGCCGTAAAAGTAACTTCATACTTTCCCGTTCCCAGCTCATCGTTTACAAGCACCGTAACTTCTTCACCGGCAGAATTATATACAACAAGCTTTACATTTGTTCTTTCGGTAATATCAAAACGAATTTTGGTTGTAGGGTTGAACGGGTTTGGATAATTATTGAAAAGCTCATAACGCACCGGTACTTCTGTGGAATATTGCGGTATACCCGATAAGCCTGAGGGTTTTACAAGTACTTCATCTATATACAGATTATTGCCGTTGCCGCCTGCTGCCTGAAAAAATATCCTGTTTGTATTTAAAGGCAGATAAATACTTTTATTCTGCCATTGGTTACATGCCGGTGTAAAACTTGCTGAGGTTGATGGAGCAGTGATCAGGTTCGGACTGGTATATGTAACCAGCAGCTGCCAGGTCGAACCAGAATTTGTAGAGCCATAAATTTCCAGGGCATCGGTTATACCCGGTCTTTGGCAGTATGCCTGTGAAAATATCAATGAGTCACGGCCTTCAGAGGTAGGAACATAGTTAGGTGAAGTTAACCTTGCAATTGAGCCGCTGTTTGCAGAAGCAAATGGGAATAAAGCCGAGCCCAAACTGTTACAATATGCACCGTTATAATTAAATGTCCAGTTATAAGAACCTGCAATAACCTGTGACGACCAGCCGGATGGCGGAAATGCAGGTGAATTGAACCCTTCGCTGAGAATTAATAAAGGGAAGTCTTTATCAGAAAAATCCTTATCTTCAAGAAATATCTGTGAGCAAATATTTGACGAGAAGATCAGCAGAGAAAATATTAAGATTATTGACTTATTCATATTTGTAAGTCCTCTCTAAGATTACTACAAAAATAGAATATCGAAAAAGAAATTACAAGCAATTATTCTGTAGATAAAATAATAACGGGAAAGCTCATAAGCCGGATCCTGTGTAGATCCGCAAGCGGATCATATCAGCCATTTATCTGATGCAGCCTACCCTGTATCATACCCGTAAAACGGGATTCAGACGGGCAGCCTGAAAATGATACTTTACGCGGCTTTGCACTCCTGCGGGGTTTATCCTGCAGCTCTTATTGCTAAGAGCACGGTGGTCTCTTACACCGCCTTTTCACCTTTTCCATCCGGGTTGCCCCAAATGGTAGTCTGTTTTCTGTGATACTGCTCCGTTACAGCAGGTTTGCCCTGCTGTACCCGTGCTTTCACACGGCGCATTGCCCTTGAGTGTCCGGACTTTCCTCTCCTAAAATTAATTAAGAGCGGCTGCCTGAGCTTCCCTTTATTATATATGCAAAAATAATGATTATATATTGGATAAGGGAGGAGAAAAGTTTAAGATGTTTAGTTTATATCATTTTTTGATATTTTCAAAAGCAGACAGGTCACAGACCTGTCTCTACAGTTAAAATTTATTTAAATGCTGTTTTTGTTATCTATGCCCTGGTTGGCAAGCTTATCGGCTTCTTTGTTAAGCTTACGCTCGATATGTTTAAATGTGTGCGGAATTTTAAGGGACTCTATTTCGTTTTTTGCTTTTTTAAACAGCTGCTTTAAGCCTTCATCTTTAACTTTATATTCAAGCTTAAGCTGTTTTATCATCAGCTCGCTATCTGCATGGAATTCAATAAAATCAATTTCATGGGTGTGTTTCAGCTCTTTTAAGAGCTCTATGCTCTTAAGCAATGCAAGATACTCAGCCTGGTTGTTGGTGCATTTGCCAAGGTATTCGTTCCATGTTTTGATAATGTTATCCTTATCATCATAGATTATAACACCTATACCTGCTTCACCCGGGTTGCCACGTGAAGCGCCATCGGTAAAAACCCTCAGCCTTGCCAATAATTATGCTGTAATTGTTTCTTCTGCAATCAATATTCTGCCGCAGGATTCACATGCATAGAACTTCTCAGCCATGCGGATCTCAATTGCTTTTTGCGGGGGTATCGAGCTGTAACATCCAAGGCATGAACCTTTCCTTACAACAGCAACTGCCTCACCAAAACGAACTTTGCTTATCCTTTCGTAGTAAGACATATCCTCAGGATCTATGCTCTTTAGTATTTCCTCACGCTGGCTGTTAAGCTCTTTTTCCTCTTCGCCTGTCTGTTTGGTAAGCTCTTCAAGCTCTGTCCGGTTCTGGTCAAGCTCAACATTAACATCTTCCAGCTGGCCAGCAATCAGTACCAGCTCATTTTCAATTGCTGCCTTCCGTGCTGAGTTATCATCTTTGGATGCTTTTTCGTTTTCCTTGATCTTATTTTTCGCGTCATCAATTTCCTTTGCAAGCGCATCATACTCTTTGTTTGATTTCACCGCACCTGAGCGCAGAAGCTCATCGTTCTTTTCAATTTTTTCAAGCAGGTGGTCGTTTTCCTGGGCAACACTGTTTTCAGCCAGTGTGATATCATCAAGCTCTTTCCTTAATTCATTGGCTCTTGAATCAAGCTGATTTTTTTCGGAATTGAGATCTTCTATCTTTGCGGGAATATCGCCCCTTAAGCTGATAAGCTCGTGGAGCTCTTTATCAACCTGGTTAAGCTTGTACAGCTGCAGAATTCTTTCTTTCATACTCATATGACTTCGAAGTTAATTATATTTTTATTTATTTTTATAACTATAGTTTTGGTTTTTGCAGGGCTAACATCAAATTGCGTTTTCCCGGTAAGATCAATAAATGCCCGGGTAACTGAAGTATTAAGAAGCTTCAGATCAAGCTCATTGCTTTTTATGTTACGGTTAAACTTGCTGATTATATCTTTTACCTTAACAGCTTTTTTTAAATGAACAAGCGCTGTTCCTTTGTTCAGTACGGTATCTTTAACAATAACCGGGTAAATTTCACACGCAGGTTCTTCATAAGGATGAATTTCATAAACTGCATTAATAATATTATCAAGATCCTGCTGTTCGCATATCATTTCAAGCCTTACCTCTTCAACCATTTCATACCTGCCTTTTTTGCCA
>CAZOAP010000139.1:0-8795 GCA_964577645.1 uncultured Ignavibacteriales bacterium
CGGATGGTGACACAGTTAAGTATGACATTTATGTAAGCAATTCACTTCCTGTGGGTACTACACCTTATGCCTCAGATATTCCAAACCCGTCTTTTGGCTTAGGTATTGTAGCGCCAAGCACAAACTATTACTGGAAAGTAACGGCAAAAGATAATCATGGCGGATCTAATTCCAGCAATATCTGGAGATTCAGAACAATGAACAGGCGATAGAAAATAATTGTTTTTCTAAAATAATATTTAAATAACTGAAGTAAAAATAAAATAAAAATGAGACATTTTGCTGTTTGTTTTTTATTAACTTCAGCCCTTCTCATCTTTATAACAGGATGTAAAAAAGATGATTCAACTGTAAACAGCGGCATTACAAATAATGCCCCAACCCAACCCAAAAATCCGTCACCACCGGATAGCGCTACAGGTATAAATGACAGCTCAGATGTTCATCTATCCTGGGAAAGCACTGACCCTGATCTAAATGATACATTAAAATTCGACCTGCTGGTTGGAACAAGCCTGCCGCTTAGCGAGGTGCCAATAGCAGCAAACCTGGTTTCGCCTGCGTATAACCTGGGTACCTTAACTTTTCCGGGGACTACTTATTACTGGAAAATTAAAGCAAAAGATAATCATGGCGCAGTGACTGAAGGCAATATCTGGAGATTTACAATTATTAACAGACCATAATTAAATAAAACCATTTGGTACCGGAAATAAGAAAAAAATATAACGCTGAATTCTCGCAGGAAAAGTATGAGGCTTTTGTTAATGACCTTAATACTGCATATGATTTCCCAATTGAATTCAGAATTGCCGAAACGCCGATATTTATAGGCAAAGAATTCAAAAATGAAATTCTGAATGCTGTTGATATCATCACAGGTTATTTAATGAGTGATGAATATCAGAAAATATCGATGAACGCTATTCCAAAAGGAATGGAAGTACCAAATGACCCGGGCTATCCCGCTATGATGGCAATTGATTTTGCCATCTGCAAAGATGAGAACGGGAAATTCATACCGAAGCTTATTGAACTGCAGGGGTTTTCATCGCTGTTCTTTTATGAGCTCCTGCAGAACTATATGTTCCGCAAGCATTTTAATATTGATGAACGATACGGCGGACTCTTCAATATCCACAAACCTGATGAATATCTTGATATTTTAAAGCGTGTGGTTGTGGGTGACTCAAACCCCGAGAATGTTATACTGCTTGAAATTGAACCCGATAACCAGAAAACAAGAATAGATTTTGAATGCTGTTATACTTACATTGGAGTTAAGCCTGTTTGCCTGACCGATATTACAAAAGAGGGCAAAGACCTTTATTATATGAATGAAGGCAGGAAAACAAAAATTGAACGTATTTATAACAGGGTTATTTTTGATGAGCTTGAAAGAAGGAAAGACCTGAAATTTAACTTCAGCTTTCAGGATGAATTAAATGTAACATGGGTTCCGCATCCGAACTGGTTTTACAGGATAAGCAAATACTCGCTTCCTTTTTTAAAGAATAAGTATGTACCTGAAACCAGGTTCTTAAGTGATATCGAAACATATCCGGCTGACCTTGAAAATTATGTACTGAAGCCTCTTTTCAGCTTTGCGGGTGTTGGTGTTGTATTTGATGTAACAAAAGAAATTCTTGATGGCATTACTGACAGGTCTAATTACATTCTGCAGAAGAAAATCAATTATGAGCCTGTGATAGAAACTCCCGACCAGCCCGCCAAAGCGGAGTTAAGGCTGCTCTTTGTTCATGATAATGGCAAGCCGTATCTTGTGAATAATCTTGTCAGACTAAGCAAAGGCAAGATGATGGGTGTTGATTTCAATAAGGAAAAGACATGGGTGGGTTCCAGTCTTGCTTATTTTGAGCATTTGTAGAAAATTATATACTGAATGTTGTAATGATAATTATTCAGTTTAATAGGGGCTAAGGCCCCTTTTTATATGCAAAACAAAACGTCTAAAGATGTTAGCTGAATTTAAATTCTTATTCCAAATTTATCCTCGCCTTCTACACCCAAAATTTTTAAATTGTTTTTAAAATGCCAACATGGTATTTTTGTGTTCTAAATTTTGTAAAAATCAGATTATATGAGCCAAAAATTGAGAATCATAGCAGTTCTGCTGGTTTTTTGGGGGTTTTTAGGCACTTCTTACGGTCAATTATTACCGAGTTTTGCATTTGCAGGCGGTGTAACAGCGGGAATGTATTTTAATCCTGTAAAAGACCTCAATTTACAGCTCAAAAATGCAGGTTTTCCTGAAATGTCTGAAAATGGCTTTTTAACACTTGGCGGCGGCGGTTTCATAGATATCCCTGCGAAAAAGAATTTCTTAAGATTTGGCGGTTTTGGAAACGGATTTACTTCCCGGCAGAGTAAACAGGTTAACGATACTTTAAAAAAGGACGTTAATTATTCACTAGGCCAGGGCGGTTTCAGCTTTGAATATGTTATTCCGATCGGAAAGATATTTGATATTAGTTTTGGTTCACAGTTTTCTACCGGCACATTAAAGCTTGAGCTTTACCAGTACGGAAGTGATATTGGAAATTACAGCGGCACATTTTCAGAGTTCTCATCTAACGGTTCTTCAACAAATCTGGCTAAAATATACAAATCCCGTTTTTACAACGTTCAGCCTCAAATAGGCATAGGTGTACTTCTGAGGAAATTCATGTACCTTAAAATTGACTGCGGTTACCAGATAGGTGCACAGGGTAAATGGCGTGTTGATAATGATGTTGAAGTTAAGGATTTTCCCGCAGGTATAGAAGCAAAGGGCCTGGTTGTTAATGTTGGGCTGAATTTTGGATTATTTATAAGAGAGTAAGACTTGAAAAAATTATTGGTTACCGGCGGCGCCGGATTTATAGGAACAAACTTTGTCTATTATATTACCGGCAAAGGTTACAATGTTACAGTATTAGATAAACTAACCTATGCGGGAGGTAAAGATAATCTTGATCCTCTGGTAAACAGCGGTAAGGTAAATTTTATTGAAGGTGATATTTGTGACAGGGATGCTGTTAAAAGATCACTTAACGGTGCAGAAGCAGTTATACACTTTGCGGCAGAAAGCCATAACACAAGAAGCGAAACTGACCCGGATCTTTTTTACCGGACAAATGTTGAAGGTACAAAAGTTGTGCTGGAAGAATCTCTTACAAAGGGTGTCAAAAAATTCATACACATTTCAACTGATGAAGTTTACGGCTCTATAGCCGACGGTTATTTTGCCGAAGGCGATAAATTACTCGGCGATAGCCAGGCAACATCTGCTTACTCTAAATCAAAATCACAGGCAGATGACCTTGCTATGGAGTTTGGAAGAACCACACCTGTAATAGTACTAAGACCCACAAATAATTTCGGACCGTGGCAGTACCCTGAAAAAGCTTTGCCAAGATGGATATCTAATATACTGCTTGGAAGCAAAATTCCATTATGGGGTGAGGGTTTGCAGGTTAGGGATTGGCTTTATGCACCCATAACTTCGGAGTGTCTTGAGTTCCTCCTTGAAAAAGGAGAAGGCGGAAATGCTTATAATGTTGCAGCAAACCATAACCCTGAAATAACAAACAGGCAGGCGGCTGAGTGGCTTTGTGAATTGCTGAATGTAAACATAGATGAGTTCATAGAATATATCCCTGACCCGAGGCCAAACCATGACTTCCGCTATGCTTTGAATGTTGATAAGATAACCAAACTTGGCTTTAAGCCAAAGATCGATCCGTTCAATCAGTTTAAAGCCACTGTTGAGTGGTATAAACAGAATGAAGCCTGGTGGAAAAAACGCAAAGAAGAAGCAGAAAGTATATATAAATAATCATTCTATATAATGATTAAAACCGGGGCTGTAGACCGGAAAACCATCGAATTCAAATAATACAAACCAAAGGGAATACAATTAATGAGTGAAGTATTAAGAGAAAAAATCAAACAGAAAAAAGCGAAAATCGGTATTATCGGACTGGGATATGTCGGGTTACCTTTAGCTATTGAATTTGCAAGAAAAGGATATTCTGTTCATGGTATAGATCTTGACCAGAACAAGATCAAGCTTATCCAGCAGAAGAAAAATTACATTAAAGATGTTATTAATAAAGATTTTCTTTATGCTATAAATAACAATTTTTTTACAGCCTCAACCAATTATGATAAAATAGGCGACCAGGAAATTATCTTTATTTGTGTTCCAACACCTGTAACCGAAAATAAAACACCGGATATATCTTTTATTATGAATTCAGCTGAAGAGATATTCAAAAGAGTGAAAAAACACTCACTGGTGGTTTTAAAAAGCACAACTTTCCCGGGTACTACAGAAGATTATGTGCAGAAACTGTTTGAATCAAAGGGATGGAAGGTCGGAAAAGATTTCTACCTGGCATTTTCACCTGAAAGGGTTGACCCGGGCAATAAAGTATATAATACCGGTAATACCCCCATTGTTGTTGGCGGTGTGACCAAAAAATGCGCAGAGCTTTCCGCTATGATACTGCAGGAAGTAGCAACAAAGGTACATACAGTATCATCACCACGTGCTGCTGAAATGGAAAAACTGCTGGAAAATATTTTCAGAAGTGTAAATATTGCACTGGTAAATGAGCTTGCAAGGTTATGCGACAGGATGGGTAATATAAATATATGGGAAGTTATAGAAGCAGCATCAACAAAGCCGTTTGGCTATATGCCTTTCTACCCGGGTCCCGGGATCGGCGGTCATTGTATACAGATTGATCCGTACTATCTTGACTGGTCAGCAAAACAATATGACTTCCACACAAAATTTGTTGAGCTTGCAGCTGAATCAAACGAAGAGATGCCGTTCTATGTAAAAGATCTTGTTATGAAAGAACTTGCAAACCTTCCGGTTAAAGCCTCAGAAGCAAATATATTGATACTTGGCACAACATTTAAACGTGATGTGGAAGATTCTAGGAATTCACCTGCTATTAAAGTTATTGAGCTTTTATATAAAGAAGGAATTGAGAACATTAATTTCCATGACCCGTATATGAGGAATATACGTTTGATGGATAAGATATTCCGTGTGCAGGAGCTAAACGAAAAGCTGCTTAAGGATGCCGATATTACTGTAATTGTTACTGACCACACTACATATGACTATGAATGGATACTTGCATTTTCAAAGAGGCTTATTGATACAAGGAATGCTACCAAGAAGATAAGAATAAACAGGGAAAAGATAACATTGCTTGGAGCAAATACTTTTAAGGTCAGTTAATATCAATAAAATTAATTGAGCGATAAAAAGAAGAAGATAATTTCAGTTGTAGGGGCAAGACCTAATTTTATGAAGCTTGCCCCTATTGAACGGGAATTAAGAAAACATAAAAACCTTTATAAACATCTAATAGTACATACGGGTCAGCATTATGACCACAAACTTTCAGAGGTATTCTTTAAGGATCTTGAGCTTCCTAAACCTGATATTTATTTAGGTGCAGGCTCAGGTACACACGCAGAACAAACTGCCAGGATAATGGTTGAGTTTGAAAAAGTGGTATTAAAGGAAAAGCCCGATCTTGTAATAGTTTTTGGCGATGTTAATTCTACAATTGCATGTGCATTGGTATGCTCAAAGATACATCATGGCAGGGGAGCTATTCCTTTAGCGCATGTTGAAGCAGGCTTAAGAAGCTTTGATAATACAATGCCGGAGGAAATAAACAGGATAGTAACAGATTCACTTTCAGAGATGCTTTTTATCACTGAATCTGAAGGTGTAAAGAACCTGGTTAAGGAAGGTATCAGCCGTAAAAAGATCTTCCTTACCGGTGATACTATGATTGACTCACTTGCTTATTACCGCAAAAAAATAAGTTCATCAAAAATACTTGCAAAGCTTGGACTTAAGAAAAGAAAGTATATCCTTTCCACAATACACAGGCCGGTTAATGTGGATAGCAAAAAAAGCTTTACAAGGATAATTTCTATTTTTGAAAAAGTATCAGCCAAAGCTTTAAGCTTTGATCCGGCAATAAAAATAATACTTCCCATACATCCCCGTACTTTAAAAATGGCAGAAAGATTTTCATTGATCAGCAGACTGAAAGATATCATAAACCTGCTGACCATTGAGCCTGCCGGATATACGGATTTTATCAAGCTTTTGACAGATTCAAAGATGGTTATTACCGATTCCGGCGGGATACAGGAAGAGGCAACTTTTTTGAAGATTCCCTGTTTAACATTAAGAGAATCATTTGAAAGACCGGAAACTCTGAAAATAGGCACAAATACACTGTGCGGGCTGAATGAAGAGCTTGTAGTTAAAAAAACTGGTGAAATTTTCAGGGGTGTATATAAAGAAGGAAAAATCCCTGAGTTAATGGATGGGAAAGCTTCAAAACGTATTGTAAAAATAATAAAATCCCGCCTTTTCTGATCTTTTTTCAATTTTAATATATTAATGGTTTTCCTATCTTTAAAAAATAATTAACTTTATATTTGTGCTTAATTTAGTGCTTTGTTAAGTTAATAAATCATAGTTTTTGGGCGAAAAAAAGTATTATTTCTTTTCTGATGTGCACCTTGGTTTCTTAACTGATAAAGAAGAAAAGATCAAGGAAAGGAAACTTGTTTCATTCCTTGAAGGTATAAGGGTTGATGCGGAGAAGATTTTCATTGTGGGCGATCTTTTTGACTGCTGGATAGAATACCGCAGAGCTGTACCTAAAGGTTTTTACCGTACACTGGCAAAGCTGAATGAGATTGTTGAACAGGGCATTGAGGTAAATTTTTTCTCAGGAAACCATGATTTCTGGCTGAATACTTATTTAAGGGATGATGTTGGATTAAAGCTTTATCCTGATTCACTTGAAACAACGCTTGACGGAAAAAAATTCTATATTACTCATGGTGACGGGCTTTCAAGCGGTGATACGGGTTATAAGATAATAAAGAAGATACTGCGAAGCCGGATAAACCAGTTCCTGTATTCACTTGTTCATCCTGATATTGGTTTATGGCTGGCACAGGGTTCATCAAAAAAATCAAGGCTGCATACAGATGACAGGCAGCGTGAAATAGAAACCCACGGAACAGGAACAGAGCATAAGGCACACGGCTCTGTTGGCATGAAGGATTTTGCAGCAAAGAAGATAGGCGAAGGTTTTGATTATGTTGTGATGGGCCATATACATAAACCGCAGCTGATAGAGCTTGAAAATAGCGGAAGAAAAGGAAAATATATAACACTTGGTGACTGGATAAGCAACTTTACTTACGGAGCATATTCAGAAGGCAAATTTGATCTGAAAAAGTTTGAATGATTAAAATTAAAGGTTTAACTGCTGATGTTTGACGGAAAAAAGAAGAAGAACACAAATATAACTGAACGCGAAGAATACTTTAATAACCGCGATTACCGCCGCAAGATGATGAATAAGAAAAAATCATCCTCCAAGCGGAAGCTTAGTGTATTTGCACTGATGCTAATCATTATAGGTTTTGTTGTAATATTCTACGGCGCATTTTTATTTAATGGCCTGCCGCCCCTTTCAAGCCTGGAAAATCCAAAGACAGATCTTGCAACAAAGATATATTCCGAAGACGGCGAGCTGATTGACCAGCTGTACATAGAGAACAGAACAATTGTATCAATTGATGCAATTCCAAAAGACCTGATAAACGCACTGATAGCCACTGAGGACAGGAAATTCTATAAGCATTGGGGTATTGATGTTGACCGTATAATAAAAGCAATGTTCAAAAATGTGATGAGTTTTTCTATCAAAGAAGGTGCAAGCACAATTACACAGCAGCTGGCAAGAAATCTGTACCGCGATGAAATTGGACAGGCAATTTCACTTACCCGTAAGTTAAGAGAGGCTATTACAGCCATCCAGATTGAAAAAACTTATACCAAAGAAGAGATACTCTTGCTCTATATGAACCAGATATATTTTGGCAGGGGTGCTTATGGTGTTGAAGCAGCTGCCAAGACATTTTTTGATAAATCAGTTTCTGACTTAACACTTGATGAGTGCGCAACGCTTATTGGAATGGTGAAAAATCCTTCGGGTTATTATGACCCGATCGAGCATCCGGAAAACTGCATGGATAGGCGTAATACTGTGCTTAACAACATGCAGGAAGAAGGCTATATTACAAAAGAAGTTTACAATCTTGCCAAAAATGATCCTATTAAAGCACAGCCGCGAACTGTACAGAAACAGAACCCCGGCGGTTTGGGCGGACAGTTCAGCGAATATGTAAGGCAGGTACTTGAGAAGAAAGCTGAAAAATACGGATTCAATATTTACCGTGACGGTTTAATTGTTACCACATCACTTAACAGCAGGATGCAGAAGCATGCTGTTGATGCAGTGAATAACCAGCTGAAAGATTTTCAAAAGTCATTTAACTCAACGTGGAACTGGAAGGGCAACCGTGACCTTTTAAACGACGCTCTGGATAAATATATCAAGCAAAGTGATGAGTATAAAAAAGCCAAGACTGATGCAGACAGGCAAAAGATATATAACAAGCTTAAACAGGATAATAACTTTGTTGAAAAAGTAAAAGAACGTGAAATAGCTGTACAGGTTGGTTTTGTATGCATTGACCCCAGGACGGGTGAGATAAAAGCAATGGTAGGCCAGAACCCGAACTTTCCGTTCAAATACGGATTGAACCATGTTACGCAGATCAAACGTCAGCCCGGCTCATCATTTAAAGCATTCGTATATACTACAGCAATTGAAAACGGTTACTCGCCCGCATATACAATTTCAAACGACCCGCTTAGTGTTGTT
>CAZOAP010000140.1:0-8759 GCA_964577645.1 uncultured Ignavibacteriales bacterium
TATTGCCTTAGCCGATGATAATGGTGAGACCGGAAAGTTATTAAAAGGACAGGGGGTTACAAAAGAATCCATACTGACTGCTTTAAAAGATGTACGCGGGAACCAGCGGGTAACTTCACAGGCACCAGAGGAAACATATGAATCACTGAAAAAATACGGCAGAGATCTTAACCAGCTTGCCAAGCAGGGGAAACTGGACCCGGTTATAGGAAGAGATGACGAAATCAGAAGGGTTTTGCAGGTACTCTCACGCAGAACAAAGAACAATCCGGTTTTGGTGGGTGAACCCGGTGTTGGTAAAACTGCAATTGCTGAAGGTCTTGCGATAAGGATTGTAAACGGAGAGGTACCTGAAAATTTAAAAACAAAAATTGTTATAGCACTTGATATGGGAGCTTTAATAGCAGGGGCAAGCTACAGGGGACAGTTTGAAGAAAGATTGAAAGCCGTAATTAACGAAGTAAAACAGAGTAATGGCGAAATTATACTTTTTATTGATGAGATACATACCTTGGTTGGTGCCGGTAAAACTGATGGCGCAATGGATGCGGCTAATATCCTGAAACCGGCGCTGGCGCGCGGTGAGCTTCATGCAATTGGTGCAACAACACTTGATGAATACCGTAAATATATTGAAAAAGACCCTGCACTTGAAAGAAGGTTTCAGCCTGTAATTATTGAAGAGCCAAGTGTTGAAGATACTATTTCAATTTTGCGCGGTTTAAAGGAAAAATATGAAGTGCATCACGGTGTAAGGATAACGGATTCTGCTATTATTTCAGCTGCGACCTTATCACACAGGTATATCACAGACAGGTTCCTGCCTGATAAAGCAATTGATCTGATAGATGAGGCTGCAAGTAAATTGAGAATTGAGATTGATTCGATGCCGGAAGAGCTTGATATAATAGAAAAAAAGATAAAGCAGCTTGAAATTGAACGAGAGGCTTTAAAAAGGGAACTCTCTTCTTAATCTTCGGTTTTAATTTCCTGTTTGGTTTTCTTCTTTTCTTCTAGAATTGGAAGTGTGAAGAAAAATGTTGTGCCTTTGCCTACTTCTGACTCGAACCATATTTTACCGCCGAGTTTTTCTATAACACGTTTGCATAATGCAAGCACTATACCCGAGCCGGGATATTTCCTGTGGTCATGCAATTTCTGGAATACAATGAAAATACGTTCACTGAACCACTGTTCAATACCAATGCCATTATCTTTTACAGCAAACAGCCACATATTATCTTTCTTTTCTGCTGAAATTTCAATAGCCGGCTTGTTTTCACCCTGGTATTTAATTGCATTTGCTACAAGGTTCTGGAATACCTGCGTTATCTGTATATAATTACCGAAAATCTTAGGCAAAGTAAATTGTTTAATGCTTGCTTTGCTTTCTTTTATAGCAAGGTCAAGATTTGCGAGTGCATCTTTTAAAGCTAAGTTACAGTCAACATCTTCCTTTACAGCGCGTTCAGTTCCAACTCTTGAATACATCAGGAAATCAGTTATAAGCCTGTACATCCTTGTAACACCATCATCAGCTGCATTTATCTGTTCTTCCATTTCTGCACCAAGACGTTTTTTATACTTTTTGTTCAGGGTTTCAATGAAATTCTGTATAGATCTCAGGGGTTCCTGCAGGTCATGTGCTGCCGCATATGAAAATACCTAAAGCTCTTCATTTGAAAGTGCAAGCTCTTCAGCATACCTTCGTAATTCCTCTTCAACCTGCTTCTTGAAAGTAATATCCCTTGAAATTGCTGATACCTGTGTTACTAATCCGGATTCTTCCCTGATAGGGGATAATGTCAATGAAACATCAATGATAGTTTTATCCCTTTTTTGGCGCTTGGTTTCCAGTGATTCAATTCTTTCGCCTTTTGCAACTTTCCCCAGGAGATGCCTTAATTCTGTTTCCTTGAAATCAGGTACAACTATAGATATATTCCTACCGATAGCATCCCTTTCAGAATATCCATAGAGCTTTTCTGCTCCGGGGTTCCAGCTTTGAATCTGGCCATCAATACTCATAGCGTAAATAGCATCGCCTGAATTCAATACAATTGATGCCAGTTGAGATTTAATCTCTTCGTTCTTTTTCCTGTCTGTGATATCACGTAAAATTGTAATAACATGTGGTATTGAATGATATAACACAGGAGTTGATGCGACACTTACATCTATATAATGGCCGTCAAGCCTCTTAATGGTAATATCAATTACAGGAACCTGTTTCATGTATTTTACCATTTCTTCAACACGTTTGGCTATTTTTTCGCGGTGAGAGTAATGTATAAGCTCGTTTATAGTTAATCCAAGCAATTCTTCTTCTGATTGAGCACCAAAGAGTGTGAGTCCTGCCTGGTTTACAAACAGTAGCTTGCCATCCCTGTGAATTGTGATCGTATCGGGTGAAAGGTTAACGGTGCTTCTAAGGCGGTTAACATTATCCTGAAGTTCTTCAATATCCTTTGTTAAGCCGGCTATCTGGTCCTTGTATTCCTTTGCTCTTCTTCTTGAAAAAATAGCAAATGCAAAGCCAAATAACATCAATACAAAAAGCATTTCAACTATCCTGAAACCTTCAGCATCAGCGGCAATATTGCGCATCCAGACGAAAAAATCCAGCATTGAAGCTGCGATTAGGATAATAATTATCACGGAAAAGATAATTATTATATCCTTTAGGTCACTGGATTCTTTGCTGTTTTTATTTGTTTCTTCTGCCAACTATTTCACTCTTAAGTTCTTTCCTAAGCTCAATAATTTCCCTTATAGTCCTGAAAATTATTGAAGGCCTTGCAGCTGTTGATACACCGTCTACCCTGGGTAAATGTTTCACGCCAAGCTCTGTAAAAGTATAGCCAAGCAGTTCGGCCCTTATCATAATTTCTGCGTCTATGAAAGCATCTTTCGTATTGACTTTTATCTTACCAAAAAGATCGGTTTTTATTATCTTAAAAGCACAGTCAATATCGATATAATCTATTTTAAATGCATACCTTAAAATCACATTATATACAAAGCTTGTCAGCTTCCTGTAAGGGGAGTATTGTTTCCTTTTCCTGTAACCTACTACCATATCACTGAACGGCAGCAATGCAACGAACTTTTTAAGCTCATTCAGGTCAAACTGGTTATCACCATCGGTATAAAAAACATATTCAAACCTTGCTGTAGAGAAACCTTCCCACAGAGTCGCTCCGTATCCTTTATTCTTTTCATGATGAACAACCCTTACTTTCGGATACTGCTCAGCAAGCCTATCGGCAACTTCTCCGGTTTTATCGGGAGAGCCGTCTTCAATAATTGTTATTTCATAATCTTTTAACTGCAGCTCCTCCAGTACTTCAACAGCCTTATGCACTACCTTATCAATGTTCTTTTCATCGTAATAGGCAGGGAAAAATACCGACAGCCTTATATCTTTATTAGTTATCAAGAAAATATCCCCATGTATTTTTTAATCCTTCGTTGAATGTATATTCGGGAACCCATTTTAAATATTTTTCAGCAAGCTTGTTATCCAGGATATTTGCTTTAACATCAAATTTTCTGGCCGGCAAATACTTTACCTTGAAATCAAGCTTTAGTACATTCCTGAACCTGTTTAATATCTGATTAATTGAAAGCCCCTGGTTACTGCTGATATTATATATATTGTTCTTTGAATTATCTTTAATTGCTTTGTAAATTGATCTTGCGCCATCTTTAATGTAGAAATAATCCCTGATAACTTTACCATCACCCCAGACCTCAATGGTTTCACCTTTTTTTATCTTGTATAAAAGGTGAGCTATCAATCCCTGTGTAAGCAAAGGATTCTGTCTCTCGCCATATGGATTTGCAAAACGTAATATTTTATAATCCAGACCTTTTAAATTATTGTATAAATATAAATACTTTTCAATTGTAAGCTTGATTATTCCGTATGAACTGATAGGGTCTGTGGGGTGTTTTTCATTTATTGGAAGCATTAAAGGGTTGCCATAAACGGTTCCTCCGGATGATATGAAAATAACCCTTTTGATATGATTGCTTACACACTTTTCAAATAAATGCAGCGAAGAAATAAGGTTGCTTTCTACGTCATAGAAAGTGTTCATGTTTGATGTTGCCGGGACAGTAGAGCTTACCAGGTGTACTACGTATGTCTTATTCTTTAGAGCCTTTGAAATATCAACTTCATTGTTGAAATCCCCCTCAATAAAATCTATCTCATCGGCAATATGCTCAACATTTCTCCTTGAAGCATTGAGCTTATCAAACACAGTAACTTTAATGTTATTCTTTAAAAGGTCTTCTGCTATATGAGACCCTATGAATCCGCCGCCACCGAATATTATGCAGCTTTCTTTCAATTTAGACTCGCTTATTTAATTTCAAAACATACCTGAACGGTATAAAGTAAAACGGTATCCTTGTAATACTAATTATATTAAAGAGTTCAATTACCTGTTTTTTGATAAGTTTTAAGCTGTAATTATGAATGTGCCATTCATCCAGGTTATTTTTTGAGGCAAGGTCCCATTCACTTTTGCGTGGTTCTAAAACCCACCTGAAACCTGTATTAAGCAGTAATTTCTTTGTAAACATAATCAAATTTTCATTCGGAATGGATAACGAAATTATGCCATCATCTTTAAGTACCCGGTACATTTCTTTGATAATTTCTGTTGGCTCAAGAACATGCTCAAATACCTCAGTACAGATTATTCTCTCAAAAAATTTATCCTCGAATGGAAGCTCTTCACCCTTTACAACAAATAACTCAGCTTTTTTGCCTAATCTTACCCGGGCTCTTTCAATTTGTACAGGAGATATATCTATACCAGTAAGCTTTCCGTTTATAATCCTTTCAAGTATATGCCCCGCACCACAGCCAATTTCAAGTACTTTATCTGTATCATGAATATCAGCTTTGTTTATAAGAACGCTTATTCTTTTATTTTCTATGAAACGGAAAAGCCTGTTTGGATGATTATAGAATTTATCAAGATCATGTTTTATTGCATGCTCTTCATTCCATTTTTCAAATTCCTCAGGCCGAGGCTTCATAACTTCTCAAAAATAAAAGAGCCGAATCTTTTATCTGATGAAACTATTTGTTTTAGTAATTTATATTTAGTCGTATCCTGCAATAATTCCATCTGCACGTCATTTTTAAATTCAGGCCTGTAGCCGTAATGCGATTCCCAAATTATCATCGAGCCTTTTGGAGCTTCATTCAGGTTTTTTAAGTCAAGCTTTTTGAACAAACTTTGATTTTCTTTATACTGGTTTGAGTAAAACATAATAAAGGTATGATTAGTAAGCTTTTCTTTTCCTTTTGCCTCAGGCATCTGGTCAAGATACTCTGCTGTTTCCTTTACTGAAATATTCTCAGGTGAAAGTTTCTTTGGCTCTACAAAATATAGATGTACTGCCGCAAGTATTACCAGCGCAATTCCCAGCGAAGTAAGGTATTTTGTCCTTGATTCATTCCACAAAACAATTGAAAGTATAAAGAACAGGGCAACAAAAATTATTTTTGTGTATTCGTTTTTTTCGAGAAGTACAAATCCATCAGTAGCTTTTGAAAGGAATAGCAGAACCAATACTGCAAATGTACCGGTTATAATATAATTGCTTTGTTTGAACTTCTGAATTGATAAGTTATTAAGTCCAACAGCCGCAAAAAATGCGCAAACAGGTGATATATGCAGAAGGTAACGCCAGTTTCCGGGGTTGGGGCCGTCACTGACCATTGTCAGCATCTGTATTACAAATATTGAAATGAAAATAATATAGAACTCAGCGTACTTTTTAAAATACTCTTTTATCTTTGATGTATCATTTAAAAAACCGAAAAATCCCAAAAGGAATAATGATAAGCAAACAGGGCCGACAATAAAAATATAGACCTTGAAGTAATGCATCAGGCCCTGTGATTTATAATTCAGGCCGGCAACAGACTTCATTTCTGTGAGTACAAAGAAGAGATCACCGGTTTTAATAAATCCAAGCAGGTTATATAATATTGGGAAAACAAATAAAGCAGCAGCGCAGTAATATTTCTTCTTTACTGCAAAAATTATTGCGAAAACAATCAGCAACAATGCAATTTCCTGCCTGACAGTATAAATATATCCAAGCAGTAATGCGCTGAACAAAAACTTTTCTTTTTTATATAGTATCAGGAAGGTTACAATGCAAAGGGCAGTAAAAATTTCTGAATATGAGCGGAATGAAAGATCAACAAAAAGCGGCTGTGTGCCAAGGAGCAATGCGCCTATGACCGCAAATCCTACTTTATATGTTTTTATAAGAACATATGTCATATAAACCGTAGTTGCTGCAACAAGGGAGTTAAATATCAAAACAGCATCATAGCTGATAAGTGCGGGGATAACCATGAATATCTTATAACCGGGCTTTGGACCGTTTCCGAGAATTACCCAGGGATCCTGCCAGAAATTAAGCATATTAATATATTGCGCAACTTCATCATCCTGGTAAAAGCCCATAGCGATCTTCCTGTAGGAATAGTATAAAATGGCTAAAACGGGTATAATTAACCAGAAATATCTGGAATATTTGGCTTCGAAACCGGATTCTGTATAAGGAATATTCAGAACTGTTTCCTGTTTCTTCAAAGTATTTTCGGCAGTCTTTTTCTTGCTCATAAAAAACAAATATATACAAGCAGGTGCTAAAATTCTATTCATTTTAAAGAATATAGATTTTTTGTATTTTTATACAATAATTAATTATCATAAGAATGGCAAAGACTAAAAAAGAAAATCCGACAGCTAAAAGGTTTGAACATATTGAAAATGAAATTGCAGAATTAAGCAGTGAGCGTGACAGGCTGAAAGCGCATTGGGTGCTGGAAAAAGATCTCATTTCAGGTATAAGGAAAATGAAGGAAGAGCTTGAAAACCTTAAAAATGATGCTGATAATTATGAAAGACAGGGGGACCTTGCAAAAGTAGCTGAAATAAGATACGGCAAAATAATCGATCTGCAGAAAAGCATTGAGGAAAAGTCAGATAAGCTTGCCGAGCTGCAGAAAAATAATAAAATGCTTAAGGAAGAAGTTGATGCTGAAGATATAGCTGAAATCGTTGCCAAATGGACAGGCATACCGGTTACTAAAATGCTTGAGAGTGAACGCGAAAAGCTGCTTCACATTGAAGCAAATCTTCATAACAGGGTGATAGGGCAGGATGAGGCTATCAGCGCTGTTGCAAATGCTATCAGGCGCAGCAGGGCAGGGCTGCAGGATATGAACAGGCCGATAGGCTCTTTCATTTTTTTGGGAACTACCGGTGTGGGCAAAACTGAGCTTGCCAAAGCACTTGCTGAATTTTTGTTTGATGATGAGCATAACCTGATAAGGATTGATATGAGCGAATACATGGAAAAATTCTCCGTAAGCAGGTTGATTGGCGCACCGCCGGGATATGTAGGATATGAAGAAGGCGGCCAATTGACAGAAGCCGTCCGCAGAAAACCATACAGCGTTGTACTGCTTGATGAAATTGAAAAAGCGCACCCTGATGTATTCAATATTTTACTGCAGCTTCTGGATGACGGTATCTTAACGGATTCACAGGGCAGAACTGTGAATTTTAAAAATACAATTGTAATTATGACATCTAACCTGGGGTCTCATCTTATACAGGATGAATTACTTAGTATTGATGAAAATAACAGGGAGACTGTTTTAGGCAGACTTCGGGAGAAGCTCTTTGAGCTGTTAAGACAGAAGATAAGACCCGAAATACTCAACAGGATAGATGAAGTTGTTATGTTCAAACCGCTGCTTGGAACAGAATTAAGGAAAATTGTGGATATTCAGACAGAAGGTATTAAAAAAATGCTTGCAAGAAATAATGATATAACGCTTGAAGTAACAGATGAGGCAAAAGACTGGCTGGCAAAAATCGGTTATGATATCACATTTGGTGCAAGGCCGCTTAAGAGAACAATTCAGAATCATATAACAAACCAGCTTTCTGAAAAAATTCTCTCCGGTGAAATTCTTCCGGGGGATAAAGTTACAATTAATGTGAACGATGCGGGAAAGTTTTTGTTTAACGGTAAATAATTATTTTAATTTATATAAGCAGCACACAAATCCTAAGGGGGTAACATGAAGTATATTTTCTCTTTAATATTAACCGCAGCTTTAATTTTTACAGTCAGCGGAGTTAACGCTGATAATACCGGAAGCGATCAATCAGCATATGCAGCATATTATGTAGTACCGCCAAATTATGCGGGTGTTCAGGGTACTGGAACGTTCCTGGGTCCGTTAACCAATGCCCAAAGAACTTATCAGCTGCTGATTCGTGATTCAATATTAACAGGAATGGTCGGGCAGCAGATAACAGCTATTACTTACAGGCTTCTTGCATCTGCATCAAGCAACTGGCCGCCATCAGATGTTACGTTCACGAATTATGATATTTATCTCAGCCAGAGTGTCGCACCTGAAAACAGGAGCTTTACATTTGCTCAGAACGTTGTCGGAGTTCAGAAACTGGTACGTTCAGGCAGCCTGACAATTACAGCAGGCTCTTTCCCTGCCGGCGGTTCACCCACAACATTTGGAGCAGATATTACGTTTGATTCCGCTTACGTTTATAATGGGGGACATTTACTCTTAGAAATAAGGCATACAGGCTTTACAGGTACATCAACATCAACTGATGCGATATTGACATCAACTGCGGGATATGGATTTTTATTCAGCGCCTGCTGGGCAGGAAGCTATA
>CAZOAP010000141.1:0-8730 GCA_964577645.1 uncultured Ignavibacteriales bacterium
TCGCTTCCGCAGCTATTTATCAAAATTCCCACAAAAGCTACAATAACGAAGATCATCAAGTGTTTTAATAATGTCGTTTTCATTGTTTGTATGATTGTTTAAAAAGTTAGTTAATTGAATTTTAAAACCTGTTACAAAATTATATATACATGTCATATAAAAATATGACTTATATCATAAGCAAATAAGATTTTAGTCAGTTATCATTAATTTTACGTAAAATCTGCAAAAATAGATTTATTTCAAAGAAAAATATGTAATAAGTGGTGGCAGAACAAGCCATAAAATACCTTTTAAAAGGAAAAGAATAAAGCCTATTATTCCGATTTTTTTCAGCTTTTGCCTTAATATACTACTGATCATCTGGATATAACATTGTATGTTTTAAAACTTGAGCTCATTGGCGCTTCTTCGCCGCTTTCTTTTGCTTTTTTAAGATCTTCAAAGCCTCTTTTATGGCCTTCTATGAATTCCGGTGAACCTGTCCATTTTTTAAAAGATTCTTCACTATCCCAATGGCTGACGATCAGGTAATTATCGCCGCTCTCTTTTGGCTTAAGAACTTCCATGAAATTAAAGCCGGGCATTTTATCAATTGCACCTGCTCTGGTTGCGAATAATTCTTCAAATCTTTTTACATAATGCTCTTTACAATTTATGTAATTGATAGCAACAAAATTTTTTTCTTTTTCCATTATTTTTTAGTTGTTTTTGGTTTTTCAAACATAAATTAAAATATCGGACTAATCAAGTCCAATAAGACTATATCAGTCTTATATAAATCATTTAAAAACCGGATATACATCCGGCTTTTAAATATTCTATATGATCAATACCCGAAAATTTCTTCCAGTGTTAAATATTTCACTGTCCCGTATTTCTGCAGAGTTTCAATATCCAGCTTATTTTTATCGCCAAGTACTAAAATAGTATACTTTGAATCTTTGATATTATCAGCCTGGAATTTCTGTATATCCTCAAGGGTCAATGTCTGCGCCTTATCATAAATATCCTTCCTGATATCATGATCCAGCCCAAGCTTCTGTGCCTGCAGGTAGCTTGTAAGCACCCCGGCTTTTGTTATCCTTTCAGTATTAAGCTTCTGTATAAGGTTCACTTTTGCTGAATTGTAAGTAATTTCTGATGCAGGCATATCATTTAACAACAGGAATAAACCCGCCATAGCTTCGGGCAGCTTATCTGATTGCGTTCCTATATATGCAATGTTATAATGCGCTTTATCTAATTTTTGAGGTGATGAGAAAGATGAAAATGTACTGTATGCCAGTGCTTTTGATTCCCTCAGCTCCTGGAAAACAATTCCCGCCATACCTCCGCCAAAGTACTCGTTATAAAGTGATATGTAAGGAATTTTATCCTTATCATAATTTCCTTTTTTGGAAAGCATTATAATTTCAGCCTGCACCATATCAGGATAGTTTACAACATATACAGTATTATCTGTCGTCGGAAGCTCTTCATATTTTACTTTCTGCGGTGTGTCCTTAAATCCACCCTCAGGTAAATTATATTCAGAATTCAGCTTACCTGTTATGCTTTCTTCTGAAAGGGGTCCGTAATAAAGTACTTTCTGTTTGTATGAAGGTATATCTTTTAAAATATTGATAAGCTCATTTGGGTCGATATTTTTAAGCTCCTCCTCAGTTAATATATCAGTAAAAGGTGAGTGAGCGCCGTACTTACCGTAAGAAAACATAGCATCCCAGAGTATTTTATCCTTGCTCAGCTTATCATCAGCTCTTACTTTCATAATATCACTAACAAGGTTCTTAAGAGCTTCCTTTTCAGGCTGAAGGTCCTTAATAACCGATTCAAGCAGAACAAGCGCTTTATCAAAATTCTCATCAAGTCCGCTTAATGTTATATATGTTTCTTCGTCACCCGTTGAAATAGAGTATGAGCATCCCAGTTTATAAAATTCCTGTTTCAGCTCTGATGGCGAATATTTTGATGTGCCAAGGTATGAAAAATATGATGCAGCCAGTGGCAGTTTCTTTATATGGCCTGCACCAATCTGGTATACAATACTTAATGTGAAAAGTCCGTTCTCCTCATTCTTTTTGTACAGCATCGGTATATCACTTTTTATCTTTGTTTCGCTCAGGTCATTCTTATAATCTACAAATACAGGCATTATTTCTTCAGCCTGCATATCGCTTACCTGCTTAAGAAAATCTGATTTATCCTGCCTGTTCACATCAACAGGTGTAATTACAGGTTTATCTACCTTCTGAACATTTTTATCTTCACCTGTTCTTTTATAAACAACAACGTAATTATTGTTATAATTTTTATTTGCAAAATCAATAATATCCTGTTTTGTTATTTTTGAAAGCCTGTCTATCCTGTTCACTTCATCTGACCATGGGATATCCTTTACAAAAGCATCTACAATATTATCAGCCCTTGATTGGTTTGATTCCTGTGATTTAATTGCAGAAAGCTTAAGATCATTTATTATTGCCTCAGGCAGCCAGTCAGGGAAATTTCCTTTTTTAACATTTTCAACCTGTTCAAGAAGTAATTTTTTTACCTCTTCAAGCTTTTGCCCTTCTCTTGGATTGCCGTATAATATATGCGATGAATAATCCTTGTTGGTATATATAAATGAACCTGAGCCAAGTACTTTCTGGCTTTGATTCAGGTTAAGATCAAGCAGTCCAACAGCGCTGTTTGCAAGTACCATATCAACCATTGTAGCAAGGTCATTTTCCCTTGTATTGGCACCCGGGAATCTGAATGCAAGCATTAGATTTTCAGCTTCGGGTCCGAATACTTCCTTTACTATTGGCTTTGTTATTGGCTTTTCAACAGGCGGTATGAAGGGCGGTACCGGTTTTGATTCTCTTGAACCCCAGTATTTATCAATAAGCTCAATGGTTCTTTCCGGATCAAGATCACCGGAAAGCACAATTGCCATATTGTTTGGTACATAATATGTATTGTAATAATCTATAACCTTCTTTATTGAAGGATTTTTCAAATGCTCAATTGTTCCGATAGTTGTCTGCGTTCCGTACGGATGGGTAGGGAAGAGGTTCAGGAATAATTCATCCCATATTTTATCATTATCGTTATCAAGGCTGATGTTCTTTTCTTCATACACAGCTTCAAGCTCTGTGTGGAAGAGCCTCATCACCGGATTGCGGAACCGCTCTGATTCAATTTTGATCCATTTTTCAAGCTGATTGGAAGGAATATTATTGGTGTATACGGTTTGTTCTACAGATGTGTATGCGTTGGTTCCGTTTGCACCAATTATAGCCATCATTTTATCATATTCATTTGCAATTGCGTATTTGGCAGCAAGCCCTGAAACACTATCTATCTGGTGATATATCTGTTTACGTTTTTTCTCGTCTTTAGTACCGCGGTATTTTTCATATAAATTAATTACTTCATCAACAAGCGGTTTTTCTTTTGCAAAATCTTTGGTGCCAAACTGGTCAGTTCCTTTAAACAGCATATGCTCAAGGTAATGTGCTAGCCCTGTGGCATCGTGCGGGTCCATTTTACTTCCTGTCTTCACGGGTATATATGTCTGTATCCGTGGTTCATCTTTATATACAGTCATATAAATACTTAACCCGTTATTCAGCTTGTAAAGCCGTGTATGGGTCGGGTCATTTTCAACAATGGAATATGTATAATTTCCTTCGGTTACAGTTTTAACCTGTGAATTTATTCGTGAAACAAATAAAAAAAGTACAGGTAAGGCCAAAAATAAATAAAGCTTAATATATTTTCTTCTTATCATATAAATTATTTATGTAATTATCTGAATTTACCGCTGTGGAGGGCTGTATATTAAAATACAGATCTTACTAAGTTATTTGCTGCTAAAATAGCAAATAACTTAGTGTTAATCTATGTATGATTTTGAGGGTATCTAAAAAATGGTTTTTGAGGTATCTGCCCATGAAAGCATGTTAATGTCTGGCATACCATTACCGTTATTAATTGTAACTGTACCCGGACTTACCAATGGGCAGTTATTGAACTCTACCCTTGTGGTATCACAACCGTATACTGACTTATACCTGAATTCAAAGCTTAATGAGCTGTTCACAGAGTAAACAGCAACATGATAATCACCGTTTGCAACATTCCTTAATGAGTAATCTGAAGTATACTCATTATTAATGAATTGAAAGTTAAGAGTATCTTTGTAATCAGGTGTAAGCTGACCGGGAGGCCAGCGGTTTGTTTTGAATGCTGCTATAACATAATAAAAATCAGGGGGTGCAATGTTGTTATCTGTTAATCTGACAGTACCATTTATTGAGCTTGGTATCGTGCCGTTAACAGTCCTGAATGTGAATACAGCTGACCAGTCACCTGTACTTGCACCGTTTGAGTTAGATGCGTTGACCCTCCAGTAATAATCAGTACCTGTTATCAGATAGAAATACGGACACTGCAGCTGTGAAGTATTTATATAACCTGTATCAAGCAGAATTGAATTGAACGCGGGACTTGTTGAAACCTGCAGTCTGTATACTTCCGCTGTAGGTGTATCGTCCCAGTCAAACAAAGGCAAAAACGGCTGGTTGGTGGAATTGTTTGCGGGAAGCTGTAATATTGGTGCCGGCGGGGGGGCAAGGATAACCTTGAATTTGAATACCCTGGACCAGTTTGAAAAATTTCCGCTGCCAAGATCTGCCCGAACGCGCCAGTAAAAAAATACATTGGTTGAAAGCCTGCCTGAAGGCATATTTACCTGTGTTGCGTTTATTGCAGTATCAAGTAAAAGGGGAGTCAGGAAATTTGCATCCATTGATACCTGGACGGAATACCCTGTGGAATTTAAATATTGGTCCCATTTAAGTAGCGGTGTAAATACATTGATCGTCGCATTATTAACGGGTTCTGTTAAGTTAATGTTATTTTCAACAGGTTCGTTATTTACGGGTGTTGTAACTTCATCATCTTTTTTACATCCTGAAAAAAAAGCCAGTATTAATAAAAATAAAACAATGTTTGCTCTTATCATTTATCCAGTTTAAGTTTTTGCTCTAATTCTTTTAACTCTTTTTCCTTTTTAAGCAGTTCCTGCTCTTTTAATCTTAATTCAAGAGCTTTTTTATCAATATTTTTCTCCCAATCAGGCTGGTTCCAGTAGCCGATATCCTCAAAATAACCTTTGAAGAGGAAGTTATGCTTTAATGCTTCCATATTCTGTGTAAAACTGAATGACCCGTCTTCAAGATTCTTTGTAGTGTGGTTGGCATTTTCCATTACTGCTTTAATGTTGTTGGCAAATGTAGTATCTGTCAGCAGTGTACCTATTACACTTTCGCTTGAGTTCATTTTCCGAACTATTTCAGATATATCGTGCGATATCCTGTCAAGCTGTACAGAAGTATTTTCTACATTACCTGAAACATTGTTTACCATTCTGTCAATTTTTGCAAATATTTCATTCAACTGCCCTGAAGAGGTTTGAAACGACTGAAGCGTGTTATCTGCGCTTCTGTACAGTGTATCATTGTTTACAAGCTGGCCAAGCGTACCCTGTCCGCTATTAACCTTGGAGGTAATATCTGAAAGATCTTTTGTAATATCAGATGCATTATCACTAGATTCTTTTAAGCTGTTCATAATATCTGCAACTTCAACAGGTTTAATTGAACCTAATAGCTCACCATCCTGAACTATAGGTGCAGTGGGTGAACCGGGAGAAATATCAATGATCTTGTTCCCCACAAGTCCATCTGAACCGATAGTAGCTTTTGAGTCCTTTTTTATGAACTTCCTGATACTTTCTTCAAGTGTCATAGTAACCATAACTTTATTGGAAGTTTCAATATCAACTCCATCAACTTTCCCCACAACAATACCGTTCAGCCTGACAGAGCTTCCTGATTTGAGGCCGCTGACAGATTCAAACTCTGATTTTAATACAAATGTCTGTGTGAACAGGTTATCTTTGCCGCCAAGTACAAATATAGCAACCACAAATAACAGAAAACCGACAATTATAAAAAAACCGACCTTTATTTTTTTTTCGTTGTTTGCTTCCATAATATTATAATTTTATTTTTTTAAACTTTCCTCTTCAGCTTTACCTTTGTAATTGGTAAGGCTTGCGTTTTCGGTATTGCTTACCTCTTCAAAAAATGATTTTACAAATTCATCTTCAGATCTTTCAAGCTCATCATATGTACCTGAATCAGTATAAGTACCATCTTTTAATACTACAATTTTATTTGATACAATTTTAGCGCATATCATATCATGAGTTACAACTATAGAAGTTACCTTGTATTTACGCTGCATCCTTACTATCAAATGGCTGATATCCCTTGTTGTTTCAGGATCAAGCCCTGTAGTAGGCTCATCCCAGAGCATAACTTCCGGGTTCATAATAATAGTACGTGCAACACCAATTCTTTTTTTCATTCCGCCTGAAAGCTCAGATGGCATTTTATCTATTGCCTCAGTAAGCCCAACATCCTTTAATACTTCCTCAACTTTTTTATCAATTTCTTCTTTCTTAAGGTCAGTATTCCTCATCAGCGGAAATTCAAGATTTTCCCTTACGCTCATGGAATCATACAATGCACCGCTCTGAAAAACAAAACCGATTTTTGTACGCATGTACTGTAATTCTTCATATGAGAGCTCAGGGATATTTTTACCCAGCACCATTACTTTGCCTGAGTCAGGCATAATAAGCCCGACAATGCATTTTAAAGTTACAGATTTACCTGTGCCTGATTTACCAAGCGTTACAACCGTATCGCCTTTATTTATTTTCAGATTTACATCCTTAAGTATCGTATTCTTTCCGAACGATTTCTTAAGATGCTCAATATCTATTACTATTTCTTTACTTTCCAAACCTTAAAATATTATATTAGTTACCTGAACAGCTATCATATCCCAGATAATTACCATCAATGAAGATATTACAACTGATGAATTTGCAGCTATACCTACACTTTCAGTGCCTTTATCTGCAGTGTATCCTTTGTAACAGCCAACTATCCCAATAGTGAAGCCAAAGAAAAATGTTTTTATAAATGGTCCTGCCATATCCGCCAGGCTTAAAGCATCAAATACCTGCCTGAAAAATAAGCCTAAAGAAACATCACTTACTACATTTAATGCAAGGTAACCGCCCAGGAGTGCAATTGTATCGGCATAAATTATCAGCAGAGGTATCATAAGCGTTGTTGCTATTACACGGCTTATAACCAGGTAATTAAACGGATTGCATGCTGATACTTCCATTGCATCTATCTGTTCTGTTACTTTCATTGAGCCAAGCTCTGCGCCGATGCTTGAGCCTATTTTACCGGCACAGATTAACCCGGATATTACCGGGCCAATTTCAAGAATTATTCCCAGCCCCACCATTGAAGGGATAAGTGATGTTGCGCCGAATGGCTGAAGTGTTGGTATTGCCTGCAGAGCTAGTACAAAACCTATGATAAAGCCTGTAATACCTACAAGGCCAAGTGATTTATTTCCTATCTGGAAAAATTGTTTGATTACTTCGTTTATATTATACGGCGGTTTCAGGACTTCCCTGAAGAATCTCAATGAGAAACTGAAGATACCCCATGTTTCTATAAATATTTCTGTAACCGATGCCGGTAATAGACTCTTTAACAATTTTTCTTAAATTAAATTAATATTTTCTGCTAATGTTCACATCAATGAACGGGTTTGCAATTCCGAGAATTACACCGAACGAAATATCAGTATGATCCGATTTATCTTTGGAAAACATAAAAGTATGCCTTAATTTTACATGCGGATAAAATAAAAGCTTATGATTCCTTATAGAATATCCAAAAGATATTTCGGGGAAAACACCGTTACCGTCAAAATCTGTGAAGTAACCGCCGCCAACCGATACTACTGAAGTTCCCTGTAACATGTGTGAGGGCTTTATCCCCGGTTCCAAAAGGATATCATACTTATATGAAAATCTTAAGTAATGCCTGATATTTCCGCTAAAAATCATAGAGTATTCAATTGCTGTTCTGTGTTCACCCATCAGCCCGAAGCCTATTGAAAATTCTTTGGTCAGGCCTGCATATACTTTTCTTTCAGTATATTCTACCATTGGGTTCAAAAGATATATAACTGCCAGCACTCCTATAGATACAGGCAGCACTGAAGAAGTTTTTCCGGCGTTTTCAGGAAGCTTGAATTCCTTTTCGTTATTTTTAAGCTTTAAATTTGTAAGCGAAAAATTTCCCGTAAGATCGACCTGTGAAATTGTATTATAACAATTTAAGAGCAATGCCGATAACAGTATTTTGTACATTATGCTCTTAATATTCATCAACCCTGTGTAATTTTTATTGTATTTTTGGCGGGAAATACCGGGAAATATCCGGAGCATACATTAATAAACTCAGTTTATTCCCTGTTTTAATCTTCCATTATCTTTAATATCGAATTATAATAAGCATCTTTTGCAATTTCAAGCGGTATTTTTACCTCATTATTTATAGCGATAAATGAGCCGCCAACTTTACCAATTTTTATGAAACCGGTATTGTTTTTACTGCAGATTTCTTTAATTTTATTCTCATTTTCGTTATTAAACGATATTATTGCCCTGCCGTGTGATTCACTGAACAGATGAAAATCCGGCCTGCCATTGTATGTAATATTAACACTGCAGCCTATAGGTAAAGTTCTGTTTATTAAACATGATTCTGCTATTGCTATTGCTAGTCCGCCCTCAGA
>CAZOAP010000142.1:0-8693 GCA_964577645.1 uncultured Ignavibacteriales bacterium
TGAACGGTGGCAGCGATATTAAGAACCAGTTCTATATTTTCAAGCGTCCGCCATCGGAGTTTGAAGTGGATGTAAGCTATTTAACAGGTGTGCTGTTCAAAAAGAGCGGCTTTGATGAGTTTGATATACAGAAATTAAAAACAATGTCTGCCCTGCTGAACCTTGAGACTATTTACGACCCTGTTTCAAAGCAGGAAGGAATTTTTAAGGATATTATCAGCAGCAATAACATATCCGAAATTGCAGGAAAGTACCCGGATAAGAAATTATATCCCGCAACTGATGATAATCCGTACTTTGAGCATAACACTGATTTCACAAAGATAAATTTTGGCAGTATAAAGGAATCATTCTCACAGGGCGACCGTGCAATGCTTTCACTCGTACAAAAGCCGGTAGCTGAATCAACCCTTGTAATATTACTATTACAAACAATATTAATTTCAGCACTGCTTATTTTCCTGCCGATATATGTTAAATTCCGTAAGGACCCTGAAATAAAGAAAGTAAAAAAAGGTAAATATATAACTTACTTTGCATTGCTGGGCCTGGGATATATTATTATAGAAATTTGCCTGATACAGAAATTCACATTATTTTTGGGTCAGCCGGTTTACACAATGCTCACAGTAATTTCAACCATGCTGCTATTTTCGGGTATCGGAAGTATGCTCTCAAACAAAGTGCTTGCAATAATAAAGAATGTGAAAATAATTTATATCATTATTGCTGTGCTTACTGTTATCATCGGGTTGCTGAATTCAGTAATATTTGATTCACTGGTAAGAATGGATATTATGTGGCGAGTGCTTATTTCAATTGGGATAATTGCACCGCTTGCGTTTTTTATGGGTATACCTTTCCCTTACGGAATGAGTAAAATTGATAACAACTCCAAATACCTTGTTGCATTCGGCTGGGGCGTGAATGGTTTCTTCAGCGTGCTTGGCAGTGTGCTGGTTGTAATGCTATCTATGAGTTATGGCTTCAGGGTTGTATTTATAATCGCTGCAGTATTGTATCTTGGCGCAATGTTTGTTGGCGGTAAGCTGGGGATTGAGAAGAGTCCGTTAAAAGCATAGATTTTTATACTCATCGTAGGACACAAAGCTCAACAGCGGTTTTTATAAATATATTTTATAATATTTATTATTGCACAATTAATAATTTTTTATTTATAGATTGATTTATGACTTCAATTATATTATTTTTTAAAATATTATAAAATAATTGTTTCTAAAAATATAGTTTAATTATATTGACAGTATTTATTTTAACTTTATAATATGAAACTTTTAAAGCTCATTATTCTCTTAACATTTATTTTCATTATCAATAATAAGCTCTCATCTCAAATTAATTTGGAATGGGAACAATTCCATTATGGCAATTCAGTATGGAACACCGGATTAAGTATAGATCAAGAAAATAATATTTATCTGAGTGGCTTGAATTTGAATAAGGCATTTTTGATTAAATACAGTAACGTTGGTACGTTTATTTGGGGGATAAATATTCCGGAAATCAATTATACAAATATTTCATCAACTAATATTCTAACCGATAGTAATAATAATATTTATATTATTGGGAATCAAGCAGGTATCAACATTATTCATAAATATTCTTCAAATGGTAATTTTATCTGGGGTGATACATTAAATCTAGGTGAATATTCGCTTGGCTCATATACTTTTACATTAGACAATAATTCAAATATTGTGATAATCAAATCACTCGATGGACTGGGGGGAGGATTTCTAATATATAAATATTCTCCAGATGGGACTACTTTATGGTATAAAAAATGTCACTTACCAATAATAGGATATGTAGCAGCCTGCAAAATTGACAATAATAATTCTATATATATAACCGGCTCAACTTATGGTTCATTTGATGACATTTTAACAATTAAATACAATGAAAATGGTGATTCAATTTGGAGCAAGACGTATATTACCGGTAATTACGATCATGTATTTGACATTTCAATAGATAATAGTAATAAAATAACAATCACCGGTGAATCAGAAAGCCAAATTAGTGGTAACTATGGCAAAATGACGACAATAAAATATAATTCTGATGGAACTGAATTATGGAACAAAAAATATTCTATCAATTCTGTCAGTTCTGATTACGGGGTTTCGGTGAAATCTGATAATTTGGGTAATACATATGTTGCAGGAAACTGTATTAACTTAGTCGGTAATTATGATATTGTAACAATAAAATATAATCAATATGGAGATAGTATTTGGGTCAAACAATTTGACAGTGATTATCATTTTGATGATAAAGTCTATGATTTTATAATGGATAGTTTAGATAACATTTATATAACAGGTTATTCTGTTAAGCAGAATAATAAAAAAGAAATAATATTATTGAAATATACTAAAAATGGTGAGTTAATCAGATCAATGAATTACATTAATTCAGCATCTCTTTCAGGTGCTTATTTACTTAAAGATAAGAACAATAATATTATTGTAAGTGGTTCAAATTTGTTGAATTTAAGCAGCAATTTTTCTGTTTGCCTCAAATATTCACAAGTTATTGGAATTAAAAATATATCTCAATTTTCTACAAACCACTTCAATCTTTATCAAAACTATCCGAATCCTTTTAACCCGGTTACAAACATGATATATGATTTATTAAAAGATACTGAAGTTACTATAAAAGTATTTGATTTGTTGGGAAATGTTGTGTTTTATGTAAACGAATATAAAAGAGCCGGAAGTTATGAGGTTAGGTTTGATGGTTCTAATCTTGCTAGTGGGATTTATTTTTATCAGATGTTTGCCGATGGGTTTACTGATACGAAGAAGATGGTTCTTTTGAAATAGCGAAATAGTGAGATAGCAAGTAATTTTAAAACATCCGAAGTCTTTAAGACTTCGGATGTTTTATTATACAATCTCAAACTGGTCCGTCAGGGCGGTTTGGGAACGAGGGAAATATATAATAAAATTACCCCCTCCAACTCCCCCTTACAGGGGGAGAGTAAAGTGCCAATTATACAACATTGAAATTCTTATCATATTTTGCTAAATTTGCCTATAAATTATGGCAGAATTAACAGAACAAATCAAAAATAAGCTCTCTGAATCAAACGGATTCAAAGGAGTAGTTTTCTCTGAAAACATAAATTACCCTATGATCGAGGTCCCAAAAGACAGGCTCATAGAAATTGCTACAATATTAAGAGATGAGTTCAAGTTTGAACAGCTAAGGGATATTGTCAGTGTTGACCGCTTCACTAAGAATGAAAGATTTGAGAGCATTTATAATCTTTATTCATTAACACATAAGACAAGGCTCTTCTTAAAAGTAAAGCTTGATTCCAAAAAACCGGAAGTAGAAAGTCTATACCCTGTTTGGCAATCAGCTAACTGGGCTGAGCGTGAAGCGTATGATATGATGGGTATTGTTTATTTAAATCATCCTGACCTGCGCAGGATGTATATGATGGAAGAATATGAATACCACCCGTTAAGAAAAGATTACCCGCTCATGGGTCTGCCCGGAGCCGTTACACTACCAAAAAAATAATAAGCTAACGCTTAAACTAATATATGTCTTTAGAATTAACAAAAGAAGAATACATAGAAGAGACCAAAGAAGCGAGCCACATTTCTTTAGGCCAGGAAAAGATATTAAGAGCACTCGAGTCTGATGATGTGCGCGGGCATTTTGAGGGTTCACTGGATAACCAGCTTGTTCTCAATATGGGTCCCCAGCACCCGGCAACACACGGTGTACTGCAGCTTGTTGTAAGCCTTGACGGCGAATCAGTTGTAGGCACAGTACCTGTACTTGGTTACCTGCACCGCGGGTATGAAAAGCTTGCTGAGAACATGACGTTCCATGAATTCATTCCCCATACCGATAGGCTTGATTACTTATCACCGCTTGCAAACAATGTTGGTTACGTACTTGCAATAGAAAAATTACTGAAAATTGAAGCAACACCGCGCGCACAGTGGATCAGGACCATGTGCTGTGAAATGGCAAGGCTTGCCTCACATTTAGTGTGGATGGGTTCAATGTCAATGGATGTAGGCGCACTTACCGTATTTTTGTGGACCTTCACAGAACGTGAAAAGATTCTTGATATACTGGATATCCTTGCGGGTGTACGTTTTACTACAAGCTATACACGTATTGGCGGACTTGCACTTGATATGAGCGATGAATGCAAAGCAAGGCTTGTTGCATTCTTAGACCAGTTCATACCAAAGCTTGAAGATGCGCGCAACCTGATAGAACGCAATAAGATATTTATCAACAGGTGCGAAGGTGTTGGCTATATTTCCAAAGAAGATGCAATCTCGCTTGGTATGACGGGTCCGAACCTGAGAGCAGCGGGCGTAGCAAATGACCTGAGAATTGATGACCCGTATTTGAAATATCCTGAGCTTGATTTTAATGTACCGACACTCACAGAAAGTGACGTGCTTGCAAGATATTACGTTAGAGTAAGAGAAATGTATGAAACTGTTAAAATATTAAGACAGTGCATACAGAAGCTTCCCGAAGGACCGATTAACACTCCCGATGCAAAGCAGGTACTGCCTGATAAGGGTGAGGTTTATTCAAAGATGGAAGAGCTTATACATGATTTTATGATAGTGAATTTTGGCAATACGCCTGAAAAAGGTGTTGAGGCTTACCAGGCAATTGAAGCAGCTAAAGGTGAGCTTGGATTTTATGCGATCAGCGACGGAAAGGGTTATCCTTTCAGGCTGAAGATACGCTCCCCTTCATTTGTTAACTTAAGCGCACTTCCAACAATGATGAAAGGCGCAATGATAAGTGATATAGTTGCAATTATCGGCAGCCTTGATCCTGTTATGGGTGAGGCTGATAAATAGATTAATTCTTTTTCCCGTAAGCCTGCCTTTGGCATGGCGTTGGCGGGAAACTATGTGTTCAAATATTAGAAATTTTTTTGATTTTCCAAATAACAAAGTAGAAACAAAGAGATTCCCGTTTTCACGGGAATATGTTTGAAATAATATGGAAATAAAATTTACTGAAGAGAACTTAAAGAAGCTTGAAGAAGCTAAATCTCACTACCCTACTGAGCATGCAGCGTTAATGGCTGCCCTATGGCTTGCACAGGAGCAGTACGGATGGCTTTCAACTGATGTTATGAAGTACGTTGGTAATGTTTTAAATATACCGTATGAGCATGTGCTTGGCGTTGCTGAATTCTACACAATGTACAATAAAAAACCGGTAGGCAAATATCATTTGCAGGTTTGCACGAATGTATCATGCATGTTATGCGGCGGGTATGATGTAGTTGATTATATTTCCGATAAGCTGAATATTGGCATAGGTGAAACTACACCTGACGGACAGTTCACATTAATAGAAGCTGAGTGCCTTGGCAGCTGCGGTACAGCGCCAATGATGCAGGTAAATAATTATTACGAAGAGAACCTTTCAAAAGATAAAATAGATTCAATTTTAGAAAAACTTTCAAAAAGCTAATAGACCAATAAAACCATATGTCTGAGTTCCAGCCAATCATACTGAAAAATATTCCTGACTTACATAATATAGATGTATATATGAAAAACGGCGGCTACAATGCATTTAAAAAAGCATTGAAGATGCAGCCCGTTGAGGTGATTGAAGAAGTAAAAAAATCAGGATTACGCGGAAGAGGCGGAGCATGTTTCCCCACAGGTATGAAATGGTCATTCATGCCGCAGAAATCAGAGAAGCCGAAATATCTCTGTGCAAACGGTGATGAATCAGAGCCGGCAAGCTTTAAGGATAGAGAAATTTTTGAAAAGAACCCGCACCAGTTCATAGAAGGTACATTGATAGCATGCCATGCAATGGGTATTAAAACTGCGTATGTATATATCCGCGGTGAGTATTACACATGGATAGTTATGCTCCAAAAAGCACTGGATGATGCATATGCAAAAGGGTTCATAGGAAAGAATATTTTAGGTTCAGGATTTTCAACAGAGATATATATTCACAGGGGCGCAGGTGCTTACATTTGCGGTGAAGAAACAGCACTACTGAATTCCATCGAAGGCAAGCGCGGTATGCCAAGATTCAAGCCCCCCTTCCCTGCTAATTTCGGTTTATGGGGATGTCCCACCACAATTAATAATATAGAAACGCTTGCAAACATTCCCCCGATAATTGAAAACGGCGGCGAGTGGTTCAGCAAGATCGGCGAGCCAAAACATGCGGGTTCATTATTATACGGCTTAAGCGGTCACATAAATAAACCGGGTATATATGAGCTTCCTTCAGGCACATTACTGACAGATCTCATCTATAAATACGGCGGCGGTGTAAAAGATAACAAAGCAATAAAAATGATTATCCCAGGCGGTTCATCAATGCCTCCATTGACGGCTGATGAGATCGAAGGGCTGCAAATGGATAACGAACACTTAAAGACGGTAAATTCATATATAGGGACAGGCGGTATTGTGGTTATGAATGAAGATACCGATGTTGTAAAAGTAATTAAGAGAATAACCCAGTTCTATTATCATGAATCCTGCGGACAGTGTACGCCCTGCCGTGAAGGCTGCGGATGGATGCTGAAAATACTTGACAGGATAGATAAAGGAATGGGAAGAAATGAAGATATAGAGTTATTACGTGATGTTGCAAATAACATCGAAGGCAATACAATTTGTGCTTTTGGTGATGCAGCAGCATGGCCCGTAAAATGGGCAATAAAAAAGTTCATGCCTGATTTCGAAAAGAAGGTAAGAGAAAGTGTCGTATTACCTGTAGCGAATAAGGTTCACTCTTTAAGGCTAACTCATCAAGAGTAGTTTTTATGCTAAAAAACGCATATTTTTAACCCTTAAAAATTTTCTAACGTAATTCTGGTATTGTTTTTTCAAACTAATTCGTAAATATTGCGATTAATCGAATTATTTATCGTAGTTAACTGATATGCATTAATAATTTTATATAATTTTTAAATTTAGGTTCGTTAAATAAAACTAAAAAAACGGAGTCAACAACAATGGATCAAACTTCTGCTAATGTAAAAACGGCACAAAACAGCGGTTCTTCACAGCTTTTCGGTAGTAACTTTAAAAAAGATAATCTTGATAAAAGAGTTCAGGAATTATTAAAGCAGTCTACCGAATATCATGAGTTAAAACAGTATGTAATCAACAGAGGCATAAATAAAATTCAGGCTGAAGGTGTAGCAGGAAGATTTGCTCCGGCAATTCCATCTGTAATCGCACTACTTCTTTCTGTATTTATCGATGTTGCCAATGTTCCTTTCCTTGGTAAAATTGCGCAGACACTTGCCAATACAGTTTTCCCGGGAAGTGTTACACTTAACAAAGGCGTTGAACCTGTTTCATTATGGTGGATGCCTTTTATAGTTTATGCATTATTCATTTTACTTGCTGAGCTTTCATACAGGAAACTTATGAAGGAAGTTTCACAGAAAGGCTGTTCACAGGAGATCATAGAAAGAATAACAAACCGCTATGCAACAATAGTAGATGGTGTTGGTACAGCATTACCGCTTCTTGGTGCTGCTATTCTTCTTATTTCTATTAAAGAAGGTCCAATTGTGTTCCTCGGATTTTCAGTACCGTTCGAAATTAAATCAATCGTAATTCTTGCTGTAGCAAAGCTGTTTGAAACAGTATTTGATGCACAGGGTTTAAAATTTGCAGAATTACGTGAAGAGCTTAACGATCTTGAAAAAGAATATTTCACAGAACGTGAAGATATTCACCAGAGAGCTATTTTACAGCAGCTCCATGACGGCTTTAAAGGTGCCGGCGCAACAACCGGACCGGGTTACGAGAAATTCTCAAAAGAAGAAGCAGCAGAGATCTCAAACTCACTCAAAAAAGCAGCAGAGTTCGGAGAGAACATTTCAAAGAACGTTGTTATCATGAAGAATGCTATTGCTGAGATGAGCAAGACTAATGTTCATGATTCAGAGCTGTTAAAAGAGCTTCAGAATACAAGCCAGTCATTAACAACTGCACTTGCTGCAGCATCACAGACCGCAGAATACTCACAGGCTATGAAGAATAACCTTGAAGCTATGCGTAACCTGATGAAAGAAATGGATAACATTAAATATCCTGATGACAAGCTTTTGAAGGAATTACAGATCACCTCACATATGTTAACTGAAACAGTAAATTCATTTAAGGATGCAGGCGCTATAAAAGGATTGGATAATCTTGCATATTTAGCAGGAAAAAGAGCACAGTAAATTATTGACTGACCAGGAGAAAAAACTTAAATGAAAAAGCAAAAAGACGTAAAATTTATAATCTACCAGGCGTTATACATATTTGTAGTGTGTGTAATTGCCATCAAGGGTGCCAACCTTGATCTGACTCAGGTAGTTGAAGATGACGGAAAGCCGAAAGTCTTCTTATCACCTGACTCATTGCAGAAGCTGTACGAAATAATCAAGCAGTCCATTATTGTTGATACTAATCTATACGTAATAATCAAAAAAACAGATCTGGAAAAAATGGATGACAAGATAAAACAGCTTGTCGTAAATCCGATGAACGTCCAGATATCATCTACACCTGTAAATACATTCACAACCAACCAGATCCAGCAGCCCAAGATCGAAGAAAAACCTGAAGAGAAAAAAGATCCGGGTGAAATGCAGGAGATCAGGATAGGTAATATTCAGC
>CAZOAP010000143.1:0-8593 GCA_964577645.1 uncultured Ignavibacteriales bacterium
AAGGATCCATGCAGATAAGGAACTTGTTGTAAAGCTTCTGTTTAACCTGGCTGATAATTCACTTAAGTTCAACAGGAGCAGTGAACCGGAACTGGAAATTTCATTTAACGAAGATGATTCATACTGTTTGGTTTCTGTCAAAGATAACGGTTTAGGGATAGATAAAGATTACCACGGCAAGATATTCGGTATCTTCCAGAAGCTTCACAATCATGAAGAGTATCCCGGTTCAGGGATGGGACTTGCGATCTGTGAAAAGATCATGAACATACACAGAGGAAAAATTTGGCTGGATTCAGAATTAGGCAGAGGTACAACATTTCATGTTTCATTTAAAAAAGAAAATTAAAGCATAATTTGATAAAGATCTTATTAATAGAGGATAACCCGGGTGATGCCCGGTTGATCAAAGAATATCTCTCGGATCTGAAGAATATAGAACATACTCTTCAAATTGCTGACAGGCTGCAAAAAGGCATAGAAATTTTAGAAAACGAATTTATTGATGTTGTCCTTCTTGACCTGAAACTACCTGATAGCGAAGGGCTCACAGGGGTTGAACAGATATTCAATGTATCACCTAATATCCCTATTATCATCTTAACCGGCCTGAATGATGAAACTACCGCTATAAATGCGGTAAAAATGGGAGCACAGGATTACCTGGTAAAAGATAAAGTTGAAAGTGAGCTTCTTTTAAGATCAATAAGATACGCAATTGAAAGAAAAAGAGCCGAAGAAGACCACCAGAAGCTTCTTGAACAGAGAATAAGAGCTCTTTCAATAATTGAAGCACAGGAAAACGAACGCAGAAGGATATCAAGAGAGCTTCACGACGGGTTGGGACAGCTATTAAGCGCAGCAAAACTAAATTTTGGCATGATAGATTTTGTGAATGCCAGCAATAAAGAAAAAACCACGGATATCGTTAAACAGGTTGATTCAATTATCAGCAAAGCAATTGTTGAAGCAAGAAGAATTGCCCACGATCTTAGGCCCACCACACTTGACGATTTTGGCTTGATACCGGCTTTAAGGATACTTTGCCAGGAATTTTCAAAGATAACAGGAGTTAAAGTAAAATTCCAGGTCTCCCCTACTTTAGAACGCATTGACCCGAAAATTGAAATAGCGATATACAGGATAATACAGGAATCTTTTAATAATATCAGTAAATACGCAGAAGCAACCGATGTATCACTTGACCTGTACAGAAGCGATACGCAGGTATTTGTAAGAGTAAAAGATAACGGCAAAGGTTTTGATACTGATAATATTATTAAGACCAAAAAAGCCGGCGGCGGTTTCGGACTGCTGAATATGAAGGAACGTGCAGAGCTTGTAGGCGGTAAAGTTGAGATAATCTCAAGCCCCGGCAACGGAACAGAGCTTCTGCTTGAAATAAATTTAGAATTCTTTAGTAATAATAACCATCACTAAGTAAAAATGATTGCAATGAAAACCACTAAAATTTTAATAGTCGATGATCACGAAGTTGTAAGGGACGGTTTGAAGAATATACTTACAAGTCTTGATAACATTTCAATTGCCGGCGAGGCAGGAAATGGCGAAGACGCCGTAAAGATGTACTCTTCATTAAAACCTGACCTGGTAATTATGGATATTTCGATGCCCGGAATGAACGGAATTGAAGCAACCAGGGTAATTAAAGAAAAGGATCCTGACGCAAGGATACTTATACTTACCATGCATGATAACCAGGAATACCTCAACCAGATCATCCGCTCCGGTGCTAAAGGCTTTATTCTTAAAAACACCGATAAAGAAGAACTACTGGATGCAGTCAAAACAGTTGCCTCAGGTGATAATTTCTTCAGCAAAGATATATCAAAGCTTATTATAGATAATTACATCAGGACAGCAAAAGAAACAGAAAAAAGTGATGCTTATAAAGAGGTACCTTTAACTAAAAGAGAGATTGAAATACTGAAACTGATCGCTTCCGGTTACTCAAACCAGGAAATTGCAAACATACTTTATATCAGCTATAACACTGTAGATACTCACAGAAAGAATATTATGCATAAGCTTTCTATCAAAAATACAGCGGGTCTGGTAAGGTATGCCATCGAAAAAGGTCTGATTTCATTAAATTAAAAGTTGAATAAATTTAAAGTTGATTAAATACACAAAGAAAGGGCAAATAAAATGAATGCTCAAGTACCTATAGTAAGAGTTCTAATTGCGGATAATAACCCGGATTTCTTAAGCGCCCTGGCACAGTATGTACGCTCAATACCGGGTGTTGAACTGGTTGGCGAGGCAGTTGACGGCGAAGATGCTATTAAAAAAGCAGAGGCAACATATCCTGACCTGATAATTCTTGATATTATCATGCCGAAGAAATCAGGCATCGAAGCATTAAGCGCTATCAAAGATAAATTTCCTGATGTAACTGTAGTGATGATTTCCATCAATGAAGGACAATCATACAGGAAACTGGCAGAAGTTTACAGGGTTGATAAATATATCGGCAAGAACTCAGACGACATTCATAAAGAATTACTTGAAATTATTCAGTTAACACAGCAGAAACTTGCTGCAAGAGGCAACTAACTGTACAAAAAGGATCATTAAATACAAAAATGGATAATAAAACTGTAAAAATTCTGCTTTGCGATGACAACGATAATTTCAGGCAGCTGCTTACCCAGTATATCAAAGCAATGCCGGGAGTAGAAGTAGTTGGCGAGGCTATAGACGGAGTGGATGTAATTGATAAAACTGAATTACTTGATCCTGATCTTGTTTTAATGGATCTCAGCATGCCTAACCAGTCAGGCCTTGATGCAACCAAGACAATTAAGGAAAGATGGCCGGAAAAATCAGTTATAATTTTGACGTTATACGAAGACAGTGTATATAAGGAGCTGGCTGATGAGTTCAATGCTGACGGTTTCATAGCAAAAAGTTCTATAAAAGCCCAGTTACCATTGGTAATTGAAGAAAAAGTAAGAAATTCGGCTTTAAACTAGTCTGAAAAATAAATTGTATAAGAAAGCCGATTTCTGTAGAATAATAGAAATCGGTTTTTTATTTTACGGTAAAACAGGATATTAAATGTTTCATAAAACTACAGGAGAAAACTAATGAGAAATTTTTTGCAATACCCAACTGATTTTGGAGCTCCCCCGCCGCCACCTCCGCCAAGTATGTCAACACCGCCTCCTCCACCGCCAACATCAGGCGGTATGAATATGAATACAGGCGGCAGTGCAGGTACTAATGCAATAATTGCATTGGTTGCAGGTATACTTTCCTATATTTTCTGTCCGTTCATATTAGGTATAGTTGCATGGATAATGGGTAAAGGCGAGCTTGGCAAAATTGACCGCGGCGAATCATCAGAAGCAGGCAGAACACTGGCTAAAGTTGGTATGTGGCTTGGTATAGTTAACGTTATCCTTTCCATATTATTCGGATTGGTTTATGTACTTATCATAGTTATTGCAATTGCCACAAGCAAGTAATATTATTACAAATTGAACTCCGGGCAGCTTTATTATAAAGCTGCCTGTACTATTATAGGAAATGCCTGAATGATATTAAAAATAAAGAAAATAGATGAAACCCTGGATAACCCATTGCCTGTTTATACTACAGAGCATGCTTCCGGTATGGATATCACATCATCATCAAAAAACGATATAATTTTACAGCCGCAAACAACTGAGCTTATCCCGACAAATCTTGTGCTTGAAATACCTGTTGGCTATGAAGCACAGATAAGGCCGCGCAGCGGACTGGCTTTAAAACATAATATCGGTATACTAAACTCACCCGGTACCATTGATGCTGATTACAGGGGTGAAATGAAGATACTGCTAACGAATTTCGGCAAAGAGCCTTTTACTGTAAAGTTTGGTGAGCGTATTGCGCAAATGGTGATTTGCAGGGTTGAGCATGTTAAGATAGAATTATCACCGGAATTAAGCGATACCGGCAGAAGCTCCGGCGGATTTGGCCACACGGGTAAATAAACACACCGTTTAATTATAAATGAATATTTGAGCGATACTAACGTAAATACATATAAAGTACATGAAATTGTAATTTCAGTGGTTGCTTTTGCACTGTTTGGAGTTTTATTTACAGTTACAGAGCTTTTTCACACACCATTTATTGTATTTGGCGTAATATTATTTGTGCTTATCCCCTTCAGGAAAAGCAAGCTTATAAAAATAATCATTTCCCTTTCATCAATAATATTTGCATTATGGTTTCTCCATTCAATTTCAAATCTGCTTGCGCCATTTTTAGTGGCATTTGTGATATCATATGCATTAAATCCGCTGGTTGAAAAAATGACAAGGGGTAAAATTACAAGAACTATAGCAAGTGCTATTATTCTTGTCACTTTCCTTCTCATAAGTGCAGCAGCTATACTGTTATTGGCACCTCCGATAGCAGCACAGTTCTCTGAGCTCATTAAATCATTACCCGGCGCATTGCTAGACCTGCAGCTGTGGATAAATACAGGATTAATTCCAAAGCTTAACTCACTTGGTATACCCACAAATGATATCCAGGCAAAGCTCTCACAGGAACTGCCGCAAAAGCTTGAAAACCTGCTTAATACACTCCTCAGCGGACTCTCAGGGCTGTTTGTGGGACTATCAGTAATATTGACTCAGGTTGTGAACCTGATACTTATACCATTTTTGACATTTTACATTCTTAAAGATTTTGATAATCTTAAGATACTCATCAAGGACCTCTTCCCGAAAAAGAGCCGGGCAAAGGCAACAGAATATTACACGAAAATTGATGACCTGCTTGGTAGCTTTATAAGGGGTCAATTGATTGTATCGGTTATTCACGGAATATTAGTTTATATTTTCCTTTCAATACTCGGTGTAAAATTTGCAATTTTCCTTGGGGCATTGGGAATTGTACTTAATATAATTCCCTATTTCGGTTTACTTGTAGAAATAACGCTGGCTGTAATTGTATCACTTTTCAGCGGTGACCCGGGATTCCAGGTACCGCTGGTTATAGTTATTTACCTCGCTCAGAATCTGCTCGAAACATCAGTACTTATACCAAGGATAGTAGGAAACAGGATAGGACTGCATCCCGCACTCCTGATACTATCGCTGTTTGTGTTCTCTTATTTCTTCGGGTTTATTGGTATGATAATCGCTTTGCCAACTATGTCAATAATACTTATGTTCTTCAGGGAGTGGCTGGCATCACGGGAAGAAAAAGCTGTATAAACTATTTATAGTTATAACCCCTGCAATATTTTTAAAGCTGCCTGGTTTATATTCTGGAATAAGTAGCCTTTTGGCTCACTTTCAGCCTTTCGTTTCAATTCATCTCTTGCTGCCTGCGGGTTTAACCTTATACCGTTTTCAAACTCATTTTTGTTGAATATTACAGAGTAAGGTCGTATCACTTTATATTCATATTTACTTATAACATCTGCAAATTTAGGTATATCCTTAACGAACAGCATTGATTTATCATCCCAGAAAACCAGCTTCCATTTTTTACTGTTGCTCAGGTAGTTTACAATAATTCCTTTCAGCTCATTCGGCCTTCTTATCAGGTCAGGATCAAGATAAATTACATAATCAACTCCCCTCTCATCCATCTTCTTCTCAAACCCGGGCTGCATCATCATAAGTGAATTATACTCATTGAATATTTCATCATTAAGGTTGCGGCTATCAATAAAATTCTTTTCACCGGGGAAGTTCCACACTAAATAGCCGCCTGTACCGAAATGATTATACGGTGTTCCTGATATTTTGTTTTCTTTCATGAAATCAAACAGCTGAACGGGCATAAAATCACTGTTTATCCCCCAGCCTGATATCCTGTAATACTTAATTTTTTCATATATCTCATTCCCCGGAATTTGCGTTGTGATATATATCAGGAAAATTCCCAATACAGCCTTTAATGCATTCCCGTTCAGTATATTCCTGAACTGGATACTTTTTATGGAGGATAGGATATAATTCAAACTCACAATTATGAAAAATGCCATGATTATCTCATAATCAACTGTAAAGCGTATGGCACGGACAGAGTAAATTGTAAATGCAATGAACATTAGAGCAAAATACAGGTCCTTTTTTTTGTGCGCGTAATATATCACCAATATACCCGAGAACAGAAACAGCTTATAAAGAGTGATAATGAAACCAAGATCGATTTTTGAGGAAAACGGGTTCTGCCATTCATTAACTGTTTCCAGCATTTTCATTTTAGTATGGCTGTAAGCATACATGTATGTACTTATCCCGTGCGGATTCACAAGCAGCATCAATGCGGATATAACAGAAATTATCCACAAATTACGAAGCTCATCCTTGCTTAAAGCTTTTATTTCATTCGTAGTAAAAGAAGCAGGTTTTAAGTAGATCAGAGTTTCCGTTAATGTGAAGACAAATAATATCAGGCCCCCTGCCAAAACTCCCATGTGAGAATTAGCCCACAGTAAAAAAATCAGCGGTATAAAATAAAGCCACTTCCTGTATTTTACCTTATCAATATATTTATAACACAAAAGTATATAAAGGGTCAGCATGAAGAAAATATAGGTAAGTATATGCGGCCGTGCAGAGAACCTATCCATAATTGATACCAGAAGCACGAACAGCAATGCTATAGTAAGAAATGAATTTACCTTAAATTTCCTTAGCAGCATATAATAAAGGAAAAATATGAAACAGAAGGTCAGTGAGCGGAAAAGTAATATAGCATTATAACCGCCAATGTTGTAAAGACCGTATGAAATAACATCCCAGCCCCATTCAAACGGGATCCATTCCTGCCCAGATGTTATATGACCGAAGACATCCTTATCAGGTACCACCTTGTTTTCAATTATATACCTGCCTGTGGCAAGATGCCAGAAAATATCATCATCACCTGAAATTTGGTAAGAAACAGCAAAAAACACTAAAACAAGAAATACACCTAAAAGACCGTAAGAAACATATTTATTCTCTTCTGTAATTAAGGATGAAATATTTTTCTTTGATTGCGCAGTTTGCTTACTTTTTACTTTCGCCAATTATTTCTGTATAAAGATTATTAATTTCCTTTAAATACGGGTTTTCTTTTTTCAAGGAATGAATTTACTCCCTCTTTATAATCATATGAATTGCCTGCAATATCCTGCATATCGGCTTCTTCATTTAACACCTGCTCAAGTGACCTGGAAAATGAATTATTATTTAAGCTCTTTATCATTCCAATGGCTTTTGTCGGCATCTTCGCGAATTTTCTCGAGTATTTATCAAGTGCTGCCTTTAATACTTCGGGTGTTTGCACGCAGACATTCACAATGCCAAGCCTTTTTGCCTCAGCACCTGTAATTCTTTCGGCTGTTGAGCACATCTGGAAAGCTTTTGCAAGTCCAACTATCCGTGGCAGAGTGAATGAGCTTCCGGAATCAGGCACTAAGCCGACATTTATGAATACCTCGATCAGCTGGGCTGATTCTGTGGCAATGCGGAAATCACATGCTAAGGCAAGTGAGAGTCCAGCACCTGCGGCAACACCGTTTATCCCGCAGATAACAGGTTTCGGCAGGTTCATAATTTGGGTTATGAGAGGATTATATTTGGTTGTGATAGCTTCTTTAAAGGTTTTCTTTTCGCTTTCAAAATCCTTCAGGTCCTGCCCTGAACAGAATCCTTTGCCTGCACCGGTTAAAACAACACATCTTATATCATCTTTTAGTGCTTCTTTAAAAGCATCCTGCAGTTCAAACAGCATTTCTGAATTGAATGCATTAAGTGAATCCGGTCTGTTGAGTGTTATGCTTAAAATGCCGTCCTTATTTTCTTTTAGTATTGAGCTCATCAATTAATAGTATGTATAAATGAATTTATAGGAATAAAGCAGTTTTCCGTTTGGGTCAAAATATTCTTCTTCAAGCCTGTTGCCGAACTTATCGTATTTTATCACTACATCAGAGCTTGTGCTCAGCTCTTCCTTTACCTCGGTTTTCTGTATCCTTACAGAATTATTATCGTATGTATATTTCCTGTTTATATATGAATCTTTGCCGGTAATTTCGTATGATGTTTCGGGCTTTCCATCGGCTGTATAGGTGAATGTTTCAGTCTTATATTCACCGTTAGATGAGCTTGTGATCTTACCAAGTATCCTGTAATCTTTATCATACTTGTAATTGTACTTGGTTAAAAGGGGCTTATCCTCACCCGGTATGCATTTATTCTTTATGGTCAGCAATACAAGGTTATTGTAGCTGTCATAATCGTAATTTTCAATAACTTTGCAGTCATTAACCATATCTTTCATTGTGGCCTCAACTATACGGGAAAGGTCATCATATTCATATGAATATTTCTGTATGGATTTATTCTGGATAAATAATTCCTCGTCTGTAATATTATACAACTCATCATATTTAATGTAATACTTCTTTATGTTCGCGGCCGAGGAATCAAACTTTTCAGTCAGGTTTTTAAAGTTATTGTATATATACTTAATGCTTTTTGTTATGAACTCTCCCTTTTTTTCTTTTGAAGTATCCGTCCGGGTAAATTCACGCAAAATGTAGCCATCGTTATCATATTCTGATATTCTC
>CAZOAP010000144.1:0-8587 GCA_964577645.1 uncultured Ignavibacteriales bacterium
TACCTGAGCATCCCCCCTACCCCTGGCTAGAAGAAACTGATGATTTTACGGGAATTGAGATCTGGAACCATATGAGTGAATGGATAGAGGGAATGAATGAAAGCAATAAGCTGGATAGATTCCTGCACCCGCTGAAATCAGTGATCTCTCCAAATGTAAAAACACTCAAACGCTGGGATGATGCCGCAATGAAAAGGCATGTTACGGGTATTGGCGGAGTTGATGCGCATGCATTAAAGCAGAATGTTCTTGGATTTTTTGAAGTTGAAATTTTTGCGTATAAAGTTCTGTTCAAATCAATACGCACTCATGTTTTAATTGATGAACCTGTAATAAAAAATAATCAGCCGGCATTTGAAAATGATAAAGTTAAGATACTTACTGCCTTAAAGAACGGTAAATGCTTTGTTGCCAATTATTACAACGGCAATCCAAAAGGCTTCAGGTTTTATGCGGAATTCAAAGGATTAACATGTAATATGGGTGATACTATTACGGCAAACGGCGAAAAAGTTCTGTTAAGAGTGCTTATTCCGCAGGAATGCAATGTAAGGTTAATACACAATGGCATTATGATAAGCGAAACAAAGACAATGAATGCATCCTGGGATGTAAAGGAAAAAGGGATTTACAGGGTTGAGTGCTGGCAGGGTGATCGAGGCTGGATATTTTCTAATCATATAAGAGTAAATTAAAAAAATCACAATAAAAATTGGAAATAAAAGATATTTCAAAAGAAATTTTAAATAACGACCCGAAAGATTTTGACGGTGAAGATAAACCGCACAGTAACTGCGCAGTGTTCGGGATCTACAATCACCCGCAGGCAGCTGTTATGACATATTACGGGCTTCATTCACAGCAGCACAGAGGCCAGGAAGCTTCGGGGATATGTTCATCTGCAAAGCTTGAATCAGGCAAATATACATTCAACATACATAAAGGGCACGGTATAGCTTTAAATGTATTTTCAAATAAAAATACACTTACAAATCATTTAAAAGGAACTGCGGCTATTGGACATAACAGGTATTCAACAACAGGCGGTTCAGACAGCAGAAGCAATATTCAGCCTTTCAAAGTGAATTTTAAGGAAGGGCATTTGGCACTTTCGCACAACGGAAATTTTACCAATACAAAAGAGCTTCGCGAAAAGCTGCAGAACGAAGGAACACTTTTCCAGACATCTACGGACAGCGAAATATTCCTTCATTTAATTGCTCGCTCAAGGGAAAAGGAATATATTGATAAGATTCTTGATGCAGCAAGACAGGTACGCGGTGCGTATTCAATTGTGCTTCTGACAGATGATAAGTTGTTTGCAATACGTGATCCCTATGCGGTAAGACCGCTATCCATGGCTAAGATGGGTGAGAGCTATGTATTTGCCTCTGAAACATGCGCTTATGATATTATCAATGCTGATTATGTTAGGGATCTTAAGGCAGGCGAAATAATACAGATAGATGAAGAAGTTATTAGGACAGGCGAGATAAAATCATACTCAATTGCCAAAAAACCGGAAACAAAACATTGTATATTTGAATACATATATTTTTCAAGGCCTGACTCAACGATTTTCGGCAACACAGTTGATAAAGTAAGAAGGAAGCTTGGCAAGAACCTTTCAATTGAAAAACCCGCACCAAAGGCTAACATTGAAGATAAGAAAGTTGTTGTAATAAGCGTACCCGATAGCAGCAACACTGCAGCTCTGGGTTACGTTACTGAAACGATAAAGAGTAATCCATATGTTAAGCTTGAGCTTGGCCTGATAAGAAGCCATTACATCGGCAGGACATTTATTCAGCCGGGGCAGGATAACCGCGAGATAAAGGTAAAAGCCAAATTTAACACGGTAAAATCGGTATTAAAGGATAGAATTGTAGTAATTGTGGATGATTCAATTGTTCGCGGTACAACTATGAAACAGCTTGTTAAGCTGGTAAAGGAAGCTTCACCCAAGGAAATACATTTACGTATTACTTCCCCGCCGATAATTTCACCCTGTTATTACGGCATGGATTTCCCTTCAAAGGAAGAACTTATCGCAAACCAATGCGGGCAGGATATGGAAAAGATAAGAGAATATCTTGATGTAAATTCAGTGGAATATTTATCAGTTGAAAAGACACATGAGTCAGTTCCGCAGGGTGTAAATGCAAATGGTGAAAAGATAAGTTATTGTGATGCATGCTTTACAGGAAATTACCCGATACTGATTGAAGAAATTGATAAGAATGAGTTTGATGGGTAAATTACAGATATTATTTACCCCTTAAGATTTCTCTAATAATATCTTCGGTTGGCATTTCCATGAAATTACTTCGGGTTGAAATATTTTTTACCAATTTATCAGCTTCAAGCCTGTTGTAACCCAACGCCATTAAAGCTGAAATTACCTCGGATGCTTTGCCAAGCTCACCTAACTTCCCGCTGTTCATTGTACCCAATGCAACCGAGTCATTTTCCATCTTACCTATTTTATCTTTCAGCTCCACAGCCAGTCTTTCAGCTGTTTTTTTGCCGACACCTGAAATTGTTGTTAAAGGCAGGTAGTTGCCTTTTGATATCATATCAATAAGCTCACTATATTTTATTGCCGAAAGTATGCTTAAGGCTGTTTTGGGTCCGATACCTGAAACAGAAATTATATGTTTAAAACATTCCCGTTCGCTCTCATCAGCAAAACCGTAAAGTAAAACATTAAATGGATTATCTTTAATATGCAAATGAACTGATATCTTAACTTCTTCGCCAATACTGCCCAGCTTTTCAACAGCATTAAGAGTGGCTGAAATGCTGTAACCGATCCCGCCTGCTTCAATTACTACTGAGGAGGCTTTTTTACCGACAAGTTTTCCTTTAATATAATCTATCATTGCTTATTGTTTTACTTCTGAACCTTTACTTTTTTGGGATTTTCTTTAACATAAGCTTCCCATGATGCAGACTTGCTTTTTTTGCTGCCGCCCCCGAGCAATTTGTTGTGGTGGCAAATAGCAACTGCAATTGCATCAGAAATATCCGTAGCCTTGGGAAGTGATTCTGATTTAATGTTCAGTATACTGCAAACCATGTATCTAACCTGTTCTTTTGATGCAGCACCGAGTCCGGAGACAGATTTTTTCACTTCGCGGGGTGAGTATTCAGTGGTTGGAATTTGCTTGTTTACAGCTGCGAGAATTGATACTCCCCTGGCATGCCCCAGCTTCAGGGTTGACTGTACATTTTTACCATAGAAAGCAGTTTCAATGGCAAATTCATCCGGTTTATATTCTTCAATAACATCAACCAGCGCATCGTATATCTGTTTAAGTCTGAGAGGTAGTTTATTTTTGGCGGGTATTTTAATTACATCGCAGCAGAGCATTTCAAGCTTTTCATTTACACCGCTTAATACGGCATAACCTGTAAACAGCGTTCCGGGATCAACTCCAAGTATAATCAATTTGTAATTTGCAATCTGTAATTTGATAAATTGTTATCTTATCCAAACTCTTCCATCACTTTTTCATCAATATCGGCATTTGAGTATACATTCTGTACATCATCATTATCTTCGATAACGTTAATGAGCTTTATTGTTGACTCAGCATCGCCGCCTTCAACCTTCATTGTGGTCTTGGGCAGGTACTGCAATGATGCGCTTTCAATTTTTGCGCCGTTAAGCGATGATGCCTCGATGGTTTTCCTTACAGTTTCAAAATTTTCAAGTGATGCAGTTACTTCAAAGAAGTCGTCTTCATCAGTCATATCATCTGCGCCGGCTTCAAGTATCACGTTCATAAGGTCATCTTCTGTGTATGCGCCTTTTGTAACTGTTATAACACCTTTTCTTTCAAAATTCCAGCTCACAGCGCCTGATTCTGCCAGGTTACCGCCGTTTTTGGAAAGCAAATGCCGCAATTCAGCTACTGTCCTGTTCTTGTTATCGGTCATTGATTCAATTATCAGCGCAACACCGCCCGGACCGTATCCTTCATAAGTTATTTCCTCATAATTAACGCCTTCAAGCTCACCGGTACCTTTTTTAATTGCACGTGTGATATTATCAGCAGGCATGTTGTTAGCCTTTGCGCTGTTAACTGCCAGCCTGAGCCTTGGATTTGCCTCAACATCACCGCCGCCAATCCTTGCAGCTACGGTAATTTCTTTGATGATCTTGGTAAATACTTTACCGCTGGCCGCATCTATTGCGCCTTTTTTCCTCTTAATAGTTGACCACTTGGAATGACCTGACATATACTATAAAATAAAATTGATTTTACTTATTGAAATTTACTTAATAATAAAACTAACTGATAGTTATTACTTTTTTGCTTTTTTACTTTTGCCTTTTGTTAATTGAGCTTAAGGTCCCTTATTCTGAACTGTGTCTTTGTATTACCATTCCAGTGATTTTCTTCTACGGAATAAATAATATCAAGCTTTGTACCAAGCTTCAGTATGTACCTGCTCTCGGGGTCAAGATCAGGTGACTGGTAATAGACACAATCAAATGTGTAATTATCAAATCTAGTGCCGTTAGTGCCTAACTTGCGCACTTTAAATACTGTAGTTGAACCGTTGTATGTTTTTGGATCGCCTACAACCTGCAGGTCACGTGTTAAGAATATCGGGGTCATGTTACCCGGACCGAAAGGCTCGAAGTGACCCAATATCTTCACAAAACGCTGGTTCACTTCGTTAACATCAATTTCCGCATCAACTTTAATTTCAGGTACCAGGAGTTCTTTGCCGTTAACACTGTCATTGATTATGCTTTTGGCAATCCTGTTAAAGGTACTTCTGAATTCCTCGACTTTTTCGACCTCAATTTCAATACCTGCTGCGTGGAAATGACCGCCGAACTGCACAACTGCGCCGCATTCTTCAGAGGTACGCTTGATAGCTTCGTATATATTGAAATTATTAATGCTGCGGGCTGAACCTTTTGCATAACCGTTGAAAGTTGTAAGTATAATCGAAGGGCGGTAATATTTTTCAACCATTCTTGATGCAATTATACCAAGCACACCCGGGTGCCACTCAGGGTTGTGGAGTACTATTGCAACATCATCATTATGGTCATTATCTACGGAATCAGTTTTAAATGTTTCGTAGGAGCTCTGTGCCTGCAGGTAAATTTCGCTGTCAATTTTCTTGCGGTTTGAGTTTTCCTTTTCAAGCACGCTCATTAATTCCTCTGCTTCAGCAATTGACCTGCTTGTGAGGAACTTTACGGCACGTGTTGCATCACCAAGCCTGCCAACAGCATTTATGCGCGGACCGATAGTGAAGACAACATTGGATGTTGTGATGTGCTCTAATTTGAGGCTTGAGTTCTTGAATATGGTTGCAAAGCTGGGCCTTGGGTGATTTAATATCTGTTTAAAACCAAAACTTATCAGTGTTCTGTTCTCATCAATTACGGGAACCATATCAGCTGCAGTAGCTACTGCGACAAAATCAAGCAGGTTTTTCCAGTCATCAATATTCAGCTTTTGGCAAACTGCCTGTATAAGCTTAAATGCAACGCCTGTTCCGCATAGACTCTTGAACGGGTAATTGCAGTCAGCCTGCAAAGCGTCTAAAATGGCATAAGCATTCGGTAATACTTCCGGCGGCTGGTGATGGTCGCAAATTATCATATCAATGCCAAGTGACTTAGCATATTCAACTTTATCAACTGCGGTAATGCCGCAATCGATAGATACGATTAATTTTATACCGAGAGAATTGGCATGATCTATGCCTGTGTTGGATAGCCCGTAGCCATCGGTGAACCTATCGGGGATAAATACTTCATTGGGTACGCCAAGATCCCTGAGGAAAGTATGGAACATTGAAACACCGGAGGTGCCGTCAACATCGTAGTCACCGAAAATAAGGATCTTTTCTTTGTTCTTGATAACCTCTATGATCCTATCGGATGCTATATCCATTCCCTTCATAAGGAACGGGTCATAGAGATTGGTTAAATCATGGACGAAAAACTTCTTCGCATCAGCGCGTGAGTTTATACCTCTTCTCACCAGGATTTTGGCAAGTGAGGAGGGTACGTTTATCTCTTCAGAAAGATTCTTAACTTTTTCTTCATTTTCAGCGCTTGATATTGTCCATTTCTTCTTGATTGCACTGGACATTCAGTTTTATTTTATTTTTATAGTGCCCGGAGCGAGACTCGAACTCGCACTCCGTAACCGGAACTGCGCCCTGAACACAGCGTGTATACCAATTTCACCATCCGGGCTGGATAGCAATATGTAAAAACTTGTAAATAATGTACTACTATGACCGCTAAACCAATAAATTTACGAAATTTTTAGGTTAATCTCAATAATATAATTGATACGGAATTTTTGCCAAAATCCTGATTTTTTTGCCGATATTTTCGGCAGGAGCGTAAACGACTTTTGTTCGTTTTGACATCACGATAACTTAACATTTTTGCTCCCATTTACTTTAAATGTTGGTAAAATTAGAACAAGTCAGGAAACACTAACCCCTGACATAAAAATATACCAGAATTAAATCCTTGAATTTTTAATATAAAAATTGTTTTTTATTATTAACAAAATAGTAAAGTTTTTTTTGAAACTCATTACTCACTTTCTCTTGTATTCAATGCCTCATTAAATATTATTTCATAAATCTTAAAAATAAATTAATATGAAAAAGACAATCTTATTCCTTTCTCTTTTTGTATTTTTTAATTTCTTCAATATTAATGCTACATTTTCTCAACCGAAAACTTTTGATGTAGTCTTTGTTGCAGGTTGGTGGTCTGTTACTGATTCATGGTTGGATAGTATTAAAAATGATTGGGGTGCAACCGAAGTTTGTCTTTACATAGGTTGGAGTGATGTTGAAAATACCAAAGATAATTTTGATTATCATATTAATGATAGTGTTATTAATAGGATTTTAGCACATGATCTAAAAGTTTCAGTGAGATTATTAACTGCCGCATCATTGCCTCCATGGGTTACACCTGGCTTAATATTCGGTAAGGAAGATTTTCAAATAACACATGACAATGAATATGTAACTTTATATGGTAAAAAATCTCTGAATTTTGCTTCATCAATTTCAAAATATTATATGTTGAGATTTTTTGAAAACGCTTGTGAACACCTTTATAATTTTTATCCGGAAATTGAAGAAATTGTACCTTCTGTCACTCCTAATGCAGAAATGGAATATGCATTTGGGGACTTGGGTGGATACCAGGTCGGAGGATATTCGGATGTTGAAATTGAAATGTTCCAGGATTATTTAAGTGTAAAATACGGTAATAAAAAAAATCTTAATGATAGGTGGGGTTCTGGCTTTAATAATTTTAATGAGATTGATCCAAGAGATTTTGACTGGCACGATATTACATGGGAACCACCTGCTCAGACTTATCAATATCCCTGCGGTCGAGCTGACTGGATGGTATTCAGAACAAAAGTTCTAAAGGCGTTTATTGATGAGTGTGCGGTAGTAATTCATAATTACCGCTTCAAAATGGGCCTCCAAATTGGTAGTTTTTATGATCGTATTATTGATGCCAGGGGCTGGAATGACCCGACTTCATTAATTGAAAATGTAGATGCTGTTAGGCATGATGATATTATAGAGTATAAACAAAATTTTGAATTTAGTGCGGACTATGTTCGTTCTATGTGTAATTATTGGACTAATCTTAAAAAATTTGATCATACTTTTTCAACGGAAATTACTTGGCCTGACTATCCTAGAGTTAACAATGTCATTTTCCCTCCAGCCGTTCTGGATGAGCATTATACCGAGCAACTAATCACATTTTACGAACGCGGTGCACAAAGAATATATTTAACACAGTGGGATATGGATACTATTAACAATCTGATAGAATATTTTCCATTATTAAATGCCGCATTGGATTCACTTTCTAATGCAAAAGTTCAAACACCAACTCACACCAAAGTTGTCCACTTAAGCTGTGAGCAGGCTAATTTTTTAGGAAATCCCGCTTATTTAACTTCAGGTCCTGTTTCTGATTTCACATACAATGATTTCTTATTTAGAAGATCTATAGTTCCTGATAGTCAATACATAGGAAACACAAATAATTATGATGGAAATTGTGATATCGTTACAAATTTCATGATTAATAATACACCTGATTATATTTCCTCAAATTATTCATCCTTTTTCTTTACTAAAAGCAGTTACTTTATTCCGGATGAAACTTACTTAAAATTAATGAGTAATGATGTTACAGTATATATGGCAAATGCAACTTTTTTTGAAGACAAAAACAATGACCATTGGGAATTTGCCGTAACACATGGCATCAGGAATGAATATAATGATATTCGATCGCCTATTCACCTGATTTGGAGAACCCGACCTGATTTACAGGCCATATGGCCCGATGCAAATTTACCTGATTCAGGAAGCGGCTGGTCTCAAGATTTTATATATTGGTGTTTGTACTGGGGCACCGGATACACGAACTCAAATCTAAGAGAATATCCTGAATGGAATATATTAGAACCTTGTGTGTTATGCCCGGAAGAAAGCATTATGGGATATTACTATTATGACAAAAATATTAAAGCTGTTTGGGATCAAC
>CAZOAP010000145.1:0-8547 GCA_964577645.1 uncultured Ignavibacteriales bacterium
TAAATTCTATATTTGTGGAAATAATCTACATAGCAAAATTGTTACAGCAAGTACAAAAAAACATATTTATTTACAAATTCTTAAGCGGTCTCTCACCTGTGGGATTCAGCAAGTACACTATTTGCTATGTATCTTTTAAGCCAAAGGAAGCAAACAGTTATTTTGGTGTTTACGAAAAAAATGAATTCCGCGAGAAGCTGGAAGGTAAAATTGTAGTAAAATCGTGGAAAGAGCTTCCTTCAAAATTCCCTATCTGCATACTTGGTGATTATTCCATTAATCCGGATTCATTCAGCGGAATAATCATGATAGATAATTCGCAGGCACTTGATAATCCTGATAAATACATCCCGCGAATACTAACTGCATTTAAGAACCGTTCGACAATTTTGCTAAACCAGTTTCATGGTAAACACGGCAGGATATTCTGGGAAAATTCATATGAAGAAATAAAAATAGACAGCGTTGAATCATTTAACAAAGCGCTAAATCTTTTAAAGGCTGAGTAAATATAATTTTTACATAAATAAAAAGAGCGTTCAATAATATGAACGCTCTTTTTTTATTTTACAACCTTGTTTAGACCCCCGTCAAAGTTTATGGCGGTAAGAAAAATCTATGATGATACATTATATTTAGAAACTTGGAGCTGATTATCCCCCCTTTTTAAAAGCAAAGGGGGGATGAAAAAGCTATATTGCTTTGAACTTCAATACTGCTTCAGTTCCTTCGTTCAGCTTGCTCCTGATTATTAGCTCGCCTTTATGGGCATCAACAATTTTTTTACAGATCGAAAGTCCCAGCCCGAAACCGCCGGTTCTCCTTGAGCGTGATCTATCGGCACGGTAGAATGGCTCAAAAATATTTTTAAGGTCATCATCTGCGATACCGATACCGGAATCTTTAACCGTTATCACAGCTTCTTTATTTTTTTCTTCTGCGGTGATATATATTTCATTCTGTGAATATTTGAGCGCATTATCTATCAGGTTGCGGAAAACCACCTGAAGCTTATCCATATCAATATTAGCGAATATTTCCTTTGCGGGCTTTGTGAATTTTATTCTGTCCTGTTCCTCATACTCAGCAACAGTTTCATCAAGCAGCTCAGCAATATCAGATTTTTCAGGTTTAATATTCGCGTAACCTGAATCAGCCCTGTAATTTTCAAGCAGCCCGGTTATCATACGTTCCATTTCTATGACATCTTCTTCAATCTTTTCTTTGGATGAACCTACTTCGAGCCCAAGCTTTATTCTCGTGAGCGGCGAGCGAAGTTCATGTGATACATCAATAAGCAATTGCTCCTTTGATTTTATGGAGCTGTTGATCTTTGAAGACATTTCTGAAATTGAATCCGCCAGCTCACCCAGCTCATCTTTCCTGCCTACAGGCAGCTTGAGATCGTAATTTCCTTCACCGATATTTTCAACGGCTGTAGAAAGCTCCTTTAAAGGCTTGAAAAGATTTCGCAAAAGGAAATACAGCAGGGTTATAATAATACTTATGAAAAGTATCAGCATAATAATAGCACGCTCAGGCTTAAAAAAGCCCTGCGGGTCAAATGGCTTGATAATGAAAACACCCTGCGGGAACCTGATAACTGAATAAGGCTTTCCTTTATAATCTACAATTATGGATTCATCTTCATCATAACGTTTCCTTACTTCCGGGTCATTTAAAATATCCGTAAGAGTCGGCATATCTTCTGAGGAGGTCCACCCGCTGCCGGGATTTGCTTCAAACCGCATTTCAATTTCCAGGTCATTGCATATCTGCTGAGCTTTTGTAACATCCGGTGGAATCCCGATTTCATAAATAAGGCTTCGTTCCATCCTTCTTGAAAAATCCCTTAAGAACTTACGCGGCTTATTATCGGTGCTCAGCCTGAAAACGAACAATACGCATACGTTGAGCAGTATACCGAAAATAAATACGATAAGTATGAGCTTTAAGAATATGGATAGTTTTGGTGAATTGAATTTCAATTATACAACGCTCCCTGCATTACTTATTTACCTCGTCCAGATAGAACATATAACCGATACTGTGCACAGTCTTTATGACCTGCTCTTTATCCTTTTTGCTGCCAAGTGATTTGAATTTATTCCTTAACCTTGATACCATTACATCAACAGAGCGGTCAAAAGACATCCATGAAATGCCGCGAGTGTTCTGCATTATCTCATCACGTGAAAGCACCTTGCCGTTATTCTTTACAAAAAGCAACAACAGCTCATACTCGGTTGAAGTAAGCTCCATATCTTTATTATGGTATGTTGCAGTTCGCTTATTAGGGTCAACAACCAGCTCTTTTAAAAGAATGTTCTCATTTTTTTTCAGCTTTAGCTCACTGCGCCTTAAGACTGATTGTATCCTTGCAAGCAGCTCACGCGGCTCAAACGGCTTTGGCATGTAGTCATCAGCGCCAAGCTCAAGCCCTACAACTTTATCAGTAACCTCTCCCCTTGCTGTAAGCATTACCACGGGTGTTTCATAGTCTTTCCGTATCACTTTAACAGTTTCAAAGCCATCCATATCGGGCAGCATCACATCAAGTATGATGAGGTCATAATGATTGTTCTTCAGCTTAACCAGCCCGTCTTTTGGATTTTCAACAGCTGTTGTGGTGAAATTATTCTTGCCAAGATACTCACAAAGGAGCTCATTTAGCTTGCTATCGTCATCTATTATCAAAATTGATTTGGACATTCTCTTATATTAATTCTTTCTTAAAAATTTTCTTTTTTACAGAACAAAGGGGGCGAGCCCCCGGAGTTCAATAAAAATACTTAACTTTACATATACTTACTATTCAAAATCTCTTCACAAGCGCAGCCACAAGAAAATTATTTCTGGCGGTCATCTTTATTCCATTTATCCTTCATCTCATGTTTCTTCTCGCGGAATTCCTTTAATTTATCAGCTGCTTTATTTCTCTGCTCGCTGGTTAAAATGCTGTGGAATTTTGCCATCTCGTCTATCATAAAGCTTCTCATTTCATCACGGTCAGCATCATGCTTCTTTGCCATTTCAAGCGCTTTAGTCTTATCAAAATTATCGCTGCGGAACATCTTCTCCATCTCATCCATATCGCTTTTCCTGTCTTCTTTCTTTGCATCCATCTTCTCTTTTATTTCGGTCTTAATTTTCTCAACTTCAGATTTCTGCTGTTCGTTCAGGTCAAGCTCTTTGGTTAATTTTTCAAGAATAAAGCCCATGGGTCCGTGCCCGTTTCCGCGGTGGTTATCATAAAATCCTCTTGCAAATCCGTAGCCGGCAATACCGGTTATAAGAAAAAGAATAATAACTGAACTGATGATTATTTTTCTTTTTCTCCCGTTCTTTTTTGGCTTTACGGTTTTTTCTGCCTCAAGCTCAGGCGGATTGTTGAATGAATTTATATCTGACATGTTTAATACTCCTATTGTTATATATTTTGTTTATTTATTTACATCACAAATATAGATGTAAACATTACAAATATTATGATTTTAATGTAATCATACTGTAAATAAGTGTAACAGTACTACATTTACCATAAATCTCAAAAATACACTTAAAAATTCCTTTATTCTTAGTATTTTGCATAAATAAATCAACAGAAATATGAAAAATCTGATACTTTTGCTTCTGATTGCCTCCTCTTTCACAAGGCTATTTGCCCAGGATACATTTTCCATTACAGCAGTTGATCCCGTTACAGGATATGTAGGTTCTGCCGGCGCATCATGTATTGCAGGCTCAATTATTCTGAGTGATGTACATCCCAATGTTGGAGTAATTCATACGCAGGCTTCTTACCTTGCTGCAAATCAGAATTATGCAAGAAGTTTGATGAACATGGGACTCTCACCTCAGCAGATAATTGATTCAGTTGTAGCGCATGATGCACAAAATAATCCGACACTCAGGCAATACGGTATAACTGATCTTGTTGGCGGCGGAAGAACTGCAGGATACACAGGTGTAAATTGTACAAATTACAAAAATCATATGCTTGGTGTTACATTTACCGTGCAGGGTAATATTTTACTTGGCCAGCAGATACTTGACTCAATGTTCGCAAGGTTCACAAATACTGTCGGTACATTTCCCCAGAAATTAATGGCTGCGCTGCAGGGAGCAAAAGTCATTGGTGCAGATACAAGGTGTACTTCACGCGGAACTTCATCTATTTCAGCTTTTATCAGAGTTGCAAAACCAACTGACCCGCAATCGGGTCCATACTGGCTTGACCTGAATGTCAATAACACACCAACAACCCGTGATCCGATTGATTCACTGCAGGTTTTATTTAACCAGTGGCAAACAACGGGCATATCTAATAACCAGGGAATTTATCCTGAGAATTTTTCACTTGAGCAGAATTACCCAAATCCTTTTAACCCGAACACAACAATTACATTTGATATTGCAAAGCTTTCTGCAGTTAAGGTTGTTGTGTATGACTTAAAAGGAAGTGAAGTAGCAGTAGTTGCAGATAATATGTTCCACCGCGGAAGGTATACAGTCAATTTTGATGCAACCGGACTTGCAAGCGGTGTATACATTTTTAAAATAGTTGCAGTTGATTTTGCTAACGGCAACAAGCAGGTATTCAGTGATACAAAGAAAATGATTTTAGTGAAATAAACAGAATATATGCCGCAGATAGTAACCAACTACATCGAGCTTCACATTTGCAGAAAAACTGACCAGGGTGATAAATTCCTGCTTCTTAAACGCTCTGATGATGCAAAGATATACCCGGGTATATGGCAGATGATTACCGGTACAATTGAATCACATGAACATACAAAGGATACACTTATTCGCGAGCTTGATGAGGAAACCGGGCTGAAGCCAGATAAGATATACAGCATACCAAGGATAAACACATTCTATCTTGCAGTTTCAGATAAGATATGCATGTCACCTGTATTTTTAACAATTGTTGAAAATGATGAAGTAAAAATATCAAGCGAGCACTCTGAATACAAGTGGGCATCATATGAGCTGGCAAAGGATATGATCCACTGGCCAAACCAGGTAGATAGTTTGGAAATTATTAAAAGATACCTTGATGACAGGGACCTGTTCACTAAATTGGTTGAGGTGTAAGCAATGAGCAATGATTAATTAGTAATGTGCATAAAATATGACTACTGACGAAAAATATATGATGCAATGTTTTGAGCTTGCCTTAAAAGGTGCGGGGAATGTTTCGCCCAATCCATTGGTAGGATGCGTTATCGTAAAGAACGGCAAGGTTGTTGCTGAAGGTTATCACAAAAAGTACGGCACTAACCATGGAGAAAGAGCTGCTATTGTTTCCGCTTTAAAAAAGGGAGTAAGCTTAAAAGGGGCTGAACTTTATGTTAACCTTGAACCATGTGCGCACTTTGGCAAGACACCCCCATGCAGTGACCTGATAATTGAGCAAAAATTTTCCAGGGTTGTTATAGGCGTTAAAGATCCATACCATGAAGTCGCAGGCAAAGGTATTGCAAGAATGAAGAAAGCCGGAATTAAGGTCATAACCGGTGTGCTTGAAGCGGAAGCAAAAGAGCTGAATAAATTCTTTTTAAAATATGTTACCACGGGTCTGCCCTACATTACAATTAAAGCTGCGCAGACACTTGACGGCAAGATCGCAGATAATAAATACAGGTCAAAATGGATATCCTCAAATGAATCACGCCGCACAGTGCATAAGCTGCGTTCGGTTTACGATGCAGTCCTGGTTGGTGCAAATACCGTTAAATATGATGACCCTAAACTGAATGTAAGGGATGTTAAGGGAAGAGATCCTTTCCGTTTAATCATCGATAAGGACCTTGCATTAAAAAGTAATTTTAATGTTTATAAGTATACCGATGGCAAGACAATTGTAATTACATCGCTGAATGCTGAGCTAAGCAGAATTAAATCACTGCAGAAGAAGAACATTATCGTTTTGCCGTGCAGGCTGAAAAATGGTGTGATAGATCTAACAGATGCGGTGAAAAAGCTTGCAGCGCATAATATTGCAAGCATAATGATTGAAGGCGGAGCTTTCGTTTACAATGAATTCCTTAAGGCAGGTTTGGTTGATGAGATGCTGATATTCATAGCACCAGATATTATGGGTAACGGTATAACCGCTTTCACAGATAAAAAGAGTTTTAATATATTTCGTAAGGTGAATTATTACACTTCAGGGCGGGATATATTGGTGAATTTGAAGAGATAAATTTTCAAAAATGAACATCAAACAAGGTTTTTATTAAAATTCAAAATTTATTTTCATAATATTAATTGAGATTCCCGCCTCCGCGGGAAAAAGGGAATATGTTTACAGGTATAGTTGAAGAAAAAGGTATTGTAGTAAAAAAAACCAAAATTAATGAAGGTTTTAAATTCAGGGTCAGGTCTAAGCAGGTGGCAAGAAAGCTTGCAAAATCTGACAGCGTTTGCATTAACGGCGTTTGCCATACAGTCACCACAATGAGTAAAACTGAGTTTGATTTTGTCAGTATGCATGAAACTCTGAAAAAGACCAATATAGGAGAACTCAATGTTGGCGATGAAGTGAATCTTGAAGGCTCATTAACGCTTAATAAAAAAATTGGCGGCCATTTTGTGTTCGGGCATATTGATGATACCGGTGTTGTGACTGAGGTCAAACAAATCAAAGCCGAGAAGAAAAAGGATTCAGATAACTGGGAGTACAGGATAAAGATACACAAAAAACATGCGCAGTATGTTATTTACGTGGGTTCAATAGCTGTAAATGGTGTAAGCCTGACAGTTGCCGAAGTTACAAAACCCAAAGGCAATTATTTTGATATTAAGGTTGCTATTATTCCGTATACATACAATGAAACCACCTTTGGCAAAATGAAAAAGGGTGACAGGGTTAACCTGGAATTTGATTTCCTTGGCAAGTACGTGCTGAATTTACTTGCGGCTAACCCGAAAATAAAGAAATTGATGAAGTAAATTATTTAATCAGAACCATCTTCTTCGTTTCTTTATATTCACCGGCTTCAAGAGTATAAAAATACATTCCCGTTGAATAATTGGCGGCATTGAAAGTAATTTCATATGTGCCCGGCAACCTTGTTTCGCTTAACTTATAAACTTCACTGCCCGTGATATCATAAACAACAAATTTTATAAACACACCCCGTCCTTCGGACACCCCTCTCGAGAGGGGAATTTCGAATTTTATCTTTGTTGATGGATTAAATGGATTCGGGTAATTCTGGTACAGCTTAAATTGTTCAGGGACTGTGGCAGATATTTCTGATATACCGATTGGAATAGTATTACCGTTCTTATCAGTCTTTACAACAAGCCAGTTATAGGTTACTGAATTTGAAGGTTTAATATAACCTGTTATCACAAAACCGCTGTCGTTTGAATTATTTATTGAAAGATATATAATCTTATCAAATGAGGAGTAATAATGGATCTTATTCATTGTAATATTGCCGCTTGAATCCATTAATATAAACCTGCTGTTTATTCCATAACCGCCTGTTGCAAGTGCAAATTTATTTGCTCCCGCTTTTATTATTGAATAGCCGTTCATTAATGAATCAGGAACAAATGACCTTTCCCACGTAGTGTTGCCGTTCAGATCAAGTTTCCTGCAGTACAGGTAGTTATGGGCATTCCCTGAAACAATTACACTGCCGCCGGAAGATCTTACTATTGAGCACAGCATGCTGCCATCACCGGTAAACTTTGTCCACACATCATTTCCTGCGGTATCAAGCTTTCTTATAAATCCGCGGTAAGCTGTTGCCTGGATTATTCCCGTAATATAGTATGCATTATTTATTTCGGTGAAATCAATAACAAACGTATTTGGAGTTGGAGTATTGGCATAGTTTTTATACCATATCAGCTTACCGCTTGAATCAATTTTACCCATAGAGCCGTTGCCGTAACAAAAGAGGAATTTACTATCACCTGTAAATTTTAAGCACTGGAATGAAATTGTTATATTAAAATTACGCCTCCAAAGAGTATTACCGTTTGGATCCATTTTTAATATTCCGTTCAGAGTATTAAAATATAAATTTCCGTTCGGATCTTCTGCTGTTCTTAAATATACTCTATCCGTTCCTGAATAGATCTTCTTCCATAAGACATCGCCCTGCTTTGAAAATTTTATTATCACGCTTGAGGCACCATAGCCGCTATCGCCAACTACAATGTAATTGCCGTCATTAGTCTGTTCAGATGAAAATGCTTCATCATTTGCCGCACCGCCAAATGTTCTTGACCAGGTAAACTGCGAATTTGCCTGCTGGCTCAAAAACATTAATGAAAGAATAAAAATTTTGAAAATTATTGGTAAAGGTTTAATCACGGTATTCATTTTTGCTTTCTGTTACTTATTAAAGGTTAAATTAAATCTTAACTGCATAATAAATTAATACAATACTATACCACATGCAATAATGTATAAGCTGTATTTGCAAACTAACTGTTTCTTAACGGATATTTAACTGTTTTTTGTGATTTAAACTGTAATTTGCAATAAAATGCTTAACATATTAAAAGCAAACTAAT
>CAZOAP010000146.1:0-8500 GCA_964577645.1 uncultured Ignavibacteriales bacterium
CTCACGTAACCGTTTTGTAGGTGAAGAGGTTGGCAAAGGAAAGAAGCTGAAGCAGGTACTGGCTGAAATGAAGATGGTTGCCGAAGGCGTTGCTACAACTGAATCAACCCATGAGCTTGCAAAAAAACTTGGCGTCGAGCTTCCTATTATTGAACAGGTCTATAAAGTTCTGTTCTTAGGCAAAGACCCGCACCATGCAACAGAGAAGCTGATGACACGCAATCTAAAGGATGAAAAGTAATTTCCTTTGATGAGCTCAACTCTTTTTATAAATGCAAAAGTATGGCAGCCGGATGGCAGTTTTACAGAAAGCTTTGGCGTAAACGACGGTCATTTTGATTTTTCAGGCTCAAACCGGGAAGCATCAACCCTCACAAAAAATTATAATAATGTAACTGACCTGAAAGGCAGGCTTGTTCTGCCGGGTTTTATTGATGGTCACCTGCACCTTGTAAAAGGCGCACAGATGATGAAGCTTCTGGATTGCTCTAAGATAAATTCAGCGGGTGAATTAAGATCAGCTGTTGATAAATACATCCAACGCAATAATGTTAAGTGGGTCATTGGTGGTAATCTTGACTTAAATAAAATTTTTCCTGTTACAAGTGAAAATAACAACAATTTTGTTGATGAAATATCCAGTGAGCTTCCTTTATATATAACCAATTATGATTATCATTCCGCAATCTGTAATACTAAGGCTTTTGAGATCACGGGGCTTATAACGGCAGCAGATAATTACAGCACTAGTGAAATAGAGCGGAATAGTAACGGAGTGTTTACCGGCGTGATTCGTGAAAAGGCAATGGAGCATATTATCAGCCGCCTGCCTGAACCCACGCTGGATGAAAAAGTTAATAATGTAATAGACTGCATTAAAATGCTGCATTCATACGGGATAACTTCTGTGAGTGATATCACTCTGCCGGAAGATATTGAAGTATATAAAGAGCTTTATAAGCGGGGTGAGCTTAAGATCAGGGTTAATTCATATATACCGTTTACTGAATTCCCTAATCTTAAGCATTACAGGGAACTGACCGGTGAAATTGATAAAGATTATTTTTCAATAAACGGATTTAAAGCATTTTGGGATGGTGCATTGGGTTCAGAAACCGCACTTTTCAGCCGGAACTACAAGGGAAAAGATCACAACGGGTATGAAACTGAGCTTGTAAAAAGTAAAAAGATCTATGAGCTGGCTAAAAGTATTGATGAGGCAGGCTGCCAGATGATAATTCACGCAATTGGTGATAAAGCAGTCAGTGAAGTACTGAATATGTACGAATCACTTGGAAATACAAAAAAACTCAGACACAGAATTGAACATGCACAGCATATTCAGCCTGCAGATCATGATAGATTTGGCAAAAACGGAATAATAGCATCAGTTCAGCCGCTGCATTTAAAATATGATGCAAGAACGGTATTTGAAAAGCTTCCGGCTAAGCTAATACCATATACACATAACTATGTACACATTCAGCCAGCAGGCGGCATTATAAATTTCGGCACTGACTTCCCTATTGTTGAAGCTGACCCATTTGAAACTATCAGGCTTGCTGTGACACGAGTAACAAATTATGGTGAGTTTACAGCCGAGCATAAAATTACCCTGCATGAATGTATAAAGGCTTATACCTGCAATAATGCTTATTCAAACCATAATGAAAATGCTGTTGGTACAATTGAAAAGGGCAAAGTAGCTGATTTTGTTGTATTGGATAACGATATTTTTGAAAATCCAATTTCTCAGATTGAAGATGTAAAAGTATGTAAAACATATATCTCCGGTAATGTGGTATATTCAGGTATTTAAAATAAATAGAAAATTGTTTAAGTTTCCATATGAAACAAAATGTAATTGAAATTTCCAAAGATATTTTAAACGGAACTCCTGTATTTAAAGGAACCAGAGTGCCTGTACAAAACCTTTTTGATTATATTGAAGGTGGATATACAATTGATCAATTTTTGGAAGGTTTTCCTACTGTATCCAAAAAACAAGCTATTGATATAATACATTTTGCAGAGAGTTTTTTAACATCTGATAAATTCCTTACCAAAGAATTTAATTAGTGAAAATATTACTTGATGAAAATATAGATGTTCGGTTAATTAAGAACCTTACCGAATATAATATTTTCACTGTTTCACAAATGGTATGGTTATCAATGAAAAATGGTGAGTTGATAAAACTTGCGATCGAAAACTCATTTACTCATATAGTAACATTAGACAAGAACATCCAAAAAATGTGTTAAAAAACGATCCCGATAAAAAGATAACAGTTTTAAAAATTTAACCCCTTCACTAATTCCATAACAGCAATACCGTAAGCTACAGATACATTTATTGAATGCTTGAATCCGTATTGCGGTATTTCAATCGAAAAATCCGAAAGTAAGATAATATCATTTGAAACACCGGTCAGCTCATTGCCTAATATTAAACATAGCGGAAAATCAATGGCAGTAATATCAGTGTAACTGCGGCTGTTCTCGGTAATTTCCAGCGGTACTATCTTTATGCCTTCACTTTTGATTTTCTTAACAGCTTCAATCGGGTCTTTGATATACTCCCATGGCACTGCCTCGGTTGCCCCTAATGCTACTTTTTCAATTTCAGGTCTGGGAGGATAAGGTGTATACCCGGTAAGATACAGCTTTTCGATTAGTGCTGCATCACTTGTGCGGAATATTGAGCCCACATTATATATACTGCGGATATTATCAGCCATAGCATATATTGGATGCCGTTTTATGTTTTTTGTCTCATCAAGCGTGATACGCTTTTTGCCAACTTCTTCGTGTGTAAGTTTTCTCATAATTATACCCTGAACGCAGTGAAGGGTCTGATTTTATAATTTTGTGTTATTATTTATAATTCTGTTTAATTTTTTATTGTATTATCTTTAAAAGATTACATGGATTCTTCGCTTCGCTCAGAATGACAAAATTTTAAAAATATGCCCTTATTTCAGCAGTACCTGTATGAATAACTTTTGTTTTATCTTCTGCCCTGCCGAAATAATTTATTGTTGCCTGGATAAAATTGCTTATCCTGTACTCAAAATTAAGTGACCAGAAATAACTCTTACCTGGCACCAGGCCTTTGGTAAGATCAAAAGGTATAAATGCCGGAGATGTATTTATCAGAGCTTCATTGCGTGATATTTCACTGCGCAATGTACCCTTGCCGCTGAATGAATAAATAAGCCTGAATGTCTGAACATTAATATCTGCCTGGGTCGGGGCTAACGGGTAAAAATCTTTTGCGCGTTTCAGCTGTACTTTAAACCCCGCTTCAACTGATACATTAGGCTTGTAAATTATTTCTGAATTAACTGATTCAGTATTGATATTCCAGTTCCTTATTTCCACATCGGGGGCTAAGTTACGGTCAATCTCAGATACATAATCCGTAATGAGTGCCAGGTCAGGTGTAAAAGAAAGCCTTAATCTTCCGGTACGCTCAATATCAAGAACACGTTCATTTCCCGAAAAATACTGGTTAAATCCTTTGCGCTGAACAAACCGTAATTTAACACCAAAATAATCATAATTTTCAAATATGCCAATATCCTGCTGTACTGTAGTATTTCCTATAATAGTATTTTCATTATTCTGGAATGTGCTGAACTTAAGCAGGTAGATGTTCCTTTGGTTTGGGTCTTTACTCTTTTCTGCTACACTTACATATGTATCCGAGGTAATGTTGTTGAGAATTGTCTTCATAACACCATCCTTCATTGAAGTAATGAACCTCGAAGGAACAAGGTTAACCGATGCAGAGCTTTGCAGGTCAGTTGTCGGAAAAAGCTGGTCTGTGGGTCTGAGTATCTTGATATAATCACCATCAAAATTAGTAAGGATAAATTCATTCTCATCCTGCAAACCGTTATTGTTGATATCACCTATGTATTTATAGTTACCCTGTCCAATTGGGACTGATATGAATACAACTTCCTGCTTTGCGGTACGCTCACTTGATACTTTATAGAACAGGTTTGTATTGAATCCGCGGTTTAAGAACCACACATTGCTTTGCGATGTAACCAGTATTGTACGCGAATCAGTGAATCCTTTGCTCTGGAAATCAGGGGTGTATTTCTTATCATACACCACAACATCGCCGGTAGCGGAAAGGAAATCGAGATTCTTTAACCTTGCGCCAACTGTGCTTGTGTATGAATTTGACTGTCTTGAAAGGCTTCCTTTGTTGAACTGGTCATCAAACCGGTAAGCAAACTGGTAGGATAGATCAAGGTTTGTGATGTCTGTTATCAGCATCTTTGGCTTCAGCTCGTAAAACCTGAAGCTTCCGATATTGGTAGTATCAAAATTAAGCGAGCGTGTCTGTTTATCTTCACCGCTGAACTCAACAATTAGATTATACCTGCCAAGCTTGGGGTTTTTGAATGGTTGTAATTTATAATCAATGCTGCCAAACTGCCTTATCCAATTACCCCCGTAATCAAGTGTATTATCTTTGCTTGCGATATAATCAGCATAATAGGTCACTGAAGGCACCTTTAGGCTGTCACCGGTAAATTTAAGATCAATTGAGCCTCTTAGTGAATTGAACGAATCACCTCTTTTTATCCTGCCGCCTGATGTAGTAATATTTACATATTTCTGCGGCTTAATGCTCAAGCCGGCTTCTGTAGTTACTTCGGTAAGCTTGCTTGAATCCTGGATATCCCAAATCCTGTTGTATTCAACTTTATTTAATCTATCAACAGCATTATATAATTTATTAATCACTCTTTGCCTTACCTGCATTGTAACTTCACCAAGATCAAGCGAACCGATCTTAAATTTTTTAGGTGCAAAAATAAGCGATGATGTAAAGGCTCCCCCCTTATTTTCTGTGTCATCAATGTTCGAAAGCAGGTTCGCATCAAAATCACTGGCCGTTCCTTCAACCAGCAGGCGCAGGTCTTTGGAGAGCTTAAGCTCCATTCCAATATCAGCAGATTGATATGCAACAGGCAGAGGGAAAAACACCAGCGGCAGGTATCCGCCCTGGCCGATACCTGCAAACACATATGCATTGCTGCTAAGGCTGTTATAGTCACCTTTGCCAATACCAACAAATGAAAATGATACCTGGTAAAGCGCATTGGTATCACCCGGTGAGTAAATATATTTTGTATAATTCTGTGAATTAATTAATGTATCACGCTGTATGTAAAGTCCGAGCGAGTTGCCCAGGGAATCTCTGCCAACATAAGTAACACCAGAGCGTGATGCTTTGAACTTATTATCACCTGCTTCAGATATAATTGTACGGTCAGAATCAGAAAGTATGAAATCAACCGGTTTACCCGGGTCATCACGCTCACGCAGGTATGAAAATGAAAGCTTGATGCGGTCATTTAAAACCGCAGTTCTTGTCTGACCTGCAATAAAGCTGCGCGAATATTTTTTATCCGAGTATTCAAAATCAACAACTATGCGTGAAGCATTTGTTATCAGCCTGCGGTTTGTAAATTTTAGCTCACCATTTGAATAATCGATAGTATAATCATTGCTCTCGCCTCTTGTCATTAAGATACCATCAAGATAAACTTTTTCACTTCCGGCTATTACAACAATATTTACTTCATTATCAGCTCCAATCAGCCTGTACGGACCCTGGACCCCGTCAATCCCGTTAAATGTATTGCTGTTAAACCTTCCGCGGCTTAGTGCTCCTGTCAAGAACAGATCCGTTTTATCAAAATTAGCATAACCTTTTGCACCCTGCAGCTTTTTATTGAAATTGAAGAAATCACTCCCTGCAAAGTTCACTTCAATATCACCAAGCGTTGTGGTGATGTTACTGGAGCGCAGTTCAACAAATACCTTATCAATTTCCTGCAGCTTTTGCGTATTGCCTTCGGGTTGTATTGGGGTGTTCTCATCTGTAAGTGCGGCTGTTATTTCGATATCACTTGAGAGCTTTCCGTTCAATTGCAGGCGGAACCCGGACTGCAGAGAAAGGTCACGGTTATTTCCGATAGTAAATCCGCGGAAAATACTTCCGGATTTCTGAAGGTCGGTACCGGCAAAAATATCCTCAACAAAATCAGATTTTATCTCGGCAACCTTAACGCTATCGCCTGCAGCAGTATCAATTCTGTTAAGCACTTCAAAGCGTGAATATGAATCTGCAATATCAAACGGAAAGTTGCGGTAAGTAATTATCAGCTGCAGCCTTTCAGGCTTGCCGCTGTTTATTATATCATCAATGAAGAATTTATAAAGCCTTATTTTGCCGTACCGGTAATCAACGTAATAGTTTGCCGGGCTTACAAGCGTTGAGTCAGAAAACAGGCTGAAGCTGCCGAACATGAGGAATTTATCAGGCAGCGAAATTAGTGAATCTTCGCCGGCAACTGTTGTAACAAATTTTTTATAATTAATATCGTTATAGGGTTCCTGCTGGGAATAAGAGATTCCCGCAATAAAAATAATAAAAAAAAGCGCAATTTTTGGATTATGCTTCAAATAATACCAGTCCAGGAATATTTTAGCGAGCCCTTTAAAAAAGGCTTACCTTTTATTTGGATCCGACGAGATCAGTGAAGTAATACTTCTCGTAATCCTTGTGATCTGAGATAAGACTCTCAATAATTGGTATTAATTTATCATCACTAAGCTGAAATTGATTTGGTTTATGTTTTGCTTTGTATTCAGCGGTAATATTTTCAACAGTTGAAAATATCATAAGCTCTTCCCTGTCAAACTTGCTCCATTTGTTGCCGCGTGCATAACCGTAAACATCTTTAAAGAATGTTATGTAATCACCGTTAGCATCACTGCCTATATCAAAGGTCTTGTATTTTATCCTTACAGGGAATTTTTCCTTTTCTTCCTCTGTGAAATTATATATCATCGATTTTTTACTGTTTGCCCACCAGCTCAGGTCCTGGCTTGTGACCATACGTTTTACGATGAACTTTTTCATTTTATCAATATTCCCGTTATCATTCCTTACACAGCCGTGTGATAATGCGCGGTATTCATTTTTAAGCAGGTAGTTCTTGTTTGTACCGTGGAAATACCTGAGCGAGTTCTCATCATAGTGCGCGGCAAATAGTCCAAGCGGGTTTCCGGGTCCGGGCGGTGTGCCCGGCTCAAGCGGGTCGCTATCGGGATCTTTCCATGTAGGCCAGTTGCGCAGCTTGAATATATTATAGAAACCTGTATATGTCTTAGTACCCGGTGCACCAACAACATTTGGCCACACTGTTATGAGTATTGTATCGTTATTGTATATCTGGTAAATACGTGAAGTGAATTCCGGTATGTTTAGCTCCCACAGCATAGTCGGAGCCGGGTCCAAATAATGAGCCGGGATATTTATAGTAAGGCTGAACTCAACATGACCCAAAGTATCATTAACAAGTTTCTTGCTTATATCCTTGCTGCCTTGTATGGCTGAAATTTCCTGGTCGCTCATAATTGGCCACATATCAAGCAGGTAGTCCTCTATCTGTCCGTCAATATTTTCAACATCTTCAAAAGGAAGTGTTACTTTAACATAACCCGGATTATCTGTGGTTTTGTTAACTGTATTATTGGTAACCGTTGGCTGTGTTTCTTCGGTAACCTTAGTTGATTTCATCGCTTCCTGGCTGTAATCAATCTGCGTATATAATGCCACGCACAGAATTACAACTGCGAAAATGCCAAAAAACCTGTATTTAGATGCTTTATTTAACATATTTTTAAATTAGAACCGTAAATTTACCTTAAATTCCCCACTATTTCAAACCATAATTATGGAATAGAAAATTCCATATTAATCTGATTAAGTGTTCTTTTAAGTCATTCTGAACTTGTTTCAGGATCTATGTATTAATATTTACAGACCCTGAAACAAGTTCAGGGTGACAAGTTTGAACGAATAGCCCTCTTAGGATATATCATTATATGAATAATAGCTATATTTGTTCCATAAATATGAGTGATTTTAAACAAAAATTTTATGATATAACAGGGTTAATTCAAAAGGAATTCGACCGGAATCTAGATATGTACGGCGATAAGATCCAGTGTAAGAAAGGCTGCTCAAAATGCTGCTCGCAGATCTTCAGGATAACGGCCATAGATGGCTGGATGATTCAGGAGCATGTGAGGTCACTGCCTGAACCGCGCAAAAGTGAATTGCAGCAGAAAGCACGGGAGTATATTGATAGTCTTCCCCTTGCATTGGGAGATTCTAATTCAGACCACCCCGGCTCTGCGAGCCACCCCTCCTTAATAAAGGAGGGGAGCAATAATCTCCCCTGCCCCGCACTTGGCACCGAAGGTGAATGCACTATATATGAAGTACGTCCCGTTATCTGCCGCAGGTTCGGTATGCCGATATATGATTATAAGAATCCGCAGAACGTGCATGCATGCGAGCTGAATTTTAAAGATGGCGATGAGATAACCGATGATAAGTTAATCCCGAATCAGACCGAAATTGGCATGAAATGGGATGAGCTGAAGGATGAGTTTATTCA
>CAZOAP010000147.1:0-8480 GCA_964577645.1 uncultured Ignavibacteriales bacterium
AGGGGGAGGCATGCCTAGACACAAACGCTCTTATACAGTAAGAGTTTATGACCCGATAGGTATCACACCCATTAGCTCTGAAGTACCTTCAAAATTCAGTCTTTTACAGAACTATCCTAACCCCTTCAATCCTGTAACCAATATCAAATTTGATATTGCCAAATCAGGAATGGTTAAACTGGTGGTTTATGATGTAACAGGCAGAGAAGTTGCTAATCTTGTAAATGGTGAGCTTGCTGCAGGAAGCTATAAATATGATTTCGACGCGTCATCACTTGCAAGCGGAATATATTTCTATAAGCTTGAGGCAACAGGATTTACATCGATTAAGAAAATGATACTGGTTAAGTAACAACTATAATATAAACACAAACCCCCTGTTGATATTTTCAACAGGGGGTTTTTTATTTGTGATGTTAATTTAAAACGGGACTCTATTTTACAAGTATCATCTTTTTAATATCAATAAAGCTGCTTTTACCGTTCAACGGAACTGCTTCTAATCTGTAAACATATATTCCGCTTGCAAAACCAGAAGCATTGAATTGTACTGAATGTACACCTGTAAGCTGCTGTTGGTTTACCAGTCCTGCAACTTCCCTGCCCAGCATATCATATATTGCCAGCTTAACATTGCTGTTTTCCTTTAATGAGTAAAAAATTGTTGTAACAGGATTGAAGGGATTCGGATAATTCTGTTTTAATGAGAATTCCTTAACCGTTTCCTGGTTAGTGTTCTGTGATGTAAGTCTATCAATATGGAATATCCTTGGCTCTGACCACTCTGAATTATTCTCAGCTGTGCCGCCGGGATTCTTTGATCTAATACGCCATGAATAGGTTTCGCCGCTTACAAAATTATTCCCTGTAAATGCGTAACTGCTGCCTGTTATACCTGAAATTAAAAATGTACCTTGCCTTGAATCTTTTATATTTGTTATTTCCAGGTCATATGCTGTATACGCTGTCAAAGAGTCCCAAGTAAATACAGGGTTCTGTGAAGTTACTTCTTCATTAGCGGGTGATACCATTGTTGGCACAGGCGGCGCGTGGAATTTAGCCAGAACGGTTTTCCAGTGCATGTTACCCGGGTCATCAAACTTTTCGATGTTCCAGTCAGGACCTGAACTTCTGCGCCAGTCCCAGAAAGCAAAATGCCAGCCGTAATCTTTGAATATGGTAAGCTCATCATTTAAGAACTCTGCCCCGCCGGTTTGCGGCTTATACATGCCTGTTTCACCAATAAATACAGGTGCATTTGTTGCCAGCTGAAAATCCCTCAGCTTGCCGAAAACTGTTTCACGCATGAACTGCGCGTCGAACAGGACCTGTGACAATGTTGAAATATTCCAGTATACCCCTGGATAAGTTTTTGCAAACGGTACAGCCTCTTTGGTGAACTCCACCGGCTGGTAATTATGTGCTGAGTATATTATGTACGGATCGTTTATTACATATCCCGGAAATAATTCAGGTGTTGAGTATGCGAAGTTTTCTATTATCACCGGAAGCTGGGCATCCACTTCTCTTATCTTTGCAACCCATGATGAATAAACTTCATCCATGTGAATATTGTATACGTTTTCTAAAAAGAACTTGTAAGCAGCAGAAGTATTTGCAGGTACAACCCTTACTTTGGGCCTTGGTTCAATTACAAGGTTAAGTCCCACAAATAATGTATCGCCCTGGTATCTCTGAACTATCATTTTAAGCATCTCTGCGTATTTGGTTTGTTCAGCAGTATTAGACCTGTTCCACACTCTAGATTCACCCGTTGTACCCTGTGATTCATCGAATGTATCATATGCTCCCGGACCCGAACGAATACCGATAACATAATGTATACCTGCCTGCCTGCAGAAATTAACAAGCATATCGCATCCATCTATATTTGCCTGAACTATACCATAAGGCGCATCGCATGCAAGGAAGCCATCCGGCTGAATATGGAATAAATTTCCGCCGTAATTTTTGAAATCAATAAAATCCTGGATATTTTTTGGTGATTCATAAAGAATATTGTATCCTCTGAAATATGACGGGTCCTGCCACTTATCATATTTAGGATTTGAAAAACTGTTTACAGCAAATAAAGCAAGAAGTGTAATAATAAGAGTTGTTTTCATGATGTTTTTTCCCTTTTTTAAATTAATCATTCACGTAGCAAATTTAACTTGTTTAAGGTATAAAGTTAATAACGTGAACATGGTATGTTTAATTTTGGGTATAAAAAAACCCGCTTATATTGCTATAAACGGGATCTTTACATTTATTCTCGTGATCTAAGACAAAACTTATGCTTTAGAGACGTTTCTTGCCTGTAAACCTTTATCGGTTTCCTCTACCTCATATTCGACTTCCTGTCCGTCTTCGAGTGATCTGTATCCATCTCCGATTATTGACTTGAAATGCACGAATACGTCCTTTCCGTCATTACCAGTTATAAAACCAAATCCTTTGTCAGCGTTAAACCATTTTACTTTACCTTTCTGCATTCGGGCTTCTCCTCCTTTCTAAGTAATAAAATTCAAGCGTTAAAAACTACGAAAATCAACGCCCTGTAAAACCTTCCTGCAAATGCGCAGGAACAATAGCTATGCAAATATACTAAAAAATATTTAAAAACAAATGACTTACAAAACTTTGTGAGCCGGGGAGGTCTCGAACCTCCGACCCTCTCCTTAAAAGGGAGATGCTCTACCACTGAGCTACCGGCCCCGCCAAAAAACCTTTATATTTAAAAGACCGCTAATTTCAGAAAAACAATATAGTTATAATTGAACTATAAAAAAACCGTGTAATTAATACACACACTCAAAAAACACCAAATTTAAGCAGAAACAGCCTTTATTTTTGCTTTGGCTGTTAGTAATATGTGTTTTGCAGCCTCTTTATCAAGTCCGGGCTCTTTTGATTCAAGTATCCTCTCGGATTCTGTCTTCTCTTTTTCAGCCTCGGCTATATCAATTTCTTCCACTGGGATAATAGATTCCGCCAGCATAGTGATAATATTATTATGCACTTCTACTGTACCGCCGGATGTAACGAAATTCTTGGTTTCGCCATCAGCAGTTGTGAATTTAACAGCACCCGGAATAATGGTTGATATGAACGGGGCGTGGTTGCGCAGGATCTGGAATCCTCCTTCGCTGCCCGGGGCGGTAAAACTTTTTACATCTCCTGCAAAAACTATCCTGCCTGGTGTTACTATTTCTAAATGGATCAAACTATCTGACATCTTTATAACGTTTTAGCCTTCTCCAATGCTTCATCTAAATTACCAACCATATAAAAAGCATTTTCGGGAACGTCATCGCACTCACCGCTTACGATAGCCTTAAATCCTTTTATTGATTCCTCAATTTTTACATACTTTCCTTTTGAGCCTGTGAACTGCTCAGCAACAAAGAACGGCTGTGAAAGGAATTTCTGTACTTTTCTTGCTCTCTGTACCGCAAGCTTATCATCATCTGAAAGCTCATCGATACCAAGAATATTAATGATATCCTGAAGATCTTTATATTTCTGCAATACTTCTTTTACTGACTGTGCAACACTGTAATGCTCTTCGCCAATTACCAGCGGATCAAGTATACGTGAAGTTGATGATAACGGGTCAACAGCAGGGTAAATACCAAGCTCTGAAATTTTTCTGTCGAGTACTGTTGTAGCATCAAGATGCGCAAATACCGCAGCAGGAGCCGGATCTGTCAAGTCATCAGCAGGAACGTAAATAGCCTGCACTGATGTGATAGAACCCTTCTTTGTTGAAGTAATTCTTTCCTGGAGGGCACCCATCTCAGTAGCCAGTGTTGGCTGGTAACCTACCGCTGATGGCATACGTCCAAGCAAAGCTGATACTTCTGAACCTGCCTGTGTGAAACGGAATACGTTATCAACGAATAAAAGTACGTCCTTACCTTCTTCATCGCGGAAATATTCAGCAACAGTAAGACCTGTTAAGCCGATACGCTGACGTGCTCCGGGCGGTTCGTTCATCTGACCGAACACAAGACATGTTTTATTGATAACGCCCGATTCCTTCATTTCGCGCCAGAGATCGTTACCTTCCCTGGTACGCTCACCCACACCTGCGAATACTGAGTAACCGCCGTGGAATGTTGCAATATTATTAATAAGCTCCTGTATCAGAACTGTTTTGCCTACACCTGCACCGCCGAAAAGACCGGTCTTGCCGCCCTTTGTATAAGGCTCTAAAAGATCGATAACCTTAATACCTGTTTCAAGAATTTCTTTTTGTGTTGAAAGATCTTCAAGCTTAGGTGCTGCGCGGTGAATAGGTAATGTTTTTTTAGTTTTTAATGGCTCTAAACCGTCAATTGTATCGCCTGTTACGTTCATTAATCTGCCAAGTACTTCGGGTCCTACCTGGATAGTAATCGGTGCTCCAGTATCAAATACATCCATGCCTCTTACAAGACCGTCTGTGGTATCCATTGATACTGCCCTGACCCTGTCTTCACCTAAGTGCTGCTGAACTTCTGCAATTAAAACGTCTTCAACGCCATCTGTATTTTTCCTGGGAATCTGTAAAGCTGTGTAAATTTCAGGCAATCTTCCGCCTGAAAAGTCGATATCAAGCACAACACCGATAATCTGTACGATCTTGCCCTTATTTTTCTGATTTTCTGCCATTTATGCTAAAAAAGATATGTTTTATTGATTATAATTTAATATAGATTACAAATATAGGGAAAATTAAAGAAACTTGAAAGTGTGAATTTGATATAAAACGGGTAAATTATACAATTGAACACTGATAAAACTGATCAAGCTGATATACACTGAATTAATTTCCTATTTGTAAATTTATATTGTCATTCCCGCGCATGCGGGAATCCAGCCTTTTAGTACTCATTTACCCTGCCACCAAGACACTAAGACACAAAGAAAAGCAAAGAGTACAATGTCTTTTAAAGCGGCCTTTGAAAATTTCCGGTTAGAAATTATTTGAGCAGAAACAGCACAGGAAAAGTTGTTTGAGTCCGGCGCTTTTCCGGACGAGTTCTTTTCCTGTAATGCGAAAATAATTTCAGGAAATTTTCATAAGCCTTGATTTTTTTGGTACTTTTTGTATCAAGACAAAAAGTACAATAATTATTTTTAAAAGAACAAATACTTTTTAGACGCGAGCGTCGCGTCTCTACAAGACAATCATTATACCCGGATGCTAGTGACCAACAACTTCTTTGTATCTAACCACATTTTCAATCATATTTGCATATTCATAAAAGGAGAAATTACAATGATCACAGGAGCTCACATAATTATTTATTCAAAAGATGCAGATGCTGACCGCATTTTCTTTAAAGATGTGCTGGGATTTAATTCCGTTGATGCAGGTAACGGCTGGCTTATATTTGCACTCCCCCCTGCGGAAGCTGCCATTCACCCGCACAATGAAAACGATAAACATGAATTTTATTTAATGTGTAAAGATATTAATGCTGTGATTGATTCATTAAAATCAAAAGGTGTGGTTTACTCTGAAGTGAAAAATGAACCGTGGGGTGCGATAACTTATGTATCACTCCCTGGCGGAGGCAAAATTGGTTTGTATGAGCCCAAGCATCCTATGGCGATAAAGATGTAATTTCTAAGACCCCCTCGTCCGCTTAGGCGGACACTCCCCCTTGTAAAGGGGGAGACTTATCACATCCCCTCCTTAGCAAGGAGGGGTGGCGCGCAGCGACGGGGTGGTCTGAACACTAGCAAACCGAATGAGATCCTTCCTTCCCCCCACTACGTGGGATTAAGGCGTAGCGTCGTTTCACTCCTCAGGATTAGTGTCAATACTCAATAAACAACTCATCCGGGTAGCACCATGCCCACTGTTCGCCGGGCTCAGCGGATATTATTACCGGGTGTTTAGAGCTGTGATAATGTTTGGTTGCATGTTTATTGGGTGAATTATCGCAGCAGTGAGTACCGCCGCATGTCTGGCATGTCCTTAGATGCACCCAGCTATCCCCTGTTTTAATACATTCATCACATACATAAGCTTTCGCTTTTTTGATGTGAGCTGATTCAAAATGATTGCAGTTTGGCATGATGGATTGAAAGTTTGACTTTATTAAATGTTACAGTTGTTTACGACTACACTGTATTTGTATTTTTGATTATAAAAACAGACCCTGAAACAAACTTAGAAACAAGTCCAGGTTCAGGGTGACATTTTCTCTGCTAGAATTATACACCCTTTTGAATCAAATGATAACGGTCCAAAATCAAAATCACCATAGACATCCATAATTTTAAAACTATTTCTTTTTAGCAATGTGGCAAGCTCACTGGCAGCATAGAACCTGAAATCAGTTTCAACGCGCTTTATGAATTTTTCATTTTGGTAAATATCAAAATATTCATGGTGAGAACATTTTAGATGATCATATATCCGCTTTATCTTTACATAACCGCCTTTGATCTGTCTTGTATCTTCTGTTTTTGCACGCCTGATGATGAAATCTTTATTTACATACTCCATCAGGAATTTACCCTGCGGTTTCAGCGCTCTGTTTATTGCTTTAATGACTTTCTCATCTTCTTCATCACTTCCTAAAAAACCGAATGAAGTGAACATATTCAGCACAGCATCAAATTCATTTTCGAAGGGAATAACACGCATATCACCTTTTATCCATTTAATACTAAGATTCATATCACAGGCATTTTTTTCCGCGATATCCAGGAAGTAGCTGTTTATATCCTGCCCAGTCATTTCAAAACCTCTTCCGGCAAGCTCGTTTGTTATACGGCCGTGGCCGCAGCAGAGGTCAAGTATCTTTGCGCCTTTTTTGAGAAATAAAACTTTTTCAATGAAATCACATTGATGCGGTGTGTTTTCATTTACAGGATCTATATTTACTATATCAAAGTAATGCTCACCAAAAAAACCTGTTTCATCTGAGTACCAGGGTTGTTTGTTTTCTTTTGTGTTCATATGTGACACACCCCGCCCCGCGGGCACCCCTCTCAAGAGGGGAATTATGTTAGTGTTTTATAATTTTAATTTACCTATCTCGAATGAGATCCTTCTCTCCTGCTAAAGCAATCGTTCAGGATTATTCACCGATTCTTGCTCTCTTTAATATCATAGTATTCAAGCCATCAATATACATGTTGCTGACTTTTTTATTCTTCAGGTAAACTATCTGGTTATAGTATAAAATAATTAAGGGTGAATCTTCCAGTACGACCTGTTCCATTTCATTATATATTTTTGCGCGTGTATTAAAATCGGTCAGCTTCATTGCAAGCTCGTATAATGAATCAGCTTTTTGGTTTGTGTAGTGTGTGTAATTCGGACCCATTGGTGTATGGTTCTTGCTGTAAAATAGTGCCATAAAGTTTTCGGGGTCAAAGTAATCAGCTCCCCAGTTCCCGCGCCAGAAGGCAAGCTCACCGCCAACCTGTGAAGAACGCATGGTGGATGCCTGCATGAAATCAAGCTGAGCATCAATGCCAAGATCTTTTAGCTGTGCCTGCACTGATTCACCGATCAGCTTTTGTGTATCATCGTTGCTTACTGTCAGCTTAAGCGTTAAGCCTTTTCCATCGGGGTAGCCCGCTTCATTCAGAAGCTGTTTAGCTTTCTCTTTATCAAAGCTGTAGCCTTTCAGATCTTTGTTATATCCGGGCATACCGGGCGGTATGGGTCCGTTAACGCCTGCAATACCACGGAATTTTAAAACGTAACGGATTATCTTTTCTCTATCTATAGCATAATTAATAGCCTGTCTTAATTTTTTGTTATCTGTAAGTAGATTCTGTTTACCGCCGGGTACATTTTTATCAAGCTGCACACCAAGATATACAGTGTTAAGCCATGGCTGTTTCACTAAATCAAAATCATATTCAGGTTTTAATTTTCCTTCTTCATCTGTAATCTGGCTTAAAACCTCCGGGGAGGGGTCATAGTAATCAAACTTGCCCTGCTGAAAATCCAGGAATGCTGTTTCAGAGCTTTTAATAAAGCTGACCTTAATACCATCTAGATATACCAGCGGCTTGCCTGCCTTGTTTAAGCTCCAGTAGTTCGGGTTCTTTGTCATTTCAAGCTCACGGTCAACTTCCCACTTAACAAATTTAAATGGACCGGTACCTACGGGATTGTAGCCAAAGTTATCCTTGTAATACTCAACAGCTTCTTTGGGATAAACAAATGCATACTGCATTGTGAGTATACTCAGGAACGGCGCAAAAGGTTTGTTGAGTGTAATTACAAGTGTTGAATCATTTGCTGCCTGAATACCGGTGATCTCATTTACATTGTTATATTTTTCCTTGATCGAATTTATATACTCAGTTGCACCTTTTACTTTATCCCTGAAAAGCCATGCTCCGCGAGTTTTTGTACGCGGGTCGCATAAACGCTCAAAGCAGTACTTGAAATCCGATGCTTTTACTTCTCTGCCCTTGCCTCCGGGGAAGCAGGCGTTATCATAGAAAAAAACATTTTT
>CAZOAP010000148.1:0-8408 GCA_964577645.1 uncultured Ignavibacteriales bacterium
AGTGAAAACACCGATGCAAAGGCTGTCCACACAACAAGCAGGGTGACAAGATTTCCGGCCCATGAGCCGTATATCTTCTGCATGAATACAGAAACTATATATTTCCTCGCGTCACTTCCTGCAGTTTCGCTGACCTCCTGCCATGGCAGAACTCCCAGAATGCTGATATTCATAACGATATACAACCCCGCTACAGCAAGGATTGAATAAATTATTGCGCGCGGTATGTTACGTGTGGGATTTTCGACTTCACCGCCGAAGAAATTTACATTGTAGTATCCCCAGTAATCATAAAGAGCAATCAGCATTGCTGAACCGAGCCCGAGAAAAAATGCAGAATCAATATTGAATGCATTTGACGGAAAGTTAAATGCTAGTTTTGGATCGAAGTGAGTGACTCCCGAAACAATAATCCATACAACAGTAATTATCACACCACCCCAAAGGAACTGCGAGAACTTGCTTATGAAAGCAACTTTGCGGTAAAGCATAAATACTGCAAGCAATACGACACCAATTGCAACAAAAGTACCATTATTTAGTGTAATGGCTGCTTCAAGTGAACCAAGCAATGGAAGAGGTAAATTTAAGTCATAGTTAAAATAAGTAGTATTGAGCCCGGGGAAAATATAGCTTGCATACATCGCGAGTCCCACACACCCTGATGCCATAGAAAGCGGAGCGGAAAATGTTAACTGGAAGATGAAAAGAAATGATACAAGCTTTCCTAAACCATTTTTACCATAAATTTCTTTGAGGTAATTGTAAGAGCCTCCAGCATGCGGCATAGCAGCCCCAAGCTCAGCCCAAACAAGTCCGTCACATAAACATATAATAGCACCTATAACCCATCCAATCATAGCCTGGGGTCCGCCCATTGCGGCAACTATCAATGGTATGGTTATAAAAGGACCCACCCCTATCATATCTATCATATTAAGGGCAGTTGCACCTTTGAGTGATATACCCCTTACAAGCTGTTTATCGGCTTTGTTATCCGTCTGCATTACCTGATTTTATCCAAAGATCGCTGGAAATATGTTTTTTGCGATATCATATTCATAAAAAGCTTCAATGCTCCTTCATGGAAAATTTTTAGCTGCCGGTAAAGAGCAAGGGAACAATATGTATACGTACCTTTTCCAAAATCTGTCCATAGCAGTGAGGTAGAAGGAACCGGGTCGTTTTCATCCTGCATAGCAAGCAGCCTGGTATATTTTGATGAAGTAAGTGCTGTATCATCAGATGGAAGGTAAATATTTCTTTCCTGTATCCAGTTATTGAAATCAGAGGGTATTACCTGGTTTGGCTTATTAAAAAAATCATGGTCAGGCATAAGAACATTAACTTCAGCATCTTCTTCTGTAACTCTTTCAGAAGTAATATTCAGCGGGTAAGGTGAAAGCGGACCTTTGCCGTTCCAATCCTGAGGCTTATTATAGAGGCAAATAAGATTCCCTCCGTTTTTGGAATACTCTATAAGCCTGTCATTATATTTAAGAACATCAGGACGGTATAAATATGTCCTTAGATCAAGAATGACGGATGTATAATTGTTCAAATCCCATACTTCTACTGCAGTTGGGTTTAAGGTATCATATTTAATATTAAATGCATTCAGTATATTTTCTATGGTATTATCATAAGTTTTTACGAGTCCGATCTTTATATAAGGGCTTACTCTCACTGCACTTAAGGTCTTTAGACTCTCAGCAGCAGTAATTGTTCTGTAAGAATAATATGTATCGTACGATCTTAAAATGCCTGTATTCCATTTCATATTAGGGTTTAGCCCTTCAAAAAGGTCGTTACCTTCTACGGGGTACATTTTATCGCTTCTTACCAATTGATAGAACCTGTTGCCAAAAAAGAACGGACTGTTCTTATCCACCTTATCCATTCCCTGTGTTCTGTGCTTAAAAAGCGCATCACGGGAAATTTCTGCTATTGTAGTTTTACCGTCTGAAATTGTTTTTGATATATCGATCTTATACAGGTCAGCTTTAGTGGAATCAAATGAACGGAAGAAAAGCTTTTTAATCTGCCATGGTTCAACACCATTAACAAGCTGTTCAGGGTGATAGTTATAATCAGCGGCTTTATCAAATGCTTCGTAAATAGTGATTCCCACACCCTGGTGATTGCCGTGCTGGCGGTTAGGTTTGGTCGTTATAGTATCGTGATTGGTAATTACCACATCAGGCCTGATAACGCGAATCATATATACAATGCGGGCTAAGACAGAATCTTCGCCGCCCCACATTTTAAATGTCTCTTTGGCAGTTTTTGAGAAGCCAAAATCAAGCTCACCCAGGAAAAATGCATGCGAGCCCTGTATCTTTGCCGCATCATAGCATTCCTGTTCACGTATCTTTCCAAGCTTATCGTTCAGCTCGGGTCCAATTTCATTCTGTCCCCCTTCACCGCGAGTGTAGAAAACAGTGAATGCATCATAACCGTGCAGGTATTTGTAATATGCAAGTGTGGCACCATCTTCATCATCGGGATGAGCTGCAACACATAATATAGTATAGGATGGTTCCTGTGAGAATGATCTGCCGGAGTTTAAAAGTAAGAATGTAAAAATTATTAATATTAGTTGTTGGAGGAAACTCCAACAACGGCTGTTATTTTTCTTCATAATTCCAAAGATAAGTATAAATGATTAAAGATAGTAGAAATTGAGAGGGTTAGAATATAAAACAAATACAAACCCCCATTTATGATTTTCAGAATATAAAAATTATTATAAAATCTGTATAATAGGCATGAGAGGTGATAATGCCCCCTTTCGTACGAGGGGGGGTATTAGTTTTAAGATTCATTCATATACAAATTAATAATTGATTGTGAATAAGGATTTAATTTAGATGGGGGTTTATGCTTTTATAATGCTGCTGGAAATTAATTTACTTCAGCACAACCATTTTCTTTACATCGGAATATTTATCATCAACGGTTAGTTTATAGAAATATACACCGCTTGAGAGGTTGAGAGCATTGAAATCTGTTTCATAAATGCCTGCTTTTTGTACTGTATTGACAAGAAGCGCAACCTGTCGGCCGGTGACATCATATACAACCAGCCTTGTGTAATTATTTGTCCCGGCTGAATTGGGTATGGAATATTTAATTTTAGTTGATGGATTGAATGGATTGGGATAATTTTGCCCGAGTGAGAATTTATCAGCAATTGTAGAAATTGTCTGTATACCGAATACATCATAGTACGCAATCCTGGCATTGGTTTCAACCTCGGCAAGTCCGGGTAAATTTTCACCGTTAATTGTTCCTGTAAATGATTTTACAATTACCTTAACCTCATCAATTTTTGGCAGGCTGGGTATGCTTACATCTGTACCGTTCACGCTGATTATACCTGTACTGGTAATATGCTCAACTTCAGTGCCGTTATAGTAGCATATCACTTCACAATCGGTTACCTGGATATTCGTATTGTTTGAAGGATTTGGTTTAATGTTATAAATAGTAACACGTCTTACATCCAGCGGAACTGTCCATTTAAGATCAACGAACTGGTTATTTACTGCGTTTGCTATCCAGTTAACGCGCAGTGAATCATTACGTGCTTTTCTATCGGTAACACGTTTACCGGGATACTGAACTGTATCACTTATATATTTAAAAGAGCTTTCAGTTACAATTGCAGAAGTTGATGTATTGAAAAACGCAGCTTCAGAAATTGTTGCAGGCACAAAGATCTGTGTATGCCCTGAGTGGCAGCCAACGCATTTGGTGCCGGTTCCGGGCTTACCATAATTCATACCTATAACGTGTGCTACCTGTCCAGTAGAGCCCCGCAGAACTTTGCCGGAGCTATCCACAACCTGCTCAAACATAGAAACATTTGCCGGCGCATTATCAAGCGCTATCTGACCAGTATGAAAAACGGGAACACTTGAGAAATACATCGCTGAATCTTTACCTGTTGAATCCTGCCGCTGGAAGCTCATAAAGAATTTTATACGCGCAAAGCGAGTAATTGGAGCGCCATCCTGCATTGGAAGATCGACGGGTCCATTTGAGAACATGTTAACACAATCGAACCTGAAGCCGCCATCTTTGAACCATGTGGATGGATCAACGGTTGGCGGAAGCTCATCAGCAACATCAACAACACCATCAATAAGTATTGGCGGAACAGGTTTAGGCAGAAGTACTTCTGCATTCAGTTCCATTTTTCCTGAAATATCGTAAAACGGTGTGAGACCCGTACCGTTTAAATTTACAGTATATAAACCATAATCCTGGTTTTCTACCTGTGTTGCATATGATATCAGTAACTGGCTGCTGGGTAATTCAACCGGGTCACATGCATATGGCGGCTGCATTGTGCCGTATGAAGGCGGGCTGTTAATATAGAGCTGCATGTTTGCAGGATTTACACCAATTACGTATGTGCCGTAACTGTTACCTTCATCAAATAATCTTATGCCTGAGCTTCCTGTAGTATAAGCCATTGCATTATCAGGAGTAAAAAGGCTCAGCATTCTGCCGTCATTTAAAATATACGGACGGTAGTTATTTTGTCCCAGGCGAAGATTGCCGGTTCCGGCATAGAGAGCAAGTCCCTCACCATCAGGCCTTATCTTAGCAGCAGACCAGATATTGGAAATATCATTTGTTACTGCAAGTGCAGAGTCACGTGTCAATCCGTTTGGAGTTAATATAGAAGGATGATCGATATTAAGCCACCACCTGCTGTACACTATCTTACCAGAATTGGGATCAATTGTCGGTTCATCAGCACCATTGCGTTCAGTGGTAACGCGGTGCAGGTTCAATGAAGTTGAATCGATTATATATAAATTGGTTACACGTTTTGCTGTGTATTGGGATAAAGCCGGGTATCTTGTACTTGAAAAGCAAATCCTTCCGTCCGGAAGGTAACACGGGTCAACATCATCATATTTTACGAATTTATATGCAATGGGTCCGAACTGCGCAAGGCTTACATTTCTGTTTGAGTAAGTAATTTTCTTAAAGCCTGAGCCATCTGCACGAATTTCATATATCCGCCAGCTGCTATCACGGTTTTCAACACCGGCAAAAACTATTTTTGATGCATTCCAGTAAACACACGGGTCTGATACATCTACAAGCTTTATTCCGCCAAAGTTCATGGTGCTATCAACCAGAACCCTTATGGTTCCGTTTGATTCCCTTACCAATAATCTTCCCCCTACGATTGCAGTGCGTGAATAGGGTCCCATGCCGGGCAATAGCCCCGCCTGCGGGTAGTATATACTTCCGCCCTGCGTGATATTCCTTGAAACAAATACAATGGGGTATTGCGAGTAAACATCACTAAGAAAGGGCTGTATAAAAAATATTGAGCACAGCAAAAGGGCTATGCTCAATATTTTATTCCTGGGATCCATATAATTTTATATTACCTGTATGTTACAACTACAGATGAAACATTTTTTTCTTTATCCCATGCAAGCATAATGCTGACTTCCCTTTTATCCACGGTCCACATTGACATGCCGCCGTCATCAGACATCATTTCGCCTTCACCTTTTTTAAAGCCTGCTTTTTCAAGCGCTTCGCCAAACGGTGCAAGTATAGCTTTGGGTTTATCAGTTGATTCAAATGTTACAACAGTGCCTTCTGTGGTATTTAGTGAACCGAGGCATTTTGAATTAACCGGCTGAGGAACATCTTTTGGATAGTCAGCGGGCATACCTTCTTTTATACCTAGCTCGTTCTTGCTATCGGGTGCTGTGGTTGATGTTTTATTTTCACCGGCAGTTGTGTTCTGCTGTGTTGTTGATTTGGTGGAGTCTTTTTTATCGCCATCAGTTTTCTGATCGGGTTTTTTACCGCATCCTGCCATTAATACTGCGGTTAATGTTAAAGCTGTGAAAAATAAATTGAATTTTGTTTTCATGCTAAAGAAATTATGGTTTTAATTTATACAAATACCTTTAATTTAATACTGATCGATACATTACAATAGAGATTCCCGCCTACGCGGGAATGACAAAGCTACTAATTATTGCACAATGATGCTTCAAACTTGCCGGCTACCCAGCTTTTGGAAGCATCGTTAAAGAATAAAGCAATTTTACCTTTTACTGTCTTATCTGTTATACTTTCAATATCCAATGCACAGTTCCACGGGTCAGTGGATTTGCTGCCGACCTGTTTAAAGCTCGCCTGGTACGTAGCGGGGTCATCTGTAAATTTTGATTTCACAAAAGGACCCTGTTTAATATCATTGCCCTTATTCAATATTGTGAAGCCTTCAAAGTTCTCAATAAAGCCGCAGTTCTGCTCAGGCTTAACCAGTGAGAAATTTATAACATTATCTTTTGAGCCGCGCCATTTTTCAAAATTAATATAGGCAAACTGCACTTCTTTGCCGCCAATAAAACCCTTCACGGGGAAATCAGGAATATCCGCTGAAGTGATATTATCCTTCCAGCCGAATTCCTTTTTATCATTACCCTGGGTAGTTTTATCATCACTTTTTTTACCGCATGCTGAAATTACCGCGGCAAAAACAAACAGGAGCAATAACAGGAAATGTTTAGTCTTCAATATTTATTTCTTTATTTACAGTATTTATTGAACCTGTCGTTAACTCTAGCCCAGTTGATACCATTTATGAAGTTATCAATATACTTTGCTCTTCCGGGTCCATCTTTATGATAGTAAGCATGTTCAAATACATCACATGCAACTAAAGGAACTCCGCCCCAGATAGCGCCGTACTGGTGTTCATCAACCAAAACGTTGATAAGCCTGCCGGAATAAAGCCTGTCAAATACAAGTAATCCCCAGCCGCTTAACTTTGCAGCCAGTGAGCATGCTTTAAATTCAGCTTTCCAGTTATCAAATGAGCCAAAATTAGCTTCGATAGCTGCTTTTACATCTGGACCCTTTGATATATCGCCATCGCCGCCCATGTTATCCCAGTATACATCGTGCAGGTATGCGCCTGAGTGGTTCCATGTGAACCTTCTTTTAAGCTCACCAAGATCTGACCAGTTGCCGTTAGCTTTTGAAAGATCAGCTGACTCAAGCTCTTTTTCAATGTTATTCAGAAAAGTCACATATCCTTTATGATGTGTGTTGTAATGCCAGTCAGTTGTTTCAGCATCAATTACATCTTTCAGTAATGATTTTGCCTCTTCATCTGAATATGGACGGGGATTGAATTTCCATTCGTAAGCCATTTTAGTGAAACCTCCTTCGGGTTCTGAAGGCGCTGTGCCTCCATTATAATTTTTACTTAATAATTCAAACTTTGGTAAAAGACCGAGCGATACTGCACCCAGTGCAGAAGTTATAATGAACTGCCTTCTGCTTTTATCTTTCATAAATAAGCTGCTCTTTTAAATTAACGGATGAAAAATGTTTTTTTGTGTACTATACACCAAATGAGCTGCCGCAGCCACAGGTCTTCTTGGCTGAAGGATTGTTGAAAACAAATCCTTTGCCTGTTAAGCCATCGGTGTAATCAACAGTTGTACCTGTTAAGTACAGAATGCTCTTCCAGTCAACTGCTACTTTCACATCACCATACATGAGGATCTTATCATTATCCTTAAGCTCGGCATCAAAGCCAAGTGTGTATGTTAACCCCGAGCATCCTCCGCCTTTAACCCCTATCCTTAAAACATAGTCAGCGGGTATAGAGTTTTCTGCCATTATTTTTTTTACTTCACTAATGGCTTTTTCTGTCAATAAAATGCCATCTGTTACTTCCGGTGCGGATATCTGAGGTGTTACTATTTCATTTGTTTCTGCCATATTGATTTGATTTATATTGTTAAATGCTGCTCTGATTATTTTTTTATTTGGGGCTAAAGCCCCTGATATTTTGATATCTTATCCACGACCTAAAGGTCGTGGCAATAATATTACCTAAATATTGGATTTTGCAAAATTACGTTATTTAAAGAAAAAATTCATACCCAATTGCAGTCCCCAATATGCTATTCTTCTATCGGAAGTTAAGCCGTTTGTGGGACTTTTTGCATCCCTTAAAACTATTACATGTGCATCGGGCGGAGTTTGCTCGCCTGCCTGCCTGTTCCACGTGTTATCATATGAGTAGCTGTAGCCTGCAAACAGATCAATTGTGCTTTTTACCATGAAATAGAGCTTAAATCCGCCAGTATAACCGTATCTTGGAGTTACTTCAAAGAAATCGAGTCCCGCTTTATGAAAGGACTCACCTCCAACAAAATTTAACCTCATCAGCCCGTAAACTGATGGATAGACAGCGGAGTTATGTCCTATAGGATTTACTTCTGCACCTAGTCCTACAGAAAACGTCTGAACTCTTACACCGTAATCATAATCACTCGGACCCGGGTACGTTCCATGCAGGTTATTGTATCCCAAATTAAACAGTGCTTTCAGCACGCCATTCT
>CAZOAP010000149.1:0-8394 GCA_964577645.1 uncultured Ignavibacteriales bacterium
AAAGATGCCCGCGCAAAGGAAGTACTTGATGAAATTTATAACCTGTTCATTGATCTTGATGCAACAGAAGAGCAGATAGAGTTCCCAATACTTTACGCTATCGGAAGAGAAGGTATTGCACAGAATTCACTTGAAGAAAAAGGAACCGACCTTGCACCGTTATTCAATAAAATAATTGAAGAAATTCCCGGTCCGGTTTTTGATGAAAATGAACCGCTCCAGCTGTTGGTGACTGATCTGGATTACTCTGATTATATAGGCAGACTCGCCATTGGCAGAGTTACCAACGGTAATGCACATATTAACGATTCACTCGTTTGCATAGGTGAAGACGGAGTACATAAGCCGCTTAAGATAACAAAGCTCCAGGTATATGAGGGCTTAAAGCTTAAGGAAGTGCAGAATGCTGAGCAGGGTGAAATTGCAATTCTTTCAGGAATTGAAGATGTTCACATCGGTGATACAATATGCTCAAAAGATAATCCAAAGCCGCTTAAAAGAATTGTTGTTGATGAGCCCACTATCAGTATGGTATTCGGCATTAACACATCACCATTTGCGGGCAAAGAAGGTAAATATGTTCAGTCAGCAAAGCTGAAGGAAAGACTCATAAAAGAAACACTCCGCAACGTTGCTCTTAAGGTCGAAGAGACCGATAGCAACGATACATTTATTGTTAAAGGCAGGGGTGAGTTCCAGATGGTTATCCTTATTGAAACACTCCGAAGAGAAGGCTATGAAATGTCAGTCGGAAGGCCGCATGTTATATATAAAGATAGAGATGGAAAGAAACTTGAACCAATTGAGCATTTATTCATTGACTGCGAAGAAAGCTTTGTTGGTGTCGTTACCGATAAGCTCTCACAGAGAAAAGGCAGAATGGTAAATCTTGTAAATCACGGCACAGGCAGAGTAAGGCTTGAGTTTACTATTCCTTCACGGGGATTGATAGGCTACAGGAATGAATTCCTTACCGATACCAAAGGTACCGGTATTATGAACTCTTACCTTGAAAGCTATGAAGAACACAGAGGTGACTTCCCGATCAGGAATACAGGTTCACTTATTTCTGACAGGCAGGGTGATACTACAGGATACGCATTATTTAACCTTGAGCCGCGCGGCACTTTGTTCTGTGCACCGGGTGAAAGTGTATATGAAGGTATGATAGTAGGCGAGCATAACAGGGATAATGACCTGAATGTTAATGCATGCAAGCCGAAGAAGCTATCAAACATGCGCGCATCAAGCAAGGATGAAAGTATAATTTTAACACCGGTTACACCAATGACGTTAGAGAAAGCCATTGAATTCATAAATGATGATGAAATGGTTGAGGTAACGCCAAAGAATATCAGGCTGAGGAAAAATATACTTTCTGCACAGAAAAGGCAATCCGGTGGCAAAGCTTAATTGTTAAGAAATCTTAACTTTTATATATAATTTAAATTTTAACTTTATTAAATTACATGATTCACATTAAATAATTATTAAAATCTGATCAAAAATGAAATTCAGTGAAATAGAATACAAACGCCCGAATGTTGCAGAGCTTCAGGAAAAGTTTGACCATCTGATCAATTTATTTGAGAAAGCAGAAAGTTTTGATGAACAGGATGCTTTGATAAGGAATATCAACGATCTAAGGATGGAATTTCAGACATTGGGTACCATTGCAAGTATAAAATACTCAATAGATACCAATGATAAAGAGTTTGAATCTGAACAGGAATTCTACGATGCAAACTCACCTGTATTTGACGGTCTTGTACACAAATATTATACTGCAATAGTAAACTCAAAATTCCGCGCAGAGCTTGAAAAAAAATGGGGCAAACAGCTCTTTGATGTTGCAGAAGTTACCCTTCGTACATTTTCCCAGGAAATTATCGAGGATCTTAAGAAGGAAAATGAATTAAGAACTGATTACTCAAAATTACTCGCTTCTGCAAAGATATTCTTTGACGGCGAAGAAAAGAACCTCCAGGGCCTGATACCGTACATGGAATCAACCGACAGGGAACTGAGAAAAGCAGCCAATGAAGCAAAATGGAAATTTTTCTCAGATAACGAAGAGGAGTTTGACAGGCTCTTTGATGAGCTTGTTAAAATCAGGGCACGCATTGCAAAGAAGCTTGGATACAAGAATTTTATCCAGATGGGCTATGACAGGATGGGAAGAACTGATTACAATGCTGAGATGGTAAAGAAGTTCAGAGACCAGGTGCTTGAAACAATAGTGCCGATAGCAGTAAAGCTTAAACAGAAACAGCAGAAAAGGCTTGGACTGGAATCATTTAAATATTATGACCAGCCGCTGGATTATAAATCAGGCAACGCAAAACCGCACGGCTCACCTGACTGGATAGTAAGCTGTGCAAAGAACATGTACTCAGAGCTTTCACCTGAAACCAACGAGTTCTTCAATTTCATGCTTGATAATGAAATGATGGACTTAGTCAACAAAAAAGGCAAAGATACAGGCGGTTACTGCACTTTCATAGAAAAATATAAAGCACCATTCATATTTTCAAACTTCAACGGCACAATGGGTGATATTGAAGTGCTGACCCATGAAGCAGGCCACGCATTCCAGGCTTACTCCAGCCGTAATTTTGATATACCTGAATATTTCTTCCCAACATCAGAAGCTTGTGAGATCCACTCAATGAGCATGGAATTCTTAACATGGCCGTGGATGAACTGCTTCTTTAAAGACCAGACAGAAAAATTCAAATACTCACATTTAAAAGGCTCCGTTATCTTTATTCCGTACGGTGTTTCTGTTGATGAATTCCAGCACTGGGTTTATGATAACCCTGAAGCAACTCCGTTAGAAAGAAAACAGGCATGGCTAGATATCGAAAAGAAATACCTGCCTTATATAGATTATGATAAAAACGAATTCCTTGAAAAAGGCGGAAGGTGGCAGCAGCAGAGGCATATTTACATGAGCCCGTTCTATTACATCGATTACTGCCTTGCCCAGATATGTGCATTCCAGTTCTGGAAGAAATCTATGGATAACCGCGAAGCTGCGCTTGAAGATTACTTAAGGCTCTGCAAAGCAGGCGGCAGCCAGTCATTTTTAGGCCTGGTTAAAACCGCAAATTTAATTTCACCTTTCGAAGATGGCTGTTTGAAGTCATTCATGGGTGTCATTGATAGCTGGCTTGAAAATTTTGATGATACAAGCGTCAATTAACAGTTTTACCGCTTTGTAATTAAGATTAAATGTTTTCAGGGATAACAAAGGAAATTATATGAACAATTTGAAAATTGTTTTATTCATATTATTTTTTCACAATGCAATTATATGCGCTGATGTTATCCCTGATAACAAGAAAAAGATATCTTACAGCTTTGAAATAACAAACATTGATTCATACCCTGATTATACCTTTATTGCATATCCGGTAAATTTCTCAAACGGTATTCCTGATATTCACGCGGTTAAGCTATCTTCCGGCAGGGAAATGAATATTTCATGTAAATTCAGTGCGCCGCAGGTTTTCGCAGTTAAGAACACTGCTTTTAACAGTACATATTTTGATTCACTGGAAAGTATTCAGGATGACGCTCAAAGGAACAGTAAATTAAAAGCCCTTATAATGAATAATAAAGAATTCATACCTTCATTAAAAATATCATGCAGTAATTATGCCGATAAAGATGAAAAATTTTATTATGTGAAGGACGAATTTACCATTGAATCAATAAAAGCCGATACGGTACTTATTAATACAAAGACAATTTATAAAGACCCCAATAAAAATATCATTGATGCAAAAGATTCCAAAATGAAGGTAAAAGAGGATCTTGTTACACCTGAAAAGAAATTTACAGGCTACCTGTTTATAATAATTCCCGTACTTGCCTTAGTCAGTATAGTATCAGTTATCCTCATCAGGAAAATGAAAAAATAATCATGCAGCTTTACTTTACAGCTTTATTTATTACCATAGCTGTTGAATTCATTGTATACCTCCTTTATATCCGGAAAAATCCTTTCAAAATTTTATTTTATGCAGTCCTCATAAATTGCGTTACTCATCCTGCAGCATTCTATATTTACTCTCAAATTGCTGATAAATACGCAATTAATTCTCTGTTCAATATATATTTTTTAATTATTGAATTAATCGTATTTTTAACTGAAATAATTTTAATTCAAATTTTATTCCGTGTTGGCTGGAGGAGATCAGCATTGATATCTTTTACAGCAAATCTGGTTACTGCACTATTAAGTTTTGTAATATGAAAAAGTTACTGCTGCCGGTATCGCTGGGATTGGCTCATGGTGTATCTGACTGTTCCGCAGGACTCATCCTGGGAAGTCTGACATCATCAATGTCATTATACGGTGTCGGTTCACTTGTACTTTTGTATAATATATTGGCATTCGGTGCTCAGCCGCTTGCAGGTATAATGACCGACAGGCTAAAAAATCCCAGGCTTGCTGCAATTACAGGTTTGATACTTATGATAGCTGCCATTCTTTTGTTTTACTTCAATCCATTTGCCGCAGTAATTTGTGCAGGACTCGCTTCAGCATTATTCCACACTGGTGGCGGCGCACTTGCACTTTGTGCAACACCTGATAAAGCATCTGGACCCGGCCTGTTTTCAGCTCCGGGAGTTGCCGGACTTGCAATAGGCGGTTATATGGCTGTTAATAATATTTTTCCCGCAGCCGTTATTATAGGTATTTTAGCAATAATTATTGTAACTGTTACGATCTTAAAATTACCGATTCTGCCTTATGATGCCCCGAAAGATAATGAAGTTTTCGATAAGCACGATTTCATAATGCTTTTTCTTTTGCTTGCAATTGCACTGCGTTCAGCGGTTTGGAATATCTTCCAGAATGTGGAACAGGGAGAAATTACCAATATCATACTTATATCGCTTTCAGCGGCCGGCGGTAAGATAATAGGCGGTTATGCAGGTGATAAATTCGGATGGCGAAAGTATTCATTTACAGCATTGCTGCTTGCAATTCCGCTTTTAGTTATTGGTGAATCGAGCCTTTATTTTCTTTTACCCGGAATAGCGCTGCTGCAATCAGTAACACCGGTACTTGTTGCAGCTTTATATAAGAACATGAAAAAGCTTCCCGCTACAACAGCCGGATTATCTTTCGGACTGGCAATAGCAGCAGGCGGCCTGCCGTTTGTTTCAGGTATGCAATATGATTTTATGAGCTCACCGTTCTTTATAGCGGGCGTATTGATAATTACATCACTTTTGGTATTCAAAGGGATAACTGATAAATTAAAAAGAACAAGTGCTGCATAAACTTCTTAACTATAACAATATTTACCAGTTGTGGCAGAATAAAGGCTCAACTGAAGAAGCTGCAATTGAGCTTACCATACAGCAGCTTGATGCCCTTGAAGAAATTGTATCAGATGAGGAAAGCTGGTACAGCCTGCTTGAAATATCAGCACGCGGAAGGAACTACGATGCATGGCTGGCTGCTGACTGGCCGGATGGCTTTGATGAGCTTTTGCTTTGTGTACCGTTATGCAAGTTTGTTAACTGGGAGTGCAGTAAATGCACTGTAGGCAAGAGGCAGGAAAATAATTCATGCGCTCATGACTATTCCTTATTCGGGTATATTGGTGAGCTGGTTAAAAATGCAGAAAGGAATGAGCTCGTTGAACACATTAAAAAGATCCGTAAAATGCTTAAGAGCTTAAGTAACATATGGAATATCCACAAATGCGAGATAGAAATTATCAATAATTATTAATGGAATATTTTTTTACATGTCCGTACTGCTGGAAGGAGATATCCTTTTTACTGGATACCAGTGTTAGTGACCAGAAATATATTGAAGATTGCGAAGTATGCTGCAATCCGATAGAAGTGAGATACGAAATTGTTGATGGTGAAATTTCTTTTTTTGAAGCAGAAAAATTACAGTAAATAAAATGTCTAACGATTCACAGGAAGTATTTGATATTGTTTCCGGAAATTTTGAGCTGCAAAAGCAGGATATATTATCATATGAAGAATTACATTTTATTCTCTCCCGCAGGATAGCTGAGCTGCTTGAGAAAAATGTTGAAAAACTGATTCATATTCTTTACAGGATAGATGTAAACCAGAGGAGAACTGATGAAATTTTCAATAATCCTTCAAAAGATGATATAGTATTATTACTGACAGATGCGGTTATCGAGCGCCAGCTGCAAAAAGTACATACACGAAGAAAATATAAGAGTTAAACATTACTCTGCTGTTAAAACAATACTTTAGCCCTCATTATACATTGTCACACAACCTCAAAATCATTGTCTAAATATTATATGCTGATAAATCCGTTCATAGAAAAAAATGCAACTGACGAAAAAGACGAACAGTTGATAGAATCTGCGTTAAGCGGGAATCAAAAATCACTAGAGGACCTGATATACAGGCACCAGGCATGGATATATAATATCGCCTTAAGGATGGTTTTCTACCCGCAGGAAGCTGAAGATATAACACAGGAAGTTCTGATTAAGATCATTACAAAACTATCCACATTCAGGAAAGAAAGCTCATTCAGAACGTGGGCATACAGGATAGTTATTAACCAGGTGCTTAACATGAAGAAATCCCTGGGCGAAAAAAAACATGCTTCCAATTTTGATGAATACTGGAAGATCATAGAAAATGTTCCTGACCACGAGCTGCCATCACAGGAAAATTATGAAGTTGAGATGAGAACCCTGGTAAATGAAGTGAAAGTAAGCTGTATGTCAGGTATGCTGCTTTGCCTGGATAGAGAGCAGAGGATTGTTTTCATTCTTGGTACAATTTTCCAGGTATCTGATAAAATAGGTGCGGAAATACTTGATTTAACACGTGATAATTTCCGTCAAAAGCTCTCACGTGCCCGGAAACAGATATACAACTTTATGCATAACAGATGCGGTTTGATGGATAAGAATAATCCGTGTAAATGTGAAAAGAAAACCAAGGTACTGCTGGATAGCGGCTACGTAAATCCAAAGAACCTGTTATTCAATATAAATTATGTTCATTCCGTTGAAACAACAGCCGGTGAAAGGTCAGAGCGTTTTGACGACCTGCTTGAGAGCAGGTCAGGTGAGTTATTCCGTGATACACCGTTCCAGGAACCGCCTGATTTTGTTCAGTCAATCAGGAAAATACTTGACCATAAAGAGTTCAGAGATATATTTAATTTTACAAACTAATTAATTTAAATGAAGAAATATTTTTACCTAATCTTAGCCCTCGTTTTAACTTCAACAGGAATTAATTCCGCGATAAAGAATGTTCCTGCGCAGTATTCAACCATTCAATCAGCCATAAATGCTTCAGTAAATGGTGATACAGTTCTGGTTGCCCCCGGTACATATTTTGAAAATCTGAATTTCAGAGGGAAAAATATTGTTGTTACCAGTACTTACTTTCAGACTAATGATCCATCAATAATCAGCTCTACTGTTATCAACGGCAGCACACCTGTACACCCTGATACAATCAGCTGTGTGATAATTGCGAACCATGAAGACTCTACAACGGTACTCCAGGGATTTACATTGACAGGAGGCAGGGGTACCCTTTGGGATGATGAGCATAATATGGGCAGCAGGTACAGGGAAGGCGGCGGTATACTTATCCAGTATTCTTCTCCCGTTATTCAAAACAACATCATAAGAAATAATGAAGCCATTAATGATACCGGCATTGCTGTCAGCGCAGGCGGCGGCGGTATCAGAATGGGTGATAGCAATCCGAAAGTCTACAATAATGTTATTATGCAGAACAAAGGCCTATACGGTCCGGGTATTGTACTGAATTATTCCGGAGGGACCTTTAAAAACAATATAATAATACTAAATTCTGTTGGAAACTCTTATTCAGGGGGCGGTGCTTTCTGGGTCTTAAGCACATCACCAGGTACACAAAGAATTATTGAGAATAATACGATATTAAATAATTCTGCAATTGCGGGAACCGGGGGTATTCTTTGTTTAAGCTCAAACATTATTATCAGGAATAATATTATACGGGGTAATACATCACCAAATAATTCACAGATACTTGTTTCCGGAGGAAGTGTTACAGCAACTTATAATAATGTATCGGGTGGATTCTCCGGTGCAGGAAATATCGATCTCGATCCATTATTTGCTGATTCAAATTATGTACTTCAGTTAAGCTCACCCTGTATCGATAAAGGTGATTCAAGCACACAATATAACGATCTTCCTGATCCCAATAACGGTACACTCGCAAAGTATCCTTCACGGGGCGGCTTAAGGAATGATATGGGTGCTTATGGCGGACCTTTAGCACGATTGTTAACAAACCAACTGATCGGAATTCCGAATATCGGTTCTGAAACACCAGTAAATTATTCGTTGTATCAGAATT
>CAZOAP010000150.1:0-8279 GCA_964577645.1 uncultured Ignavibacteriales bacterium
CAGCAGTCGATTCATCTAATAAAAGTCATAGCGCTGTATTCCCAATTGAGTTACCTTCCTGGTTTATAAGATTATTTACTAAGGAAGGTGATTTGGTGTTGGATCCCTTTTTAGGCTCAGGTACTACAGCAGTTGCTTCGATATTACATAAAAGAAAGTATATAGGTATTGAACTAAAATCAGAATATTTTAAAGAAGCAAGTAAAAATATTAAGGAAGCCAAAAATTTGTTTAAATTAAAAACTATAAAGAATTAATTAGAAAATTATATATAAATAATTAACGAAAAAAAATATGACTTGTAAAAAATGTGGTTGTGTATTTGAATTATCAATAGACTTGAACGGAAAAGAACATTTAGATGATGTTTCATATTTCAAGTGTGCAAAATGTGGTGATATTTATTGCCCTGAACATATAAAACCAAAATTGTTAGTAAGTATTGACTCAAATGGCAATACAAATATAGTTAATGTGGACAAAATACAATTCGTTCAACTTTGCGATAAATGTTATTAGATTTATTTTGTCTTCTTAGGTGCTAAGACTGCCCTAACAGTTCACCAATAACATAATACTTTGAAAGCAGACGGCTTACAAAGCCGTCTCTACATTTATGTTTGTCTGCAATATACCCAACTTGTCTGGTCGTTACGGCGTTTGATATATATTAATCAAACAGAAAAGCCTCCACAGAATGGAGGCTTTAGAATTTATGATATGATATGAAATCGGGACCTGTTAGTCAGGTATACCGTTTCTATCAGCATCTTTAAAAGCTTTAAAGTTCGCTTTTATGTTCTCTTTAATATTCTTTTCAATTTCGCCCCTGTTGCCCGGATCGGTTGGATCCATGTACAGGTTGGTTGCTTCATTTACAAACCAAAGGTACGGCTGAATTTTTATTGTAACGTTGGTTGATGTTTCTGTTACAACAAGCGCATTCGGGAAGTCGAGCTTCTGCTTCGAGGAAACATCACTTTTGAATGTGAACCTCAAGCCGTTATATGTTCCCTTTACAACTGTTGAATACCTGCCCAGCGAATCCAGGAATTCCGGGTCCGGCGGTGTTTCATTATCAGAGAGCTTATGCACTTCAAACTTTATCTTATCATATGTGCCAACCGGTATCAGGTTAGAGCCTATCATATTAACACCGCCTACAGCGCCAAGATTAAGCATCAATGCAAAGGGTCCAACCTTTGAGTTTGATGAGTCGCTTGAATTGGCAACATTAAGCTTGATATCCTTTAAAAGTATCTTAACTGTATCCAGGGTAAGTAAGCCGATATTATCCACGGTTGTATCAGGTGACTGGTAGTAGCTGTACTGGATATTATCAGCAGCACCCGGTGTAACTGTTTCATTTGAGCATCCGGCAATAAACACACCGAAAGCCAGTAAAAGTGTAATGTAAAATTTGTTTGTTAATTTGGTTAAATTAAGCATTTTGCTCCTTTTTAGTTATAAATAGATCCTTATTATACATAACAGAACAGTTATCCAAAAAGTTCAGTTTAGTTATTGATTATTATTAATATACGTTGCAAACTATTACAAGTTATTACATGAATTTACAATTAAAATTTGTATACTTTTGATATAATAAACCCCCATTTTTGATTAACGCCGGATTTTATTTTTCTTACTATTTCCACTTTTATAATATTGCAGCCTTTCAGCCCCCCTTCGTACGAAGGGGGGACTATTTTGTTAGGAATAAAATTATTGATCATCGAGGGAATATATATTGGGAATTCGATCTTATTATAGGGGGTTTGCTATTAAGGTATTTAACAGATAAATATTTTTCAAACTTAATATTAAAAGCAGACGGCTCAGCGAGCCGTCTCTACAAAAGATATATTTATAATAGGGGAGTGACCCGATTTATCGGGGTGAGGGGGTCTTCACCCCGTTGTTGGTGTTTAGCGGAGCGTCACCAACAATAATTCAAGTTAAATGTATCTAAAAAAGTATCACAAAATGATACACATGAAACGAGTTTGCATATTATATTACTTAAGTATGCATGATGCATATAAATAATTCTTACAAATTATGAATAATGAAAAGTCCAGCGTGCAGTGATTTCCGGGTCAGGCAAAAAAATGCTATAATCACAATTATGATGCGTCCAGCCCCGGACCAGACCGTCCTGGCCGCACACATTTTGCTGAAAAAATACTGTAACCCTCTAAATGGTATATCCGGGACGCAAAAAAAATGGCTTATGGCGGGTCGCAGGTGCAAAGTGCCGTTTTTACTTTGTAATGTCTATATGATTTTCCGGAGTATGCGGATATGTGTCCAAAGTACCCGTTTATTTGCGTGCTGGAAAGATGGTAAATGCAGATATAGACCTCCCCTAAATCCCCTCCTTGTTAAGGAGGGGACTTACAATGACAGTAAAATTCATGTCTCCCCCTTACTAAGGGGGAGTGACCCGATTTATCGGGGCGAGGGGGTCTTTAATAAAAAAAGAGCCGCATTTTCAGCGGCTCCCTTATTGTTAATTAATCTATTTAAAATAATGTTAAATATTTATCATCACAAACCTGCATTCGATGTTTCACATCTGACGTCTCACGTTTCACATCATCATTTCTTCTTACCACTATTCCCGTCATCATTTTTGGAAGGTGGTGCTTCCTTCCATCCGTCATTGCTCTTGCTGCCGTTATCATTATTTTTCTTTGGCGGATCCTGCTTAGGCTGTTCCTGCTTAGGCGGGTCATATTGTTTCGGCGGATCCTGTTTTGGGGGAGTGTACTGCTTTGTGCCGTTACCGTTATTCCCCGTGTTCCATTCCTTACCGCCATCTTTCTTCTTTTCGTTGTTGCTGCCAGTGCCGTCGTTCTTCTTTACGCCGTCGTTCTTATTGGGGTCTTCGTTCTTCTTGTTGTTGTTATACCAGTCATCGCTTTTCTTTTCAGTGCCTGTGGTTTTATTGCCGACTGAATTATTGCCGTCAGTTTTATCACCGGTATTATTCTTTACTTTTTCATCTATCTTCTTGCGGGTATCAATGTTCTTGCCTGCATCCTTTGTATCGGGATACTTGCCTGTATTGTTATACATGCCAACATCATTTACCTTTTGTATCTTTTTGCCGGTAGCATCTTCAACTGAGCCAACACTGGGTCCGTTGGTATTTACACCATGCGGCCCTATATTGGGGTCAACATCCACGCTGCCTGTCGATACAATTTCCTTAATGCCGCTGGGGTCAATTACAGGATTTCTCACAGGAACGGGGTCAGCAAAATGACGCTTTTCAACATGAGTCCAGCAGCGTACCCTGTACCGCATATGATGGCACCAGTAACCGTGGTCATGATGATACCTTACCCACGGCGAAATGGGATACCATCCGCAGTAGCCGTCGTTATACATCCATACTACCCAAGCGGGTGCAAATACAAAGCCGGGCGACCATACCCAGCCCCAGCGGTCAGACCACCACCACCTGCCGTAATGGCATGTGCGCCATCCCCAGCTGTAGTAGGAAACCCACATCCAGCTGCAGTTGGTATATACCCAGTAACCGTTGGTATATGGCGACCATCCTTCTTCAACATTGGTTGGCCTCCAGACGTAGTCGGTGTTAATTTCAGCATCTGTTCCTTCAGATCTATCTGTAACGCCTTCGGGGTCAATCTCTTCTTTTGTAACTTTGATCCATTCGCCATCGCTTTTAAGCTCTTCCTGTACTCCTTCGATGGTGAAAACGCTGTCATTCTGAAATACCACAGAATCAGCATTGGTAATAGCGGATAATTTTGATGTATGCGCAGATGCAAACAGAAACAGCATGGCGCACATCAGCATTACCCAATGGTTAAGTACCCTTTGAATAATTTTTTGTGGTTGCATGGTAAAACGCTCCTTAGGTTTTTTAGTTTTGAAATTATTGCCAGTTTTTATCCCCATAAAAACAATAATCAAAACATTTTGCGTAAGATGAAATTTCGGGATATCGATCACCTTAGTGATACAAAATAACATAATTTTTCTGAGTTTAGGGTAACATTTTGTAAAAATATGTAACAAAGAAACAGGGTTAAAGGAATAAAGGTTATCAGGTTATAAAGTTATAAGGTTATAAAGTAAACAGCATAATAATGAAAGCAAATAGAAAAATAAATTGGAACATAGGGGAGGTATTCATGTTAACTATATAAGAGATACACCAAAGCCGCACAAGCTAAAGAAAATCTACTTTTTTTTATTAAAGAAAATACATATATTTATCATCCATAAATTAATCCATCTAAACTGATTGCAAACCTTCTATGCAGAAGAAATAGCAGCACCGGAGCTTGCAGAAAGAATTTCTGCTGAGTTTCATGAGGAGTTACATCACGGTGATGTAATTGATAATGCTCATCCTATTTATCCTGCGGGCAAAAGCTATTACATATGGTATAAGGATAGTATCCCTGATGAAATAGATACAAGTATAATTTCAGAAGAGTATGAGCTGCTCTACCAGTCAGTTAACCTGACGGAGTATAAGTCAAAGCTGAACCTGTATGTTTCGGTTTACTCAGCATGTCTAACAATACTGATACTTATGCTTGTTACTTCACCATTCCTTCCTGATGCACTTGCAACATTCCAGGCAAACAGGTCCGAAGTTCACATAAACAGTGAAATGGGTCCGCAGGTAAACACTGCAGAAATACTTACACCCAAAAGCGAAACAAAACCCAATACTGAAACAGTTGAAGGTATGACAAAGAACAGTATTGGCTTTACTGACCTGAAAAATAGTGTAATGTATGTTATGCTTCCAAACGGTAAGTATACTATACAGGAGTCATCCTGGAATAACGAAGAGAAGGCTAACACAAGGGTAAAGAAGCTTAACAGACTTGGCTTAAAGTATGCAAATGGTAAAGTTGTAAAAGCATTGGTTGAAAAAGCTGAAATCCCCCAAAAAGGTGTATGGTACAGGATGCGGGTAGGTGAGTTTGCTACGATAAAAGAAGCAATGGAAACAGCTGCAAAAATAAGGACTGAGGAAAATTCAAAGAATTTCTCAGGGCTATACGTTTTCCCTATGAGTAATTTTAAAGTATAAGTTTGGCATTAAAAAGGCAGCTAATAATTAGCTGCCTTAGAAGAGTAGGAACATCTGATGATTCATCATCAGAATATATTTATATTATCTCTTATAATTCTTTTATTACTGATTCAATGATATCAAGACCTTCATCTATCTGTGATTTTGTAATATTCAGGTTTGGCCTGAAGCGAATGCTGTTAGCACCGCAGCCAAGCAGTATCACATTTTTTTCAAATATTTTAGTGAGCGCCTTGCCTCTTAATTCACCGTTTGGCAGGTCAACTGCACAGAATAAGCCTTTGCCTCTTGCATTGCTCAGCATAGCCGGGTATTTTTCCTGCAGTGAGTACAGTCTATTCAGCAGGTGTTCACCAACAACAGCGGCATTTTCAACAAGGTTTTCTTCCTTTATAATTTCAAGGAATTTCTTGAACCTCATCATATCAACAATGTTGCCGCCCCAGGTGGAGTTTATTCTGCTTGATGTATGGAATACATTTTCGGAAATTTCATCGACTCTTTCAGTTGCAAGTATTCCGCAAACCTGTGTCTTTTTGCCAAAGGAAATAATATCAGGCTGCACGTAATGCTGGTGAGCCCACCATTTACCTGTCATGCCTATACCGGTCTGCACTTCATCAAAAATGAGGAGTATCTCATTTTCATCGCATATTCTTCTCAGCTCTTTGAAGAACTCAACCCTGAAATGGTTATCGCCGCCTTCACCCTGGATGGGTTCCAGTATCATGCATGCGATATCATCTTTGTTTTCAGCAATGGCTTTGTAGATTTCTGCTATTGCCTGTTTTTCAAGCTTCATCACTTCATCAAGATTGTTCTCATTTAGCGGGAAGGTGACCTTTGGATTTGTTATCCTTGGCCATGTGAATTTCGGATAAAGGGCAGTCTTAACAGGATCAGTATTTGTAAGTGACATGGTGTAACCTGACCTGCCATGGAATGCCTGTTTAAAATGTATTACCTGGTGGCCTTTTTCTTCTTTGTATCCTTTTTTAAAGTTCTTGCGTACCTTCCAGTCAAATGCTGTTTTAAGTGCATTTTCAACTGCCATAGAGCCGCCTTCAATGAAGAAAGAATATTTAAAATAGGGAGGGATAGCAATATCAAAAAATGTCTTTACGAATTCAGCCATCTCAGCGTAATATATATCACTGTTGGAAGGTTTATTTAGTGCTATCTTGCCGATAAATTCAATGAACTGAGGATTATTCAGCTTCGGGTGATTCATACCTAAAGGGTTAGATGCAACAAATGAAAAAAGATCAAGGTATGGCTTATTGTTCCTCGCCTCATATATATATACGCCCTGTGATTTATCAAGATCCATAACAATATCAAGACCATCCACCTGCATGTAATTCCTTAATGTATCCAATACATGATCAGGGTGTATTTTGTGCTGTTTTACGGTCTGGTGTACTGCCATAGGTTTAGTTATTACGTTATCCATTACCTTTCGTCTCCTTTCATTAATTAAACACAGATAAGATTGTCTGTGCTGATGCTATAAAACTTTATTTTCCTTTTACGTACTCTTCTGCTATCTGAACGGCATTTGTTGCTGCGCCTTTTCTTACATTATCAGCAACTATCCATAAATTGATGCCGTGTTTAACCGAGCTGTCTGTTCTTATCCTGCCGACAAATACATCATCTTTCTCTGCTGATGTTATCGGCATGGGGTACAGGTTCTGTGAAGGGTCATCAGTTACTGTAACACCTTTTGAACTGCTGAGAATTTCTTTTATTTCATCAACATTTACTTTTTTATCAAACTCAATGTTAACTGATTCGCCATGCCCGGTCATAGTTGGTATCCTTACGCAGGTAGCAGTAATTGCAAGATCTTTTTTCCCCATGATTTTGCGTGATTCATTTATCATTTTTAGCTCTTCACGTGTGTAATTATCATCAAAGAATATATCGATATGCGGTATGGCATTATGAGCTATCTTATGCGGAAAAGGGGATATAGTTTTTGAATCGAGGTTCCTTAACTCATTTTCAAGTGCTGAGATCCCTTTATTACCTGCACCTGAAACACTCTGATATGTTGAAACAACAACACGTTTTATTTTAAAAACATTATCAAGCGGCTTTAATACAGTAACAAGCTGAATAGTTGAACAGTTTGGATTTGCTATGATACCTTTGTTCTTGAACATATCCTGCCTGTTAACCTCAGGTACAATAAGCGGAACATCTTCCTGCATACGGAATGCTGAGCTGTTATCTATTACAATTGCGCCGTCAGCAGCAGCTTTTGGTGCCCATTCACGTGATACGGTACCGCCTGCTGAGAAGAAAGCAAACTCAAGATTCTTAAAGATATGGGGCTCTAGCTTATGAAGCTTAAAGGTTTTGCCATTAATGTTCAGCTCTTTGCCTGCACTTGCATCAGAGGCTATGGCTACAACTTTACCCACTTCAAAATTTCTTTCCTGAATTACTTCAAGTATCTTGCGGCCAACAAGACCCGATGCTCCAACAACTGCAATATCATGTAATCTCATTATTCTGTAATTTCTCCGATGATATGATTTTTGATTTTTTGTTTCTTAAGCTGCTCTGATATTTTCACTGCATCTTTTTTGCTGACGATAAAGATCAAGCCGATCCCCATATTGAATACCTTGCGCATTTCACTGCTTGAGATATTCCCGGTCTTTTGGATTAGATCAAACACCGGGTTGGGCTTCCATGAATCCCAGTTAATATTTATCTTCAGGTTCTTCGGAACAACACGTTTTGTGTTTCCTAATATACCACCGCCTGTTATGTGTGATATTGAATGAACTTTAAATCCGGATGTTACGTACTTTATTTCTTTTAAGTATGAATGGTGAACTTTTAATAATTCATTTCCTAAAGTACTTTTAAGCTCAGGTATATATTTATTTAAACTGAATTTTTTCAGTAAAACATTCCTTGCAAGTGAGTAGCCGTTTGTATGTAAGCCGTTACTTGGGAGACCAATTAGTACATCACCCGGTTTAACATTTTTCTTATCAATTATTTTTGATTTTTCAACAACACCAATTATAGTACCTGCAACATCGTAATCATCTTTGGCATAGAGTCCGGGCATTTCAGCGGTTTCGCCGCCAATGAGTGATGCACCATTATTTTTGCATCCCCTTACCAGTCCTTTAACAATATCAATCGCTGTTTTGGAACGAAGCTTTCC
>CAZOAP010000151.1:0-8247 GCA_964577645.1 uncultured Ignavibacteriales bacterium
GCCATAACTCCACCCTGCACCGTTTCTGAAAATGAGAGCGAAGTCGGGTCCATATACACTACCGACATATTGACGGTACCGTTGTAAATTGAACCCCCCTGTGTTACAACAGAGTTAGGCTGAATTACAACCTGGGAGCCGTTAGACAGGTCAGCGGAACCGCCAGCAGTTGAATTTATAGTATGTGTAACTGTTTTGGTTAACATAACTATTTTAAGCTGCGTAACATTTCCGCTGTTTGGAATTTCGCTGCGTGACGCATTAAAGTAACCTGAAGCTGTAACATTAACAAACATCCGGCCGGAGGGAACGGAAATATTATTAAAAATAAATTCTCCACCTGCACCAGTTTGCACTGAATTGCCGCTGGCTGTGACTGTTGCCCCGGCAATCGGAGCTTTGTTTTCATCCAATACAATCCCGGTAACAGTTGTGTTAACATTCCCTCCCCCGTTTACAACAGGATCGACCGTAGTATCACTGCAGCCGCCAAGAGAAACAACTGCGGCAATTAACATTAGAACCGAGAATAAATAAGCATTAATTTGTTTTTTCATTTTATTTAATTTTTTGATTATTAATTAATTTCTTTGCTTTAACATTAATTTTACCGCTATCTGTAATACTTTTATAGTACAACCTGATAGCCTTAAGGATTACTTTTTCCTGGCTCATATTTAACTCAGTTTGCATTTTCTTTATCAGCATATGCGTTGAAGCCTTTAAACGGTATCCTCTTGCAATAGTCATATAAAATATTTCAGTTTTTTTGGCATGTGCACATTTGTGTGCACATCTTTACAAAGTTATCAATCAGCAGGTTAGGTTAACAAAGAAGGTTTTGGCAGAATGTAGAAAATTTTACCTCTATAAATTAGGATTTTATTTGATATTTAGCTATTTTTAGCAATATTTTATCCCAATTTTGTCCCCTCATTTTTGGGATTTAAAATTCAGATTATAGAAAAAGGTATGATAAAGAGTAAAGTAATAGATTCACTTAAAACATTAAAGAAAAATGAGCTGAAAGATTTCAGTGATTTCATCAAATCACCTTACTTCAATAAAAATAGAAATGTTTACAGTTTGTTTTTGGAATTGAAAAATTTTTATCCTGATTTTGAAGGTTCAAAAATGACAAAGGAAATTATTTTCGCAAAACTTTTTCCGGGGAAAGAATATACAGATAAAACAATCAGAAATTTAATGAGTGACCTTATGGCTGTAATTGAAAAATATTTTATTCAGAAAGATCTTGAAAACAGAAAACTTCTGCTTAAATATTTACTTATTACTGCGCTCTCGGGCAGGAACCTTGTTAAATCAACAGGAGAGAACATCAAAGAAGCAGAAAAATTATTTAACGATGAAAAGTTTGATGGCGGGAATTTATATTTCATAAAACACCTGATTGAAATGGAAAAGGACTATCTAGAGATTATACAGAATAAGATGATAAACCTGAACATGAAAGAAGGTGAATTCCTTGTTTACTCCTTCCTGGGAAAATATATGGGTTTCAAAATGAAATCTATTAATTATAAATATAAGCTCGGTTCTGAAAAAACCTCTGAATTTATTGAAGAATTTGAAAAAAACGTAAATATAGATAGCTGGATGTCTTACCTGGAATCCATTGGCGGAGTAAAGAGTGAACTTATTCTTACTTACTTCTACACAACAAAGTTTATGACAGATCTACCAGATGATGTGAGTTTCCAAAAGGCGCTGAAGTTATTTTACAGGAATAGAAGCCATATTAACACGACAGAAACTTTGAACCTTTATCTAACCTTCACGGGATATTGTGCTGTAAAAATTGCTAAGGGAGCAAAAGAATACACACATACGTTGTTTGAGCTTTACAGTAAAATGGCGGAGGAAAATATGCTGATGGGCGCCGGGGAAGAGAATATTCATATTACAATATTCAATAACATAGTAACTACTGCTCTATCTCTTGGTAAGGCTGACTGGGCAAAGAAATTCATTGATCAATATTCACCAAAGCTTATACCGGAATACAGAGAAACAATGTTCAACTACGCGTATTCAAGATACTATTTTTCAATTAATGAATTCGAAAGATCAATGGAGCATCTAAGCAGAGTTACTATGGATAATTTCTGGATAAAATCACGCTCAAAAATTTTACAATTGCGGCTGTATTATGAATTAGGATACATTGAGGCTTTCTTTTCATTGCATGATTCCATTAAACACTCTTTGAAAGCTGATAAATTACTGCCTCAATATGAAAAAGATAATGACGCACTTTTCATCTCTTTACTTGGAAGACTGGCAAAGATAAAGTTTTCAGGATCAGGTGAAAAAATACAGAATATTAAGGAGGAGGCACAAAGTACTTTAAAAAGTCAACTACTGAACTGGATGCTTAAAAAAATTGAAGAATTAGAAAGCAGCAGGAAATCAATCTAACATTCCAATTCAGTAATTTAGCAGTATTGCCTGATTAACATTGAGAAGAATCAATGTTTATTCTGCTGTTTTTAGCTTTCAACAGTTTGCAAAAATGTAAAATTTGTATCTCTTATGAGCAAAATACGCTTTTGTTTGATACGGGCTATTAGATTTATTTGAAATGCCATCGTTGGTGCTAAGACTGCCCTAGCAGTTCACCAACGTCAAAATCTTGAACATAATTGTCATTGGTCAAAAAACCAACGACGGCGGGAAGAATATTAAGATATTACGGGGTAGGTAGAATAGTATAATTTTATTTTATTAAAATCATTTTCTTTGTTTCAGTGTATAACTGTTTAGACTTATCATCTGTCACTTCTATTCTGTAAAAATATATACCGCTGCTGATAGCAAACTTTCCTATAAAATCTACTTCATACTCGCCAGCCTGCTGATGCTGGTTTACCATTATTTGTGTTTCTCTGCCGGTAATTTCGTATGCAATTAATCTGACAAATGCTGATTTTTTTAATTTATACGGTATCACTGTCCTTGGGTTAAATGGATTTGGGTAATTCTGTTTCAGTTCAAACTCTTTTGGTATGTATGTGTTTGTTTGCTGAATACCAATATAAAAGGTTGTATCTCCACCAGTGGCAGTGTGTATGCCGGTAGAATCGCTATTACTATAAACCCACCCATGTTCTTTATTTGAAAAGTTTATCATTGTTCCAAATTTAAGTGTTGTGTCAGGTATTTGAAACAACCAATTACTACCTCCATTAGTAGTTCTATATAAGATACGCTTTACCTGGTTATTTAGATACCATACAGAGCCGCCAGTAGCCCATAATGTATCTTTATTAATATTCGCAAACCTGGAAATGACATTTGAGAGTATTATTCCTCCGTAAGGTGCTATTTGTTTTGTCCAGTTCAATCCCCCGTTTGAAGTAAATTTCATCGTATCTCCCCGGGTTTTCCAACCGGTTAAGCTATCAACAAAGTAAATATCCAAAAAACCAAATTCTCCCGGTATTTGAGTCCAGTTAAAACCACTGTTTGTAGTTTTGAATAAATTAAAATTAGACGACAAAAATCCAATATTCCTGTTAAACATATAAATTTTGTCAATACCGTTGTTATTTGTATATTGCAATTGCCAGCTTGTTCCACCATTTGTTGTAATAAACAACCTGCCTGTAAACAATTGGTCACTTATCCAAATTGTATCAGTGTTTAAAACATACATATCATGTAAAAATCCTTCCGGTACAGTTATCAGTGTCCAGCTTAAACCGCCATCTGTTGTTCTGCTTAAAATTTCCTGCGGTATTGCAGTACCACCTACATAACCGGTATCCTTGTTTAAAAAAATAACTCTTTTTATATGACTGTTATTATATGATTGAACAATATTCCAGTTATCACCACCGTTTATAGTTTTTAGAACGAAATTTTCGGATAATGAATCTTTTCTAGTTACAGCATATCCAACCAAGCTATCAACAAATGTTATATCCGAAATACTTCGGTTACCCAAATCAGGCATAAACTGCTGGTACCAGTTGCCTACCATGTTAACAGGTACAGCAAAGCCAAGTAATAATATTGTTATTATTATGAGTGTAAAAGTTATTTTGAGAAGTTTTTTCAAATTGGGTGAAATTTGATTAAATAAACATAACAGAAAATGATAATATATGCAAATAATTAATCTTAGTTATTAAAAAGCATGATTTAGAGTGATTTAAGTGGTGTAATTGCCCTATACCCTCCTTATTTCATTGCAGTAAACATCATTTTTGAGTAATTTTGTAAATTACAACAAATTAAAACCAACCGAATGGCTAAAGGCTTAAACATTCTATATTGCACCAGTGAAGTTATGCCCTACAGTAAAACCGGAGGATTGGCAGATGTATCCAATTCATTGCCGCAGGAGCTTAACGCTTCCGGACATGCCGTCAGGATCATAACCCCCAAATACGGATCACTTGATGAAAGAAGATTGCGTATTTATGAAATTAAGCGCCTTACAAATATAGAAGTACCCATTGGGGATAAGATCGCCATATGCAATATTAAATCTTCCTTCATCGTATCACCAAAAGGCAAAGTACAGGTTTTTTTAATTGAAAATGAAGAGTATTTCGGCAAAACAAGTCCGTATGTTGATGCAAAGACCGGCAAGGACTATCCCGATAACGACGAGCGTTTTATATTCTTCAACCGAGCAGTAGTCCAGGTTTTAGGGCTTCTGGGCTGGCAGCCTGATGTTATACATTGCAATGACTGGCAGACAGGTCTTATACCCGCTTACATAAAAACAATATATGCAAAAGATCCTTTGCTTCAGAATGTAAAGAGTATCTTTACGATCCATAACATAGCGTTCCAGGGATTATTCCCACACTCATCATTTTTAAAAAGCGGATTGCCTGAGAGCATTTACAATGAAGAAGGCGTTGAGTATTACGATAAATTCAGCTTTTTAAAAGCAGGCCTGATGTACAGTGACGGCATCACTACAGTAAGCGAAAATTACGCGAAGGAAATTGCCACCACACATGAGTACGGTATGGGCTTTGAAGGCATACTTAAGAAAAGAAAAAAAGATCTTTACGGAATATTAAACGGTGTTGATTACACAGTATGGAACCCCGAACGCGACAGTCTTATACCTTTCAGGTATACCTCTAAGGAGCTGCCATTAAAGCGTGAAGATAAAAAAGCACTTTGCAAACATTTTGAGCTTGAGTACAACGCTGAAACACCTATGATAGGTATAATTTCAAGGCTTAGTGACCAGAAAGGTTTTGATCTTATCCAGAAAGCAATGCCCGAGCTGATGAAAGAAGACGTTCAGTTCGTACTGCTTGGCTCAGGTGATAAGGCATTCCAGAAATTCTTTGAAGGTGTGAAGAAGAAATTCCCCAAAAAAGTCGGAGTTCATTTCGGCTTTTCAGAAGAGCTTGCCCATTTAATTGAAGCAGGCAGCGATATGTTCTTAATGCCCTCAAAATATGAGCCGTGCGGTTTGAACCAAATGTACAGCTTAAAATACGGTACTATACCAATTGTACGCTCAACAGGCGGCCTTGCAGATACAATTACCGAATACAAGAACGGTAAAGGCAACGGTTTTGTGTTTGAAAAATATGAAGCAGCTGAGCTTATGAAGACGATCAAGCGCGCGCTTAAGCTTTATACAAACCGCGAAGAATGGATAAAGCTGATAAGGCTTGCAATGGCATGTGATTACTCATGGGAAGTTTCCTCGAAGAAGTATGTTGATCTTTACCGCTCAATCATGAAAAAAGGCTGAGCATAAAAGCATCCTGAATAAAATTTGACATATAAATAAAAGGACAGGCAGTAATGCCTGTCTTTGCATTTTAAAGATAACACTTTTTTAAATTTTTATATTAATTATTGCAATTGAACAAGGCTCTGTTTTTAGATAGAGACGGAACTATCCTTCAGGAAGTTGAGGGCGAATCGCCTGAAACTTTAGGTTACCTGGTAAGTGTTCAACAGGTAGAGCTGATAACCGGCTCTGCTGATGCTATTGCAGCAGCAAGAAAGCTTGGATATAAGATCATCATTATAACTAACCAATCTGCAATTGCAAGGGGCTGGCTTACCTTAGAAGAGCTGGATAAAATTAATGAAAAAATGTATTCATTACTGCAAAAAGAAAACCCCGGTGCCCTGGTTGATGCCCTTTATTTTTCTCCATATCATAAAGAAGGCGTAGTTGAAGAATATTCCGTTGAGCATCCATCAAGAAAGCCTGATATTGGCATGATACTGGAAGCAAAAAAAGAACATAATATAGAGCTTTCCTCTTCTTACATGATTGGTGATGCCTTCAGTGATATGCAAACAGGCATAAATGCGGGTTTACACAATATTTTAGTGGAAACCGGCTATGGAAAAATGGCATACAGGAAATGTCTTGATGAAAATGTAAAAATTGACTTTATTGCAACAAATTTAAATGAAGCAGTAAAATATATAGCAAAAACAGGCGAAAATCGGCAATAATTAGATTGTTGATGATATTAATTTTGTCTAAAATTACCAGTAATACAGAATTTTGATGACCAATAAAAATCTTAAAGCAGCTCTCTTTAGTCTTTTAGCCATAGTATCCCTTTCTGTTTATACTATTGGATGTGCCGATGATCCTTCTTCTCTTGGATTGAATTTTATTCCCCCGGGTGAAACAACAGGTGTAAGGATATTTGATTCTTATATTGATACAATGCCTATCACTTCAAACAATTACAAATATTACGTAAATACTTCGGGCTCATCCAACCTGATGGTTGGCAAGAACGGTAATTATGAATCCAAGGCACTTGTCCAGTTCGGCGATCTTGGTGATACCCATGACAGCGCAACGGTAATATCAGCAAAAATGTATTTAAGCTATAAGAATTATTACTTCCCGCAGACAACATCTGATTCACTTGGGCAGATTGCATTTGATGTTTACAAGGTACAGCAATACCTGAACTACTCAACCATTACTTATGATTCAGTTTCAGGTACAGCATTCGGCAATGTATCACAGGGTACATATACAGGTATTCCGACTGCAGATTCACAGGAAGTGGAAATTACACTGAACACATCCATGGTAAAAGACTGGCTTGAGTATGCCGCAGATACATCTTACTCAGTTAAGAATTACGGCATAGTACTTTCACCGAACAATGCATCAACAAGCATAAAAGCTTTTTATTCAGGGCTTTCAACAATATCAGAAACAGTAAGGCCAAGGCTTGAGGTTATTTTTACAAAGAACAGTGTTACTGATACAATAAGCACAACTTCATCTGCGACTATATCGCTATCCAATACAAGCTTTACACCATCAACCGAAACATTCAACCTGCAGGCAGGCGTTAGTTTTGTGCAGCAGATGCACTTTGATATGAGCCATATACCTTCAACAGCAACCATAAATGACGTTCAGCTTTACTTAACGCTGGATTCAGCTAACTGTAATTTTTCAAAGGATGCCTCGTATAAAATTCTGGCTCAGTTTATTAATGATTCATCCGGTTTAAAAACGGATCTGTTTGTTTTTAGTGGTACACCATCAGGCAGTGGCCAATATATGATGAGGCTTGTCTCAGCTTCATCTCCTTCACCGTTTGCAAGATGGCTCTCAGGTACTGCAAACTACGGTATCCTTCTCTTTGCTGGAAACCAGACAATTGATCTTGACAGGTATGTATTCTATAAGGAAACAGCAAGTGACCCGCTGAAAAGGCCAAGGGTTATAATTAAATATACACCGAGGGTCATACCATGATGATGAATAAGATAAATTTTAAAACAGGAACAGGATTGACAATTATAAAAATATCAAAGTTTTTTATAGTCCTTTTATTCTTAGCAGGCAGTGCAGCGTTTTCACAAAGCGATAAGAACGGCGGCTCTATATACTCGCTTTTCGGGCTTGGTGAGCTTAGCTATTCATCAGGCAACCGCACGGATGCAATGGGTATTATGGGGATTGGTTTGTATGGTGATTATACAAACTCCAATAACCCGGCTGCATGGACAAGAATACCGACAACAATATTTACCTCAAAATTCAATCTTGATAATATTAAATCCACAGACGGCACAAATACATCAAAGAGAACATATGCTAACTTCGAAGGATTTGATCTTTCAATACCACTGAATAAGGGCAACGGATGGATATTTAATCTTGGGATAAATAATTACAGCAACGTAAATTATGATACCAAGTTCACAGGCTCCGTTGGCGATGAATCCTATACACAGACCTACAGCGGT
>CAZOAP010000152.1:0-8239 GCA_964577645.1 uncultured Ignavibacteriales bacterium
AATAAACTTTTCATAATGAATAAAATACTCATCAAAAAAAGCTTTACTCATTTTTTCAACTGAAAATGCTTCTTCTAAATCACCCAATCCTAAATTAGAAACAGAAAGTTGTTGAAGTCTTTGAGTAAGTGTACGATTTGTTTTATCGGCACCTATCTCAACAATAAATGTAAATCTTTTTGAGTTTGTATACTTTTCAATAATACCATCATCGGACAAAATACTATCTTTCGAGATAAAGCTAAAACGCCAATTATTATTTTCATTCTTCGGAGAAATAAAGTTCACAAGAGCCGCATCACCAGTGGCAAGAAGCTTACGTATGTATTTGCTTATTGCAACTTTATTATGTTCAATTCGTACTTTTGGTTGTAAAGTAATTTCATAACATGTTATTGGAGGCGTACCGTCCTCAAGCTGGATATTCCCGTAAATTAAAATTTTATTTAAAACTGAAGATTCTTGTTTTGTCGGTTTCTCTATTGCTTCAATTGGATTTGTGGCTAATTTAAATGTTGAACCAAAAACAGGACTTAATACTTCCTTAGCAAATAATAATCTGTTATATGGTTTTCTTAAAGCTTCCTGTAATTGTATGTGATTTGCCATTTATTTTACTTATGATGAAAAACTTTGTGTTAAGACAATCTTGGGATTAATAATACCAGCATTCATATCATCTTGTGAGGTTTCTAATACCGCATTTGGTGATAAATCGTATTTATCAAGAACCTCAAGAAATAGTTTTTCAATAAACTTATTGGGCACTGGTAGAATATTGTTGTTTGTCTTAAAAAAATCATTAATGGATTTAGGTAAACCCTTAGATGCATATGTTCCTTTTCTGATAATTTCCAAAGCACGCAGTAAAGCCATTCGCTTCTGTTCAGTTGGTGCGTGTTTTAAAACAAAATTCAGGTTAGTAATTGCTTTATTTTCAGCCGGGCTTAAATTTTTTCTTGAAACGGACCTAATGCTATCCTGATTCTTCTGAGATTTAAAAAAATCCATTCCTTTTATCACTTGTTCGTGGTGATTTGGAATTAACGGTACTGCATTTTCAGTTACTTCCGCCTTGAATAATTTTACAGCCTGCAAAAAATTTAGTTCAATTGTATTTAATTCAGGAGTAATTAAACAGAAAATACCGGGGTGATTTTCGCTTTTTAAATATGTTAATGAAGTTTCCGCTAAAGGATAAGTAATATCTCCACTTATGCTATCCATCAAAGTAAGTGTTTTGCTGTTTGATTCTCTGCCGCATCTTGCCTTATTAGGAATTTTACTGATTTCCTTAAATCTTTTGGGGTCTTTCTTTTTTTCATCACGAATAAAATTAAGGTATTTAAGAATTTCGCTTTCCTCTTTTTGGATCTTATTGCCAAATAAAGCTCCTTCTCCTTTTTCCTCCAGTAATGAAAATATCTTATTATCTTCACCAAAGGCAGTATGGAAGGCCTGTAGTTTTCTAAGAGCTGTATTAACTAGCTTTATTTTAGCATCTCCCTGGTCGGAGGGATAGAAATTGTAAACGTATATCTGTTCAGCCTGTGTACCTATCCTATTAACGCGGCCTATCCTTTGCATTAAGCGGGTAGAGTTCCATGGTACATCATAATTTACAATGATGTTGCTGCGGTGTAAGTTTATACCTTCGGCTAATACTTCTGTGGTTACAATAATATCATATTCATCTTTCCATTTATCTTTTTCCAAATTAGCGTCAAAATTCTCTCGGATTGTCATTTCAAAGGATTTGCGATTTTCTGAACTGATACTCAAAACCTTACGAAGTCCAATATCTTCTAATTTTTCAGTTATTTCCTCCGCAGTTTCCTTTGATTCTGTAAATATTACTAGCTTACCGGTCTGGTTTATTTTCTTAGTAAAAAATTCATTTTTAATTCTATCAGTAAATTCTAAAAGTTTCGGGTCTTTAGTTACTTTATTCCAGCCTTTAACTAATTTATCAATTTTCTTTTTATCTTCAGTAAGTAATTCAATGAATTCTTTTTTAAAAGCTTTGTTTGTAAATTCTTTATTATTCCCGCCTTTTTCGTTTAGTTTAGCTTCAATCTGATCGTAGCTTAAACCTTCTTCCAATAACTTGTTAATATCCAGATCAGGAGCTACAAAAACCCTGTTATCTTCAAACATACCAATCATATTATCAATTGCCTTTTGCAGCCTGTCTAATGATTTCTTAAACGCATGGAAACTGCTTTCAAGCCTTTTAACAAGCAAAGTCTTCATTATAGCTTCAAGCCGGGATGATATTGATTCTACTGTTGTTCTGCCTTTAGTATATAATTTTCTATCTTCATCATTCTTAAGAAACTCAATTGCTCTATACCTATAATAACCTAATCCGTCAGTTTTATTTCCATTTTCATCTACCCCAGTTACAATTGATACTGTTTCATAAAATAACAGACTGAGCTCTTCATCTAACTGATAAAATAGAGGAATAGGGTCACTTACTTTGGGGAATTTTATCCCCTGTGCGGTCATATCTTCGATGTATTCTTTGTTATTTTCAATATCTATCCTGGTTCTTCTAATTACAAGCGGCTCAACAACATCATCACGTAATTTCTGGAATAGTTCTTTTAATCTCTTTATGTTTAAATTCTTTTCTTTTGAAAGTTTTTTATATTGGTCGTTTATTGGTTTAAAGTATTCCTGCAAGTTCCTTATGTTTTCTAGTGTGCTGTTTCTTCTATCCTGAAATAAATATAATTGATTCTCAATATCCTGTGGTCTGTTATTTAATGGTGTTGCTGACATTAAGATAACTTTTTTCCTTATATCGCCGTTTTCTGATGGTCTTGAACGGGGCATTTTGCAAATTTCCTGTAATTCTAAATACATCTCAGTATAATCGTTACGGAATTTATGAGATTCATCTACTACAATTAAATCAATTTCTTCAGGGTTAGGGTAAGAATAATCTTCCCTGTTTAAAATTTTGTGTAAGCTGCCTATGGTAATAAACCTAAAATGATTTTCGAGTTCAAAATCCTTAACTGTTCTTCGCCAGTTATCCTCTATTGCCGGTGGTACGACAACGAGAACTTTAGTATGAGTTCCATTTTCATAAATGTACTTCTTTATTATCATGCAGGCAATAATCGTTTTACCTAAACCAACCACATCTGCTAAGATAAAACCATTATGTTTCATCATTATAGCATACCCCTGGTTAGCTGCATCTGACTGATACTTTAACCGAATAAATTTTGGAGGTAATAATAAATCAATATTGTATGGGTCATAATCAACCCTTTTACCAAAATATTCAATCAACATTTTGATATATAACTCAAATGGTGTAAAATTGTCTCTAAGATAAGTTTTGTTTTTAATTCTATCAGCTTCTGCTTTAAGAATTGGAACTGATTCACTCCATAACTTCTCAAACTCTTCTGTAGCATATTTTACGTCTTCATAATCACGCAGACTAACATTAAATTCATAATTCGATTCAGGATTTGCACCCAATCCGGCACTTGTTAGATTCGATGATCCTGTAATAACTTCACAAGGTGTGTGTTCGTTAAATGGATTTGGTCTAAAAATATATACTTTTGCGTGAATATTTTTACTTGGGTGTGCACGAATCTCAACTTTTTGAGATGATAGATCATTAATGAACTGAATCATACCATCTTCTGTTTCCTTATCGTAATCAGCAGATTGTATATTATTTATTATTTCTTCGAGAAATGATTCTTTAGTTTCGTCATGGCTTTCTAGATATAACTGACCTCTTTCATGATACTTCTTTATGAGCCTGTCAACATTAATACCAACTAATATTCTTATCTGGGGTATATTATCAAGAAATTTTCTAAGTTTAAAATATCCTGAGGCTCTAAAATAACCTACAAGTGCATCAAAATGTTTAATGCTCTGGATATTTGTAAAAACTCCTTCAAATTTACTTAAAAGGCTATTACCATCCTGATTTGTGAAAAACTTTGTTGACATTAATGATGTTCTGTAATTTGAAATTGGATGAGTTATAATATTGTCAAATTTACTATTTCCTTAGTTAAAATAAAACATCAATTTAATATCATATCATGGTTCCAAACTATTAAGCAATATGTATAACATAATTCTATATATTAAATTATATTACTCCCAATGTAATCTTCAAATTACGATTTTAACAAGTTCCATTGGTTTACGTAAATCAGATAGTTCAATATGAACATATCCCATAGTAGTTTGAATATCCGAGTGACCAGCTAGTTCTTTCACAAAGTTAATTGGGACTCCACTTTTTATGAGATTTGTAATAAAGGTATGCCTTAGACAATGGAAGTGAAATTTCTCTGGTAATTCGGCTTTTCTTAGGTATTTTTTAAATTTTTGGGACACATATTCTTTGCGCAACCTATTGAGACCATCGAAACTAAATAGGTAATTGTCTCCAGAAGTACCTTTATAAGGGTTTAAAATGCGCTCAGAGCCTTCTGCAAATGGTATAAGCCTTATTTTACCTGTCTTTGTCTTAAAATCAGCTTTGTTCCTTATTATAAGGTATCTTTCCTCAAAGTTAATATCCTTTATATGGATATTTAAAATTTCAGAAAGCCGACAACCTGTATTTAGACCAAATAACGTGATTCTTCCAATTATTGGATCAGTAATAACACTGAATATTTTCTCTAAGTCTTGCTGAGAAAAGGATAGTTTTTCCTTTTCAGGTAATTTAAACTGTTTAACATTTTCAGTTGGATTGGTTTTCAATATACCACATTTTACAGCATAACTAAAAATAGCTTTAATGGTTCTTACCTCCATATTCACTGAAGTTCTGCCTACCGAATCAAGCCTGACATTTTTAAATCTTTCAATATCCCTCATACCAATTAAAGAAAGCTGCCTGTTACCTATTATAATTATTAGATTTGTTATTGCTTTTTTATATAAATCATATGTGCTTTTAGCCATGTTTGTCCTAGCATATTCTAAGACTTCATCCTTCAAGTTTAAAAGGTCAGTAATTTTCCTTGAACCGGAATATAGGAATGAATCAATTTGGAATTCATCCCTAAACTTTCTGGCATCACGAAGAATAGACTTCCCTGTGGAAACCTTCGTCCTTTTGTTTGTCAATGGATTTATAAAATAAAGGTCGTAGATTCCCTTATATCCCTTTGATAAAAACATAAGATTTTCCTTTCTGAAGTCGTCATCTTTTTCAGAGAAAAAATCTTAGTCACTAAAATAGTCACTAAATAGAAATTGTAGGGTAAAAAATGCTGTTTTTGAGTCGGGATGGCAGGATTCGAACCTGCGACCTCCTGCTCCCAAAGCAGGCGCGATAACCGGACTACGCTACATCCCGAAAATATTAAAAAAACACATAAAAACGTGGACAGGGCCGGAATCGAACCGGCGACACACGGCTTTTCAGGCCGTTGCTCTACCTACTGAGCTACCTGTCCATGAAACATAATTACTATAAAAAACAAAAATAAGCATAATTTTTTATTTTAAAAAGACCGAATTTAGTATATTTTTTAAATGTCCAGTCCGCTGGCACCCCCCGTATGATATTTTCTGCGTCCCGGATCCTGCAACTTTTCCTTTCTGTAATGTAATCACTAAAAAGCTGTACAGTTTAAGCGGCCTTGTTTGCATCCCGGTCACTTTCCATAGCTGATTCAGTGCCTGAGCTGCTATCCGGTTCGCAATTTTCACTATTCAGGTAGCTATCCAGTACACGGGTAATTTCTGCGCGGGTAGCATCAGGGGAAAAGTGCCGTACGGTGCTGAATAACGCCTCATATCCCGCTGCACTTATGACGGAGGTTGACTCACTCTTTTCCAAGCTGCGGCGGGTGGCCTCAAGGGCTTTTAAGCCCGCAGGCGTTATGTATGTGCCCGCCTTCACGGATTGTATCTGGCGCATGAGTATAGTTTCCATTTCATAGCGCGATATTTCGTGTAAGTGCATGCCGTTGTATGATGCCGAGAGCGCCAGGTTATCCAGTGAGTTCTTTATCACAAGCGAGCTTAACGTTACATACGTGCCGGTGTCATCAAGATCAATTGTATGCTTGCGCTTCAGGTTGCTTGTATCAAGGGCTGCAAGCTTATGGAAAAGCCTGCACATCTCAGGCGGGGCAGGGGTGGCATCAGAGGGCATGCCGGTTGTGATCATTTTTTTGGCATTCATCAAAGTGATAAGCAGCTTTGCGCGCTTCAGCCTGCGCTCGCTGTAAGGGAAGCCCATTTCACGCTCCATAACCTGCCTTATTTCTTTATTGGTTTTGCGCTCATGGAAAAGTGCCCTGACCATGGCAAGCTCGTGCTCGCCAACCTGTGTGCGTACTGATCTAGCGGGCTGTGATTTATACATCCCGGGCAGGGATTTGGCAAGCTCTGCATATACAGTAGAGCGCGAGATTTTATGCTTATCCATGATATTCCTGAATAAATTGCGGTAATCGGCGCATGCACCTGCATTGTTGTGGATTGTTTTAAGACGGCTGATATCATCGCTTAACGATGCGTTAAATGGTTTCTTCATAGTGGTTTAAAGGATTAAGTTTATAAAGATGTAGAGTTTGTAAAGTTATAAAGTTTATAAAGTTTTTAAAGTTGTAAAGTTTATAAGGTTATAAAGTTTTTAAAGTTATAAAGTTATGGATTTAAAGTTTTTGGATTATTTTTCAGGGTTTTTATCAGTAGACGGCATGGCTTGCCTGCCGTAAAAAAGTATGTTTAAGGCATACGTGTAAATATAATATATGCAAATAGCATTGTCAAGGGGAAATGTGAGACGTGAAACGTGAGATGTGAGACGTGAGACGTGAAACGTGAGACGTCAAATGTCAAACGTCAAATGTCAAGTGTGAGACCTTTCAAATTACCAAAGGCGCAGCTAAGACACAAATACACTTAAGAAAGCACAAAATGTTCATTCGCCCTTACTTGTAAAGCCAATTGACTGGCGCCGGACAGTGGGGATATTTTAACCCCGTAGGGGTTGAATATTGGTAGATCAATGATGTCCAATATATTAGAGCCCCGTAGGGGCGACATGTGTTTTTGTTGTTGGTGACGCTTCGCTAAACACCAACAACGGGTTGTCAAAATTATAGCCCTGCAAGGCCGAAGGACCGGATTCTTGTCTGCCCCGGCAGATGCCCCGGCATGTGGGAGTTGGCCGAAGGACTCCTCCGGGAGTAGGGGGTTTCTTAAACAAAACAAACCCCCGACGATGATTAACGGTTTTTTAAAATAATGGATTAATTATCGCTTCTAAAAATCCTCAGGCTTTAACTCCCCCCTTCTTAGAAGATGAAGGCCTATGGACTGGCACCAGACAGTGGGGACAGGGGCTAGACAGTGGGGATATTTTAACCCCGCTCCCAGGGAGCCCCTTTGGGGTTAGGCCAAAGGACCGGATTCTTGTCTGACCCGGCAGATGCCCCGGCATGTGGCGACATGTGTTTTTGTTGTTGGTGACGCTTCGCTAAACACCAACAACGGGGTGTCAATATCCAGATCTTTCTTTGGCTTTAAACCACGAAGTGGTGATATTATTATAGATTGGTTTTGCGATATATATAAACCCCGGCAGGGGTGACATTATTAATATAGATTTAAAACCACAAAACAACCTTCACCCTTCAAACCGCTATTTAGCTGCGGAATGTTTTTGTCTTTCTGTATTATTTTGGGTAATTTAGTATTGTAAATACATTTGTAATCAAAAAAATATATATGAATAATAACAAATTTACTGCTGCTTTGTTAATGCTTGTGATCTTCAATATATCAAATGAAATTTATACACAATGGAACTATGGCTCACCATTTTCAACCAGTCCGCCAAACTCACAGCTTCAGCAGGTACAGAATAAACAGCCCAAAACCTTTATGTATGATTCACTCACTTATCCATATCCCACAAACCGCTGGTTCATGAATTTAATTCTGCCCTCAGGAAGTTACGGCACAGGGCAGTTTGATTCCAATACAGTTGGCAGGTTTGGTGTTTATACACTGCCTTACTGCGTAGGTTTTGCATACAACTTCCCGGTTGGCAATCCAAATCCGTATAAAATGCTTAAGGTAGATTACGCGCCGTACAGCATCACAACCACAAGCGGAGATTCAGCATCGGTTGCGTGGCGTAATTCCTTTACAATGTTCTTCGGCTCGCTTGATAGCGCAAGGATAAAACCATTCTTAAAAGGCTTTGATGATTTTTCTT
>CAZOAP010000153.1:0-8163 GCA_964577645.1 uncultured Ignavibacteriales bacterium
ACCTTTTTTAGTGCTGTCATCCATTTCGCGCCACTCAAAGTTTGTTCCATACGGCGTTGTATTAAACCCGAGATGTGTTTTGTACCATTCGTTAATTGCCTTTGGGTCTTTACTCTTAAAGAATATTCCCCCGATCCCTGTTACTTTTTTCATTTTTGTAATTTTAGAATTATTGGATATTAGATTATTGAAAGCAAAACCAAAAAGGAATGAAGCGGTTATTATTGATACTATTATGAATATACGTTTCATTGTTTATTAATTTAATTTTTCAATTTAGAATTATTTAATAGTCCCTGTCTTAACTTTCCCTGCCTTCTTGTAATAAGCTATAATAACTCCTTTAGTTGTAATAACACTCTTTGTCAGCATGAATGCTGCAGGTACAGTACCTTCACCAAACAGCTTTTTGCCTTTACCAAGTACCAATGGGTGGATTTTAAGCCTGAGCTCATCAACAAGATCATTTTTAAACAGCAGCTGAACCAGCTTACTGCTTCCCCATACATGCAGGTCACTGCCTTTCGTGCGCTTTAGTTTTTTAATATCTGCAGCGCTTTTCAAGAACACAGTTTTATCCCAATCGGATTTTTTCCTGATTTTAGAAAGTACGTATTTGGTGCCTTTATTAATTCCCGGCCAGAAGTAACCGTGCTTTGGCCAGTAGGGCTCCCATATTTCAAAAGTTCTTCGACCTAATAGATAATCTGCGGGCATAAGTTCTTTTTTCAGGATCTTTCCATATACTTTATCGCCATATGGGGCAGTCCAGCCGCCATATTTAAAGGAGCTTTCCTTATCTTCTTTACGCGAGCCCGGCGCCTGCAAAACACCGTCCAGTGTTATCATTGAAAATACAATTATTTTTCTCATATTATTTTTAAATTAAAGTTTTCAAATTAGCGGTAAAAGAGTTATTTGTAAAGACCAATATTGTTCGTCTTATTATAGTTTAAGAATTATAAAGCTATTTTCCTGCAAAAGATTTTATATCTTTTGCTACTATAGTCAAATCATTATTGAGTTGATGTCCTCCATTATTTATAACACGAAAAGCTGCACGGTTGAGTTTTTGTTTATATTTGTTCATATGCGACAGCGGTACCTCTTCATCATCCTTGCAATGATAAAAGAAAATTGGAACTCCATCTGGAAAATTTTCAGCAAAATCTTTTTGAAGCTTTAAACCTCTTTGCCAATCTTCATCACCATCCCAAAATGGTGTGGCAATAAGAAATACTCCTTCAATCCTGCTGTCTATAGAATTTTCTGAAAGATATTTCAAAATCATTGAAGCACCAAAAGAATGTCCCGCTAAAATAATACTGCCTTTGGTTTCAGTAATTTTCCTGCCAATTTGCCGGGTCCAGCCAAAATCAGGTTCAGTTTCATCAGACTTTATTTCAGGATACTTTACTTCGTATCCTTTTCCCAAAGCTTTTTGCAGGGAAGCCACTAGCTCTTGATCAGCTCTGTAACCACCTTCACCTCCGCCTTGAATAAATAATATTATCTTGTTCATATTTAAAGCCATTTATATTAAAGTTTTCTATATTAAAACTAATTAATTTAACAATAATTGGTTACATTCAAATATAGGAATTGAGTGAATTTCAATCTATAAATTAATTTTCCCCGTAGTATGTGCTGCAGAATTAAAAAACTTTGTCCTGCAATATTAACATTTTTGATGAGATCCAAAGTTTTTTCGGTCTGCATAAATTATCTTGCATTTTGGGAACAATATTAGCATAATTAAGCTTAAATAGGTTAAGAAACCATCAATAAACCGCAAATAACTGGCCCTCTAAACATAATATTATGAGCAGTTTAGAGCTAACATACCGTAGCTTTTTAACAAGGATATCTGACGTTGGAAAAAAGGATATCCTGTTTACGGCTTTACGCCATACAATATTAATGCTATTGGTATTTACAGGTTTGGCATTTGTGTTTGTAAGCCTCGAAGCAATTTTTGAGCTCTCAGCTACCCTGCGTAAAATTATTTTCTTTGTTTTTATTTCTTCGTTTGCTGCAACTGCATTAATGATAACTTTGAGCCTGTTCAATTCATACTCAAAGCTCTCACGCAGTGAAAACATCAAGCGATATGCCAGGAAGATCGGTGGCTCATATCCAGAAATTAAAGATAACCTTCTCAATGCGATCCAGCTTTATGATTATACTACAAAAAAAGATCATATATTTTCTAATGACCTTGCCACTGAAACCATAAGCCAGGTAAATGAAAAAGCAAAACCGCTGGATTTTAATAGTATCATAACATTTAAGAAGAACACTTCCCTGCTGATATTTTTTGTTTCAGCTATAAGTATTTTTACAATTTTAATGTTCACCTTCCCCAATACTTTCCTGGCAGCAGCAAACAGGATAGTTAATTATAATTTTACATTTATTGATAACTCGCTTGGCATAGCCTTTGATGTTAAACCGGGGAATATAGAGCTATCCAAAGGTGAGGATCTTGATGTAATTGCTTTTATAAAATTCTATGACCCCAACTATACAACTGATGAGATAACATTCCATACTAAAGAAGTAACAAATGACGGGATTGAAATATCGGAAAACGATGAGAAAGTTAAAGCCTCAGGTACCAATGAGTTTAAAACGAAAATAAAGAATATAAATTCACAGACTATTTACTGGTTTGAATACCGCGGTGTAAAGAGCAGTTCATATACCGTTACAATTACAAATAAGCCTGTAATAAAAAGTGTAAAAATTACTGTTTACCCTCCAGCCTATACAAAGCTTCCTTCGAGAGTAATAGAAGGAAGCGAAATAACAACTATTGCAGGAAGTACAGTGTTCGTAGAGCTTGAAGCGTCCGATGATCTTTCACGTTCAATGATACAGTTTGCGGGAGCCACTGCACCGGTTGGACTGGAAATTACAGGCAAAACTGCACGCGGTTCATTTACAGCCTCATCAAACGGAACGTTTACAGTTAATGTAATAAAAGATTTTAACGGCAAAGAGCTCTCAGCCGTAAATCCAAAACAATTTACAGTAAGGGTCTTCCCCGACCAGTTCCCCAATATTTCAATAATTGAGCCTGATAACAGCGATGTTAATGTTCAGGGTAAGCGTGAGCTGCTTATCCGCACACGTGTTACAGATGATTTTGGCTTCACCAAAATGAGGATCGGCTATAAAACCATCAGTTCAAAATTCGGACCAACCGATAAAGATTACAGGTATGCTGAAATTCCCATAAAGAACACAGATGCAACAGGGCTTGAAGTGCCTTACTTATGGAATTTATCATCTCTCAATTTGGGCTCAGAAGATGTTATAGAGTATTTTGTGGAAATTTATGATAACGATGGATACAGCGGTCCGAAACTAACACGGAGCGAGACTAAAAGACTGATATATCCTTCAATTGAATCACTGATTAAAAAGACCGAAAAGACAAAGGATGAAGTTGAAAGCTCACTTAAATCTGCTTTTGATGATGCAATGGAATTAAAGCAGGAGCTTGATGAGCTTAAAGAGAAGATGGAAAAGAATCCCGAAGAAATGGGACTGAACGACCCGAAGAAGAACCAGGAAATGCAGCAGAAGATGGAGAATATCCAGAACAACCTTAATAATACCCAGCAGAAAATGGAAGACCTGATGAAGGAGCTGCAGCAGAACAGCCAGCTCTCGAAGGAAACACTGGATAAGTACATGGAGCTGCAGAAGATGTTCCAGAAAATAGATTCACAGGAGCTCCGCGATGCATTAAAGAAGCTTCAGGAAGCTATGAAGAACATGAACAAAGACCAGCTGAAGGAAGCAATGAAGAACTTCAAGTTTGACGAGGAGAACTTTAAGAAGTCACTTGAAAAAACAATGGAGCTGCTGAATAAGATAATGAATGAGCAGAAGCTTGGCGAAATGACCCAGAAAATGGATGATATGACAAAGAAACAGGATGCCCTGAAAGAAGAGACAAAGAATACCGATAAGAATGATAAGAACAGCATGAATGACCAGTCAAAGAAGCAGGAAAATATTAAGCAGGACATGCAGGACTTCCAGAAACAGATGAAAGAGCTTGCAGAGAATATGAAGAAGAACGGCGACCAGAAGATGAGCAAGGAAATGCAGAAAATGCTTGAGCAGATAATGAAAAAAATGCTTGAGCAGAAAATGCAGAATAACCAGCAGAGCCTTGAACAGGGTAATAAAGACCAGTCACAAAAGAACGAGGAAGAGCTTTCGCAGGATATGAATGATATGAACCAGCAAATGCAGGAAATGCTGCAGAACATGCTGGACCAGGAGAACCAGCAGCTGATGAAAAAGATGCAGGAATATCTGGATAAGCTGAAAGAAATGTCAAAGCGCCAGGGTGAGCTTATGGAGCAGTCAGAAGAGCTTGATAAGAACAGCGATGCAAAAGATTTCCAGGAAAATAAACAGCAGCAGGATAAGCTTCAGAATGATCTTTCAAACCTGACAGAAGAAATGATGAGTATGGCACAGCAGATGGGTATGAGCCCTATGATGAGCAAGAATCTTGGAGACGCTTTCAATGAAATGCAGAAAGCATCGGACCAGTTAAGCAAAAAAGACGGCAAGAGTGCGAACAAATCACAGGGCAATGCAAAGGAATCGCTTGATAAAGCTGCAGAAAAAATGGCAAAGATGTGCCAGAGCGGAAAACCAGGCAACGGCAAAAAACCGGGTATGGGTCTGCAGCAATTATTACAGCAGTTGCAGCAGATGATATCTAAACAGCAGCAATTGAACCAGCAGATGCAGGGTATGAACCCGAACGGCAATGAAGGCAAGCTTACTCAGGAGCAGATGGCACAAATGCAAAAGCTTGCAACCGAGCAGCAGCAGATAAAAGACGGCGTGAACCAGCTTAACGAGGAGTTCAAAAAGCAGCAGGAGTCAGAAGGCAAAAAGCTGCTTGGCAACCTGGACCAGGTGCAGAAAGATATGCAGGAAATTATAAAAGACCTTCAGGAAAATAATGTAACCCCTGAAACAAAGAAAAGACAGGAAAAAATTCTTTCAAGAATGCTCGATTTCCAGCTTTCAACCCGCGAGAAGGATTTTGACCAAAAACGTGAATCACGTCCGGGTAAGAACTTTGACAGAACTTCACCATCAGAGATCGTTATTTCTCGTCCTAATATCATTAACGGAATCAACCAGGATGCACTTGAAATACAGAAAGAAAATTACACTGAAGATTATGAAGTACTTATACAGAAATACCTGGAAAAAATAAAATCTATAAATCATTAAGTTATTAACAATTGTAATCTTATCCCTTAAAAACTGTATAAAATCACTCTGAAAACCTTATTTTTTTGCTATTTTAGCATAAAATTACAATCCATTCTTAACAATTTCCTCACGGTTAATTAATCTCAAAATGCTTATATTTGTACATTCAAACAAACATATCTTATAATTTAAAGGAGATGAATTTATGAGAAGTCTACTACTTCTTTTTATGGCATTACTTTCACTTGCTATCGTTGAAAATGCTTCAAGCCAGATCTTAATGACAGAAGATTTTAATTACCCTGCAGGGGATTCATTGGGTGCTCATGGCTGGGTTTCTTTTAGCGGCGGAAGCACAAATGTATTGAATGTAGTAACACCCGGTTTAACTTTTTCAGGATACCCGCAGTCAAATATCGGTAATTCAGCACTTGTACAGCGTACAGGCCAGGATGCTTATAAACAATTTTCCGGCGTTGGTGACTCAACCGGAAATGTGTATGTATCATTTATGCTAAGAGTCGATTCAACAGCTGCTACCGGAGATTACTTCTTTGCACTGTTACCTGATAATTCTACAAGCAATTACACCGGAAGATTTTATGCAAAGGATACAACAGGAGGTTTCAGACTGGGAATTGCTAAAGCTACAAATCCGTTAGTATATGCCAATCCTATTTATACATATGGAACAACATATATTGTTGTAATAAAATATACTTTTGTTGATGGTACTAATAATGATGAAGTAAGTTTGTTTGTATTCTCCGGAGCGGTCCCGGGTACGGAACCATCACCATTAGTCGGACCGGTTACTCAGGCAATTGGCGACGCTTCAAATATCAGAAGAGTTGCTTTAAGACAAGGCACTGCAGCAAATGCACCTGTTGTATTGGTTGATGGGATCAGGGTATTCAAAACATGGGGTAACCTGGTAGGCATAACACCTATAACAGAAGTTGCAGATAACTTCTCATTATCACAGAACTATCCGAATCCGTTCAATCCTTCAACAAAGATAAATTTCTCAATTCCCGAAAGAAGCTTTGTTACTATGAAAGTTTACGATATGCTTGGAAAAGAAGTTATGCAGCTTGTTAATAATGAATATTCTACAGGCAGTTACTCAGTTGATATGAATGCTAAAGGCTTAAGCTCTGGTATGTATATATACAGTATTGAAGCAAGAACAGAATCAGGAAAAATCTTTAAAGATACCAAAAAACTTACACTGGTAAAATAAAGTTTTAAATTTATTATTTCAAAAAAGGAGGCTTTATATGCCTCCTTTTTATTTTACTCTAGCTTTTTTAATAACAGAAATAGTGCCATATTAAATTGAATAACACGCTAAAAATTGCTATTTTTGAGGCAAATCAGCAAAAATTAACAATAATATTCTTATTTGTAATAAATGGCTAAAACTGCAAAAAAACAGGATAAACAGGCTAAGAACGTAAAAAAACAAATTGATATAACTTTTGGGTTAGATCTGTCCAATCCTTATAATTATATAATAATCGGTGTTTTGCTTATCCTGTCAGTTATCCTGCCGTATTACTATATATCATATGCATTTTCGGTAAACCATTATTACAGCTTTCCCCTTGATGACCCATGGATACATTTGCAGTTCGCAAGGAACCTGGCAGAATACGGCAGCTTTTCATATTTCAAAAATGAGCTTGTAACTGCCGGTTCAACATCACCCATATATACTATTATACTTGCTGCCGGTTTTTTTATTACTAAAAATGAAATGTGGCTTAGCTATGTTTTAGGTATTATCTTTTTTGCTGCATCTGTATTTTACTTTTACAAACTCTCAGGTGATGTTTTCCCAAAGGAAAACTGGCTGGCAATAGGTGCTTCACTTATCTTTATTTTTGATAAATGGCTGAACTTCATTTCTGTCACCGGAATGGAAACCACATTATATATTTTCCTGCTGGTTGCATGTTACTATTATTACAGGAAAATGAATGCAGTTGGGTTTGCTGTAACACTTGGCTTAACATTCTGGACAAGACCTGATGCGCTGGCATTTATTGCTGCATTTGTAATTGATTACCTCTTCAGGATTTACCTCAAGCAAAGATCACCAAAGGGAAACCCGGATGTACAGTTATTTGAAAAAAAAGAACTATTAAAAATTGCGGCTATATTAGTTGTTATTGTTGGTGCATATTTTGCAATGAATCTTTTCATCTCAGGATCATTATTACCCAATACATATGGTGCTAAAGTTAAATACTACTCCCCTGAATTCCGAAGCCGTGCTGATTTTCTAAAGATTGAAGTATGGGAGTACTTCACTGAATCAGCTTACCTGCTTATTATAATTCCGTTTATATTCGGTTTTATCAGGCTGCTAAATGATACTGTAAAGCTTAGATATAACAAAATGCTTCCTGCCCTGTTATTTATTGTTGCATTAATATTTATATATTGGTATAAATTACCATATGCACATCGTTTTGGAAGGTATATGATGCCAATATTCCCCTTCTATATTCTGCTTTCAGTATACGGAGGCCGGGAATTCTTTAAATGGTTCGCAAATTATATAGGTGATAAAAACCTTGTTAACGCTCTAAATGTAATTTTAATTGCCGGAACAATAGTATATTTTGCTGTTGGCTACAACAAGAATAAAGAAGTATTCCAGGATCAATCCAGGCATATTTATATCAGGCAGGTTGAAACTGCAAAATGGCTTAATAAGAACACACCTGAAGGCTCTATAATTGCAACACATGATGTCGGTGCAATAGCATTTTACTCCAACAGGAAAGTAGTTGATGTTGTTGGGTTAATTAATCCCGAATTTATATCTAAGCTGAATACCAAAGATTTCAATGCGTTTGTAGAAGAACAGCTGAAAGTTCAGAACGTTTCCTATATGGC
>CAZOAP010000154.1:0-8147 GCA_964577645.1 uncultured Ignavibacteriales bacterium
TTGTTTTGATATTAATGCCAAGTGCTGATTCAATTGCCGATATATTTGCTGAAGAAAATGTCACGGGCAGTGGCTGAACAATTGAAACTGATTCATACTTCATTGCTTTTGTCCCGCCCGGAGTTTTAAAATGCATCTGGGGAGTGACATCTGCTATCTTAAATACTTCCTGGTGCTTGCCGCCCTTTATCCCTTCGTATTTTATTTCAAGATGCAGCTTGCCCCGCGTGCCGAATGCAATGTAATCTGTTATCAGCTTTGATGTTTCCATCAGCACTCCCGTTGTTTTGCCCTCATACTCCTCATCCTGCCCGTATGTTTTGCCGTCTTCTGCTTTGAATTTCTCGGTTTTGGTTTCAATATCCACCTGTGACTCAAAGATCAGACCGCAGTTAAGAGCATTTACTCCGTTTGTAATTGTTACAGGTATTGCCAGGCTGCTGTCAAGCTCAATTATTGCCAGCAGGTTCCCGCCCTTATCTCTTAATGCTTTTGACATATTTTTCTTTATAGTTTGTTGTTAATTGAAAAATTGTTAATTGTTGAATATCTGCAGTTCAAACTCCACCACGGGAAAAATATACTCTCCGCCTTTATAGGCTTTATCAAGCCCGGATACCATTATATTATGAATATTGGCAATCGTAATACCGTTTGATGTGTATTCAAGCCCGGCATTAGTATCATCACTCAACAGCCTGCAAAGAACGAACAGCTTCTCATCTATCAATTTACGGTAAAACTCAACTGGTTTTTTGTAAAGCCTGAGATGAAATTCTATCAATGCGTTTACTTTTATTTCTGCTGACTCGTTATCTTCACTGCTTATACTGCTTAATTTTATAATGTATGTATTATCCTTTAAGTTTGCAGGAAGAAAATCCATTTCAAAATTCACATCACCGGGCTTAACTTTTTCATTAGCGGGTAAAGAGTCATTTAATAATGTTAATTTTGCTTTAAGCCATTCACTTATTACTTTATACAGCATAGGGTTGGTTATTTTAAAATTCTTATTGTACTGTTTGTGGTGAATTCATTGCTGCTTATACTGCCATCTGAATCCTTATCCATCCAGATCTTTATCCTGCCAAGCAGGTTTTCATATTCTTTCTTAAAATATTTCATTTTAAGATGGTACTGGTCGCCTTCAGCTGTTATCCTGTCAAGCAGAATCAGCTCTAGCCATTTATAAGCTATCAGCTTTTCAATACCCGTATCACACAGGTATGCTTCGTAATCGATCGTACCGCCGGTTATTGTAACCCTAAGCCTGTAGTAAAGGTATGAGCTTTGCAGCAGGAAAGTTATCGTACCTGTTTCTTCAGCCTTTCTTGCATCTATCACATTCCAATCTGTTTTATCATTGCTGCCTTCAAGGTAACAGGTCTTAAGTCCGCCCGGAGTGAATTCTGTGACATTCATTACATACCTCAGCCTTGCGCATCTATCTTCCCCGGTTGGCTCAGTAGTATGGTCAGCTGATTCAATTATACCTGCACGCCTAATATACAGCCTTGGGTTGATAAGGGCAGGGGTGAATCCTTTTGTTGTGAGCTCCATCGTCACATCATTTACTGCCTGTTTTTTCTGGCTGCTGTAATCTGTCTCTTCGCTCCAAAGGTACCGTGCTAATTCAGGAATAGAGCTTTTTATATCTTCTTCTGATAAATGTTCTTCCAGTGGCATAGGTGTATTGGTTTATTTATTGTTCTTTCTCTCTGCTTTAATATCATTATTAGAAAAAAATTTCTTTCTGAAATCATTTCTCTGCTTATCATTCAACATGACTACTCCAGCTGTAACAAGCTGGTAAAGCTGGTTATCAGTCAAATTCTCAAATTTTCCGCTTGGGGACCTTTCACCGTTAATAAGAACAAATCCTTCCTCACGTATCACCCTTATCTTTTCATTGTTGCGGTTAAAGCCCTCACCGAATAAATGCGCTACAACCATTATATTATCATCATCAATACAGCTTGAGTATCCCAACTGTGAATTCAGTATTACAGGGTTTATTTCGTATATCTCGCTTTTGCTGCTGTTAGTATTTTCTGCCATAAGTGTTTTTAGTTTGAATATTTTTTTTATTCTGATTCCCCCGTGGCTCTCCATTAATTGTTATGGAGAGCCTTTTTGTGCAGGGAAAATAAATAAGAGTATTTTTAGTAAAGGTTAATTACTGAGTTCTTAATTCAGCAACTTTAATCAGCTTATCAGGTGCTACTTTTTGCCAGTTACTGCCTGTTGCAAGCTGTGCAAGTGTCGGATTCTCAGGGGCTGCATCAGCATAGGCAACCCCGGGAGTATGTACCATGCATGATACCCTGGTAATTATCTCATCGGTTCCGCCTGCCTGCTTTGCATCACGGGTAAGCTCAAGACAAATTCCGCCGGTTTTTATTACATTCCTGTTTGTCATTGCACTTCCGGGACGGTTCCTTAATTTGTAGACCATTGAGCCTCTTCCGCCAAGGAATGTTGAATACACTCCGGCTGTTGGTGTAAGGTCATCATCAGCATAGGGCATGAGTCCAAGTATCTGCCCGGGATTGCCTGTAACAAATGTTGTGTTGCCAACAGGTCCGGCAGGGAAAGTAATAAGGTTATTTGTAACCGCATCGCCGTGTACTTTTGAGTGCATCAGAATAAGGTTCAGCATTCTGTGCCAGTCACCAAGCTTGTACTTTGCCGCAAGAACACCTGCATTTGAAATTTCTGAACCGGAGAATGTGCTGCCTGTAGAGTGGCTTGCAGCTAGTGCAGTAGCAAAGTTACCTTTAAGTATGCTGATAGCCCTTTTCTGAAGTGCGTAAGCCCAGTATTCACCTATATGCACGGCGATTTCTTCTATCATATCGTTGCCTCTGCCGGCTACAGTGTTTACAAGCTCCTGTGCACCCCAGCCTTTTTCAAGCTCCATCCAGGAAAATCTATCCTTATAAGCTGTAAGCTTGTTTATGGGAGTTGTTGATGATGTTGTTATCTGGTCAGGATCTGATGTATCAACATTCCATTGCGGAAGGTTGCCGAAAGTTCCTGTCTGGTTAGGGTCAACAACTTCGTCAGGTGCTTCTGTCATGAATCCCGAACCGAAGAAGCTGAGCGCTTTGGTAAATGTTCCTCTCAGTGTAGCCTTAAAGGTCTCACTCTGGAATTTACCCGCTAAGTCATCCAATGTTAATGATGCCATAAATTTGTTTTGTTTAAATTAGTAAGTTGGTTAATTAAAATAGTGAAATAGATATATAGCGAAATAGTGTAATAATGAAATAGTGATACAGTAAAATAGTTTTATTCTTAATTTTTAATTTCTAATTCATAATTGTTTTATGGATTTGTCCCGAATTTCTCTCTGTACAGCTTCCTCCATAGCTCAGGCCTTTTCTTTCTAAGCTCTTCCTTTTCATTGTAATTAAGCTCATCCCATTTTGCTGTGTTAGCTTCGCTGTAACCTGCGCCTGGTCTGGCAGTATCACTTCCCGCCGGGGCTTTTTGTGTATTCAGTTTTACATACTCAGCCAGACCCTCAACTGTTGGTATCAGCTGCGCAATTTTTTTATGATCATCACTAAGCTGCTCATAATACTGCTGCTTTATACCTGTTTCAAGCTCATTGTATCTTTTAGTGATGCTTTCTTTCTCTGTTCTTAGTGAATTAACTGAGCTTTCAAGCTCTCTAATTTTTTCTGTTTCTGCACTGTTGCCCTTTTCTTTGATCTTTACAAGTTCAGCGGAATCATTCTGAAGCTTTTCATGCTCTGCTTTGGTTAGTGTTATTCTTTCCTCATTTGCTGAGCTTCCTCCGCTTGAAGAACTGCCATCTGTGTTAAATAGTATTTCCATTATTTTTTATCTGTAGTTTAATATTAAAGTATTATAGTCTTTGAATCTCCCCCTTTGCAAGGGGGAGTCCCGCGTAGCGGGGAGGGGGTCTGCTTTTAAATCCCACTTGTATACTTAAAACTTCTCTGTTTAATCTATACTAAATAGGAGGTGTGCTAGAATTCAATTTCCTTTCTTTTCTTGACTTTATTACATCAATTGCTTCTTTTTCACTTATTTCAAGCTCTTCTGCAGCTATATCAATTTCATCCTTATAGCCGTACTGCAATGCCATATCATATCTTTTCTTCTTATCATCAGTGCTTTCAAATACATTTGCACCGGTAAAAATTACATCAAATTCTGCAAGCATGTTTACAGCACGGTTGGGATTGTAGTAATTCCACACATACCTTATGATCTTCAGCAGGTGAATCATAAAGTGCCAAAGCCGGGTTTTATATTCTTCACGCCTTTCAAGCAGTTCAAGCTCATCAATCAGCTTGGCTGCACCTGATTCTGCTTTAAGCTCTGTGCTGGCTGAGCCGCCGTTTATCCCTTCACTGCTCATCACAAGCCTGTTATGCCAGTCGATATTTTCCCTTACTGAAGTATAATCAACACCTGCAATTACGCTTTCTATCTTCGGTTCCTTATCATCATCCTTCACATTATTTATCTGCTTAAAATCACCGGCCCTGAAAGTTTCATCGTTTGCAAAGTTCGTATTTATTCCCAGGTATATCTGGTGAAGTGTCTTAAGCTCCGTTTCGTTAAGGTCAGTCAGCCTGATATCAAGGTTTTTCTGGTGAAGGAAGATATTCCAGTTAGGCTCGCCAAAATAATCCTCGCCTTCTTCCATCCTCAGCACTGCAAAGGGCAGGGGAGAGGTACTTCCGGAATTGCCGTAAAACGGGTTTATCATCTCGGGGTTATTTGGTGCAGGCAGCGTTTCACCCTCTTTTACAATGTAATGTTCTGTATCGCTCCAGTAAGACCAGTATATCTCACCATCATTATCTGCTTTCCTTATTGCAATTTTTGTTTTTTCAAGGTAATCATTGCCGGTTTCAACGGTATAATTATTGGGTGTGATAATATCAAGCCTTATCTTCTTTGCATTGCTATCCCATACAGCATGCGCTTCAACAGTGTTAAAAAATACTGCTTTCCGGAATGCTTCTTTAACTTTCTGTATAAAACAGGCATCATTTATTATTTTAATGAAATCATTCTGCGCATTCTCATCACTGTTCTTTATTTTTATTACCGGGTCTTTTGTGAAAATTCCGCTTGTTACACGGTTGATTATTTTCTGTATAACATTTACATGCCTGAAGCGAAGCTCCTTTAGAGTTTCAGCTGAAAACGGATTGTTAAGTGTAGCATCTTTCAAGTAGCCGCAGATCGATTCATAGTCGTTATTATAAAATGCGGCAAATTCGCTGTGTATATTCAGCCGGTTAGTTTCACTTTTCTTTAAGGCTGATGAAAAAGCTTTATTCAGTTCTTCGTAGATATTTCCTGTTAAGAGCATTTTTATGATTGATTTATTTTATTTAAATGGTTCTTATAGAGCCTGTTACAGGTTTGCAGCGTATAGGATACTCCATTTCATTGTAATAATCAACAGCTCGGCATAAGTGTGTTCTGAGCGGGTCACGGTCATCAAGCTCCCTGCCGTTATCCTTCCATGCACAGTATTCCCAGTCCTTTATTAGCTCTTTGCAGTTTTCGGGGTCAACATACTGCTTTATCTCTCCTTTACTGTTGCATAGCTGTCCGTTAGTTGCCGCAATGGAATCTCTGATACTTATACATGGTCTTTTTCTTATTTCTATATTGGTTTTATTGGTAAAGTAGTTTTTAATTATATCCCAGTCACTGTAGCTGGAGTTTGATGTATGCTTTCCTCCGGAATAATCGCCGTAAAATATTATATTCTTCGGGTATCCTGATGAAAGCGTTTTAAAATAATCTTCATCAAGTATGCTGCACATTGTTATTGTATTGGTATACTGGTATGTTAAAGATCTGTGCCAGTATGTGATTTCTTTCCCTCCGCATTTATGCTTTTGCCCAACAACCCAGCTCATCGGCTTTTCCTGTGCGTTGAAGTCACAAGCAACTATAAAGGGAAGCTCAGGCATTATAGTTGTACGCATATTGTTCTTTTCTGTATAGCCGTAATATGGTCTCTGGCTGGCTGTTTCAAACGATGCTTTGTATTCACGCTCATAATCTGGTTTTGCAAGATTTGCTTTTGCTTCATCAATTTGCTCTTTGGTAAGTATATCTTCACTTGTCCAGTGATATGATTGCCAGCCTTTTTGTCCCTGTTTTCCTTTAAGGAAGTCATCGAAGAAATGATTTTTACCAAATGGCCTGCCTTCCTTTATACACCAGCCCCGTGTATCATTTATCATTGGCTCTATTGATTCATTGTATACTCCCGGGTCACAATCCTGGTATTCCGTAATTACTATTCCATGCATTAACTGTCCCTGCACTCTTTTAAATTCTTTTAAGCCTATTACTTTTATCGATGCGCCGCCTTTAAAAGTGATCTTCAGGTCAACTTCCCGTACCTTTTTAGTAAAATTCTCAGGAGCAAGTTTTTTTAGGTCTTCCCAGAAAATCTCTTTTGCCTGCTGACGTGTAGGCGCTCCGGCAAAAAACGCCTTTTTATTGTTTACATCCTTCAAACATTCTGATACTAACAGTCTTTTTGCAAATCTTTCAGTTTTAAACGATCTTCTTCCTGCTGCTATTATATAATTCCTGTAAAGCTTTAAATTTAAATCTCTGTTAAGTTTTATCTGTATTGGATGGTTTACAGCTTTTGGATTTACTTTAAACCACCTATCACTAAATAATAATTTTTTATCTGCCTCAAGTAAGTTATCATATATAGTTTTGTGCAATTTCAGAAGCTCTCTTTTTTAGAATTTCAATTTCCTTATTGCTCAGTTCATTGCTTACAGCCGGATTTTTGCTCCATTTATCACCCTGCTTGTTATACAGCCATGTCAGCCCTGAAGATGTTTCAGGCGGAACTGATTTTGTTACATATTTTACTTCTTTTAATCTAAGTACGGGTTTATCATCATTATCGTAATAAACAGCAGTATATACTTCATGCTTTTCTGTAGTTTCATAGCCAACCGCTCTTTTATAAATTGCCATTTCTACATCCAGATCAAGCTGTAAAGAAGCATTTTCAAGCTTTCCGGTAAACTCAGAGGAGCTTTTTGCATACTGTTCAATACTTCCTTTTTCAAGTCCAAGGATTTTTTCGATCTTTTCAATGTTTACAAGGTATCCTGCCAGGCGGATAATTCCTGATAAAATCTCTTCTGTGAATTTTAGTTTGTTTTCTTTCTTAGGCATATTCCTTTATAGGGTTTAGTTTATAAATTTTTCTTACTTCAGGTCTAACGCTATACCTGTTATGGTTGTGCTGCTTTATCAGCTCATTTTTCAACTCTATCAGCTTATATTTATCGGCTGAAGTGCATAAAACTAATTCTTTAGAGCTTCCCTCGTTCTTAACGAGCTCGAAATTGTTTTTAAGGTTGTACATTGTATCCCTTTTTTAAAATAGTTTGAACCGGATATTGGGTAAGCAATTTTTAGAAATTACTTAAGGTTTTTTATTGTTATATTTGAGCTGCATCTCAAATACGTTACAAATATATATGCAAAAAGCATATATGTCAAGAGCAATATATGGTATTGGCAAATAAATTTTCATAAATTAATGTTAATTATATAAATTATATGGCAAAAAAATACGTTAAAAACCGCGCTCTAACCAAAAAGATCAATTCAAGGCTCTTTCCTATGCTTGCTGCAAATGGTATAACAACCATTTATGGCCTTGCAAAAAGCCTTGATGAAAATGCAGGATCATTAAGTAAAATTAAACGGGGGCTAAGTGACTGGACAATCGAACAGCTTGATAAGATCAAGAATATCCACGGAATTTCAATGGATATGCTTTTCGGGTTTAACCCCGGGAATAAAGCTGAAACGGAAAGTAAACCATTGAAATTCAGGCGTATACCGGTGCTTGGATATGCTGATTGCGGCTCACCGGCTGCAAACTGGTATGATAATGCCGAAAGGATAATAGATCTTGCTGATGCAGCTGTGCTTGTTAACCCGTTTATGCTGATCGCAAAGGGTGACTCCATGCGGCCTTATATCAACCCCGGTGATAAGCTTGTATGCAGTGAGCATACAGAGAAGATAAAGGATAATACTGCCGTTGTGGCCGTATTTAAATCTATGCCGGATACACTCGAGGCAAATGCAAAGCT
>CAZOAP010000155.1:0-7129 GCA_964577645.1 uncultured Ignavibacteriales bacterium
TAAAAGCTTATAAATATGCAATGGACCACCAGCCCAAAGAAGTGGTACATAACATTACAAGAATGAATGTTTCAATAGATGAGCAGATTGAATATGTTGATACTATGTGTACTAACGAAGAGTATGTATCATTTTTAGGAATGATAATTGGAATGGAAAAGATACGGGTTGTTGTTACATTCATAGCAATACTTGAAATGGCAAAAAACGGCATAATTGGCATAAAAATCAACGATACACTTACTGATTTTTTGATTTTTAAAATTGCCGAGCTGCCCGAAGAGGGAATAATAGAAACTTCAAGTTTTAATTAATTTTTTGCATTTTGCTCTTTATTTACCAAAAAAGCTTTATTATATTCGTAATCAACCAACTTCCACTATATTCTCGCGAGTGTGGTATCTCGTTTTAAGCTAAATTGAAGATTTTTAACAATATAATACCATAAATGAATTTTGACGGCATAAAAAAAATTGTTGAGGTTTTGATCTTTTCATCAGATAGACCCCTCACGTTAAAACAGATGAAAGATATTATCAATCAGGAAAAATCCGAAACGGGAGTAACTTCGGATATCCGTAATATTGAAAAGGCCGTTAATGAGCTTATTGAAAAATACAGCTCTGATGAGAGTTCCTTTAATATCATCCAGATTGCCGGCGCTTACCGTTTTGCAACTAAGCATGAATATGCACCCTGGCTTGCAAAGCTTAACAAAGAAAAGCTGAAAAGAAGGCTCTCACAATCAGCACTTGAAACACTGGCTATAATTGCATATAACCAGCCGATAACAAAAGCTGAAATGGAAGCTGTACGCGGTGTTAATGTGGATTATATTATAGGCTCATTGCTTGAAAAAGACCTGATAACAATAAAAGGCAGGGCAGAAGTAGTTGGAAGACCGATGTTATACGGCACAACAGATAACCTGCTGGAGTATCTTGGAATAAATTCCATTGAAGACCTGCCGCACCTGAAAGCTATTGAAGAGATAATCAAATCGGGACCGCCTGACGGCGTATCACAATCAGATATTGATTTCTACGAAGAGATAAATCATATACGCGAAAAAATGGTATCAGAAGGCAATATTGCCTCGAAGCTGATAACGGAAAAAAATGCTGATGGTGAGCCGGTGAATATTCATGAGCTGAATCCAGGGGATGAAGAAGTCACAGGTGAAATATCAGAAATTGACGGGACAGAAGAAGGTTCATTTGCTGAGGGCTCTTTGGATGAGGCTCAGCTTGTAGAAGAGAACAGGGATACAGATAGCGATATTATGAATAACAACGAAAGCGGCGATAATGGCACGAGCTAAGAAGAACAAAGAAAGCGAAAGTGATGAAGAGTACAGGGATACAGAAAACAGCAGTGATACAAAACTTACAAGACTAAACAAATTTATTTCGAATGCGGGAGTAACCGCAAGAAGAAAAGCAGATGAATTAATATTTACAGGAAGGGTTACAGTAAACATGCAGACTGTTACAGAACCGGGCACAAAAGTTAACCCGGAAAAAGACGTGGTAAAGGTCGATGGCGAGAAAGTTAAGCCGCAGACTGAATTTATCTACGTCGTCCTTTTTAAACCAAGAGGATATGTAACTACCACTCACGACGAAAAAGGGAGACCGACCGTGATGGATCTTATAGGTCTTAATACCCGTCTTTACCCAATAGGCAGGCTTGACTATGATACTGACGGAGTATTGTTACTGACAAATGACGGCGAGTTTTCAAATATGATGATGCATCCGCGTCACAAAATATTTAAAACTTACTTCGCAAAGCTTGATAAGCCCATGGAAGAGAACGATATGAAAAAGCTCCGCGAAGGCATTATGATAGACGGCAGACCCACATCAAGAGCAAAGGTAAGATTAATTCCAAACACAGGCGACCAGAACATTTGGATATCCATCCATGAAGGAAGGAACCGCCAGGTAAGGAGAATGCTTGAATCACTTGGTTACCTTGTACAGAGATTAAAAAGAGTTGAGTATGCAAGGATTGGGCTGGAAGGCTTAAAGCCGGGTGAATGGCGTTATTTGACACCAGAGGAATTTGCCGAAGCAAAAAAACTTGCCACGCCAAAACAGCCTGTATTCAGAAAACCGGTTCCTGAGGAACCAGCAGCTGCAGATGGCGTAAAGAAGGAAAAGAAAGGCAAAAAGGGCGGCAAGAAGAAAAAGAAGAAGAAAGATAAACTGAAAAATGCCGCTGACGGGCAAACACAGCAGCCTTCATCGGGCTCAGATGTTCTGGAAAGCATATCTAAAGAACTTGAAAATATCTCTGAGCAGATATCTGATAACAAAGAGTAATACATCAGTTAAACAAACTATTTAAATATTTTCTTTAAGATATATCTTTAAATTTTTTAAGGACACTATTAGCTCTGCAAGGGTATATTAAATGGTGTCCTTTTCTATTTTTAAAACCGCGTATATAAATAACAGGAGAAATTTTTTGCAGGAAACAAACGATCTGGTAAAAAACCGTATAGCAGCACTTGAAGAGATCAAAAATCTTGGTATAAACCCGTATCCTCACAGGTTTGATGTAACGGCAAACTCAGCGGAAATATTAAGTACATTCAAAGATCCCGCTGATGAAGCTGAAACTGAAGCACAGAAATCAAATATAATTTCTGTTGCGGGCAGGATAATGGCTATCCGCAAAATGGGTAAGGCAAGCTTCTTCCAGATAAAGGATGATACAGGGAAGATACAGATCTATATCAGGCAGAATGATGTTGGCGAACAATTGTATAAATTGTTCAAGCTTCTTGATATCGGTGATATAATAGGTGTTAACGGTTTTGTTTTCCGCACAAAAATGGGTGAGGTCTCAGTTCACGCAACTACAATTGAGCTGCTTACCAAAACACTGCAGCCGCTTCCGATTGTAAAGGAAGAGACTTCTGAAACCGGTGAGAAAATCGTTCACGATGCATTTGCAGATGTTGAGCTGCGTTACCGCCAGCGGTATATTGATCTTATTGTAAACGACCATGTAAAAGAAACATTCATAAAGCGTACAAAGATAATTCACGCTATAAAAAGAACATTAGAAGATCATAAATTCTTTGAGGTTGAAACACCTACACTGCAATCAATTTACGGCGGTGCAAATGCAAAGCCGTTTGTAACACACCATAATGCGCTGAATATTCCGCTATACTTGAGAATATCGAACGAGCTTTATTTAAAAAGGCTTGTTGTCGGCGGATTCAACCGTGTTTATGAGTTTGTAAAGGATTTCAGGAATGAGGGTATTGACCGTACGCATAACCCTGAGTTCACACAGGTTGAGTGGTACCAGGCATATGGCGACTATAATGACAGTATGAACCTTTATGAGGAAGTGGTTGAGCATGCTTGCCTTGCAGTTCACGATACAACAAAAGTAGATTACCAGGGTACTGAGATCGATTTTAAACGGCCATGGAAACGCCTGAGAATGACAGATGCTATTGCTGAGAAGAACGGCATTGATGTTCTTAATATGAAGAAGGCTGATATCATTCAGTTCATGAAAGATAAGGATATTGATCTTGACCCGAAGATATCTCACAGCAAAGGTTTGGTAATATCAGCATTATTTGAAGCAACATGCGAGGATAGCCTTGTTCAGCCGACCTTTGTAATTGATCATCCAATTGATTCAACCCCATTGTGCAAACCACTAAGGGAGTATACCATGCAGCAGCTTGCTGATATGAAAAAAGACCCGGAGCAGGTGATTTTTGTAGAAAGGTTTGAGCCGTATATAAATAAGTGGGAGCTTGGCAATTCATACACAGAGCTTAACGACCCGGTATTGCAGCGCGCACTGCTTGAAGAACAGGTTGAGCGCGGCAGAGGAGGCGAAGAAGAAACTCACCCGCTTGATGAGGATTTCTTACGAGCAATTGAAATAGGTATGCCGCCAACTACTGGTGTAGGACTGGGAGTTGACAGGCTTGTAATGCTATTAACGAATTCCCAATCTATAAGAGATGTGTTGTTATTCCCATTAATGAGACCGCTTTGACAATTAGTAATTATCAATGAGTAATGGGTAATATAATACTAAGATTAATTGTTTTATGATATTTGAAGAAATAATTGAGGGATATTTATTTTCAACTGATAAAGATAAGCTGGAGTTTGACGTGATCCATAATTACCTGGCAAATGAATCATATTGGGTAAAAGGATTGCCTAAGGAAGTATTAAAGAAGTCAATTGAAAATTCCGAATGCTTTGGCATTTATCACGGGAGTGAGCAGGTTGGGTTTGCAAGGGTAGTTACTGATTATGCTACTTTCGGTTATCTTGGAGATGTGTTCGTACTGGAAGCTCACCGCGGCAAAGGACTTTCAAAAAGGTTAATGGAAATTATACTTAAACACCCCCAGCTCCAGGGATTCAGGAGATGGATGCTCCTAACCCGTGATGCACAGGGGCTGTACTCACAGTACGGATTTATTAAATTCCACTCTCCTGATAGATGTATGGAACTGTGGTACCCTGATGTATACAGTGAAGACCCGGCTAAAAAAAGTATTGCAGCAAAAGAAAATAACTGATCTTAAAGAAATTTGTAATGAAAGTGATATTTTAAAATGAAAGTAGTAAACAGTGTACTGGAACTCTTCGGGAAAACCCCTTTAATTAAATTAAACCATTTTAAAAAAGATATGAAAGCATCCATCTACGCAAAGATGGAATCAATGAATCCCGGGGCAAGTGTTAAGGACAGGATTGGGCTTGCAATGATAGAAGATGCTGAGAAGCGCGGAATCTTAAAGCCTGGCGGAACCATAATAGAAGCTACCAGCGGAAATACAGGCATAGGGCTTGCACTTACAGCGGCAATAAAAGGCTACAAGTGTATCTTCACGATGACAGAAAAAGTATCAGTTGAAAAACGCCGCTACCTTCAGGCACTTGGTGCTGATGTTGTAATATGCCCTATGACAGCAAAACATGATACACCGGAGCATTATGTCAGCGTTGCAAAAAGAATAAATGCTGATACTCCGAATTCATTATTCATGTACCAGTATAATAATCCTTCAAACCCTGATGCGCATTATCACACAACCGGACCTGAGCTATGGGAGCAGACACATGGAAAGATCACACATTTTGTAGGCAGCCTTGGTACCGGTGGAACTGTGAGCGGAACCGGCAGATTCTTAAAAGAGAAGAATCCGAGCATTAAAATAATTGCCGCTGACCCGTATGGTTCAATTTTTAAAACTTACAAAGAATCAGGTATTATGACAGAAGGCACACCGTACCTTGTTGAAGGTATCGGACAGGATATGCTGCCTGAAAATGTTCATTTTAAATATATTGATGAAATTATTAATGTTACTGATAAAGAATCATTCCACATGTCACGCCGTTTGACGAGGGAAGAAGGTATTTTCTGCGGCGGAAGCACAGGAACAAATCTAGCCGTTGCACTAAAAGTAGCTAAAGATCTTGATGAAAACGGGCTGGTAGTATTTGTAGTATGCGATACAGGCGAGAGGTATTTAAGCAAACATCACTCAGATGAATGGATGCGGGAAAAACGCCTGCTTGAAAAGGATAAAACCACAATAGGAGTTGTATTCCAGACAAAGATTTCAGGCGGCCTCCCCAATATGGTATCAGCTGCGCCGAATGAAACTATAGGTGATGCACTTGCAAGGCTGGAGCAGTACAATGTTTCACAAATACCTGTGCTGGACGATAATCATTCAATTGGCTCATTGACCGAAGCTGACCTGATGAGCATGATAATAAGTGATCCTGCGACAATAGATAAAAAGGTATCAGAGGTTATGGGTGTTGCTTATCCGGTAATAGATGAATCAGAGGATATTAAGCACGGAATACAGAACCTGAAATCATCACCTGCTATTCTTGTCAGCCAGTACGGAAGGATAATCGGAATTTTAACAAGGTATGATGTACTTGATTTTGTGTAGCTGTCATTCCCGTCCCGCGTCAAGTGCGGGATAAACTCCAGCGGGAATACATACTTATTCAATTTAAAGTAGACAGGTTACGATTAGATCATTAATATAAAACACAATCAAAATTAATTGCGGTTGGCAAGCCAGCCGCCTACATAAACAATATGAAATTTTCTACAAAAGCTATTCATGCCGGTAACAACCCTGATCCCACGACGGGAGCAGTAAATATCCCTATATATGCAACATCTACATATGCTGATGAAGCATTCGGTGTATCAAAGGGTTTTGATTACGGCAGAACTATAAATCCAACACGTGTAGCACTTGAAACCAATATTGCTGCACTGGAAAATGCAAAGTTCGGCTTCGCATTTTCCAGCGGGATGGGTGCAACACATGCAATTGCAACGCTGCTTAAGAGCGGAGACCATGTGATCGTTTCACAAAATGTATACGGAGGTACTTACAGGATATTTGAAAGGATATTCCGTAAGATGGGTCTCGATTTTTCATGGGTAGATACATCTGATTATGATGCAATTGGTGCAGTGTTAAAGCAGAATACAAAAATGATATTTGTTGAAACTCCGACAAACCCAATGCTCACGCTCACTGATCTTGACATGATATCAGACATTGCCAGAGTGAATAAGCTTATATCGGTTTGTGATAACACATTTATGAGTCCGTATTTCCAGAATCCGCTGGATATGGGAATTGATATAGTAGTTCACAGTACAACCAAATATATCAACGGCCACAGTGATGCAATAGGCGGGTTTGCAGCTACAAGCAATCCTGAAATAGCCGAACAGCTTAAGTTCATACAGAACTCAGTTGGTGCAGTACCTTCGCCGTTTGACTGTTACCTAGTATTGCGCGCTACCAAAACACTGGCTTTAAGAATGGAGCGGCACAATGAAAATGCGGTTAAAATTGCACATGAGCTTTATAACAATTATAAGGACAGAATAAAAAAAGTATTCTACCCCGGGTTACCATCACATCCGCAGCATGAGCTTGCCAAAAAACAGATGAGGGGATTCGGCGGGATGATATCAATTGATCTTGGATCGCTTGAAAATGCAGTTAATTTTTTTAATGGTCTTAAAATATTTTCCAGGGCTGAGTCACTTGGCGGTGTTGATACCACCGCCACAAATTTTC
>CAZOAP010000155.1:7139-8134 GCA_964577645.1 uncultured Ignavibacteriales bacterium
CTTGTATGCCACCCGGTCAGTATGACCCATGGTGCTGTACCAAAGGAAGAGCGCGAGAAATTCGGTTTAACTGACGGGCTTGTAAGGCTTTCAGTAGGTGTTGAAGATTATGAAGACCTGCTTGAGGATATTAAGAACGCGCTTGACGGAGTGAAATAAATGCTGGAAAACCACAATGAAATACGCGCGCAGTTCCCGTTCATGGAAAAGTTCATTTACTTTGATGCGGCTCATTATACACCATACCCTCTGCTCTCTGTAAATAAGTTAAATGAGTTCATTACAAAATTCACAACTGACTACCTGAACTTAAGCCTTTTCAATTTAAACCAGGCAAAGGCGTTCCGGCAGACCTGCGGCAAGCTGCTTAACTGCAGTGCTGATGATATTATAATTACATCAAATACTACACACGGTATAAATATCTTTGCTAACGGCATTCAGCTTGACCCCAAGGATAATAATGTTGCAATGCTTGATTCTGAATTCCCTGCAGTAGTTTATCCATGGCTTAACAGGGAAAAGCAGGGCAAGGTTAATGTTATGCTTATACCAAGTGATAAAGGCTATGCCAATGAAGCCTTGATAAAGCGTACCCTGCTTGATTTTAATATTCGTGTATTTACAATAAGTATTGTGCAGTTCCTTGGTTACAGGCACTCAATTCGTAATATTTCTGATTTCTGTAAAAAACATAATATTTACCTGGTTGTTGATGCAATTCAGGCAACGGGGGTTTGCCCCGTTGATATAGAGGAAATGGGAATTGATTTCTTAAGTACAGGAAATCAAAAGTGGCTTATGTCACCGGCCGGACTTGGCTTTACCTATATTTCAAAAAAATACCGTGAGATCATAAACCCCACTTATGCAGGAACAACAAATGTAAACTATAATTTCGATAATTTCCTTGATTACAAGCTTGAGTTCAAAACCTCAGGCGAAGCGTATGAAAATTCAACCCTGAACACACTTGGCATGATAGGAACTGATGA
>CAZOAP010000156.1:0-8082 GCA_964577645.1 uncultured Ignavibacteriales bacterium
GTGACTTAATTATTTCAGATTCAATATTCCTGATCTCATTTTCATATTTTATCTTTCTAACTTTTGCTCCAAGTACTTCAAGGTTACCGGTTGAACCGGCTTCGAATTTCTTTTCAGCTGTAAACAGAAAATCTTCGTATATCTTAAGATTTTCGCGGGCAGCTTCCAGCAGTTTTATATTCAGCATAAGGTTTAAGTACGCAGATTTTACATCATACTTAATATTTACCGCAATTTTATCTGACTCATGTTTTGCTATTTCAACCTGTGAACCCTGAACATCAGACCTGAGGAAATAGTTAGTGGGAAATTCAAACTCCTGCATAATTCCTATTTTTCTGGATTCAAAGTTCTTCAATCCTCCTTTTACACCTTCGTATTCAATGAAAAGCTCGGGTCTTGGAATGTTAAAAGATCTCAGTTTTACCGCTTCTTCCTTATATATATTAAGTTTTGCCGCCTTCAGTTCAAGATTGTTTTCAAGTGCACTCTTTACTGCTTCATCAAAGGTCATATTTTGAGCCCCCGCTCTGCCTGAGGCAAATAAAAATATAAACAGGATGATGAAAATTAAAATTTTATGATACATATTTTTTACTTTGTTTTATTGAATTCATATTTAGGATTTGTATGCTTATAAAAAATACCGTAAAGTACGGGTAATACTAAAAGTGTGAGCAGTGTTGAGGATATCAGCCCGCCAACAACAACTGTTGCAAGGGGTCTCTGTACTTCTGCGCCTGCACCGTGAGAAAGTGCCATAGGGATGAATCCCAGGGAAGCGACAAGAGCTGTCATTAATATTGGCCGCAACCTGGCAGATGTACCGGCAATTATTCTTTCATGTATGTTTGTTATTCCGTCATCTTCCAGCCGGTTAAAATAGGCTATCATAACAATACCGTTAAGCACCGCTACTCCAAATAGAGCAATAAAACCAACTCCTGCGGAAATACTGAAAGGCATTCCGCGTACCAAAAGCGAAACAATTCCGCCTACTATTGCAAACGGAATACCGGAAAATACAAGTAAGCCCTGTTTAACGGAATTGAATGCGACAAATAATAATGCAAAAATAAAAAGTAGTGCAACCGGTACAGCTATTAACAACCTGCCCGAAGCGCTTTCAAGGTTCTTAAACTGCCCGCCGTACTCAATGATGTAACCGGGCGGAATCTGAACATTTGTGGCGACTTTATTTTTCAGTTCTTCAACAAAACTGCCAATATCACGTCCGCGTACGTTGCTTTGAATTACTATCCTTCTTTTACTGTTATCCCTTGTAATTTCTGCGGGACCTTCTTTAATATCAATTTCAGCAAGCTGTGAAAGCGGGATTTTTATTCCCGAAGGTGCCGCTATGAGAATATTCCCGACTGCATTTAAATCGCTTTTATATTCATTGTGATACCTTATAACAATATCAAACTTCCTGTCACCTTCAAATACTACTCCTGCGGTTTTACCTGCAAGCGCAGTGGCTATAACATCATTTACATCATCAACATTAATTCCGTAAAGCGCAATTTTATCCCTGTTTATTTTTATCTGAAGCTGGGGCAAACCTTCGAGCTGCTGCACAGAAATATCTTCAGCACCTTCAATGGTTGACATGACCTTTGAAACATCATTTCCTTTTTCTGAGAGAACTCCAAGATCATCACCGAAAATTTTTACCGCAATATCACCCCTTGCGCCGGAAAGTAATTCATTAAAGCGCAGCTCAATTGGCTGCGTAAAGGTCAGCCCGATACCGGGCACAATGGAAAGCTCCTTCTGCATTTTTTCTATTAGCTCTTCTTTGGTTTGTGCAGTTTTCCATTCATCAATAGGTTTAAGGATCACAATAACATCACTGAACTCCGGACCCATCGGGTCTGTGGCAAGCTCAGGTGCGCCTGTTTTTGTGACTACAGTTTTTACTTCAGGGAACTTAGCTTTTAAGATCTGTTCGCATTTTGTGCCAATGTTAACAGATTCTGTAAGTGATATACCAGGCAGCCTTACTATCTGGTATGCCAGGTCGCCTTCATCCAACTTAGGTATAAACTCTGAACCCAGCCTGGAAAAAATAAACAGGCTGCCAATAAGCAGAAGCACAGCCGTTCCGATAACTACCATCTTATTTTTTAAAGAAAATTCAAGTACCGGTGTATAAAGTTTTTTAATACTGTTTATGATCTTATCATCAATAGTTACTTTTTCAGTAAGGTTCTTTTTTAATATGAGAGAGCACATCATTGGTACGTATGTAAGCGAAAGGAGCAAAGCACCGACCAATGCAAAACCAACAGTAAATGCCATCGGTTTGAACATTTTGCCTTCAATACCGCCTAAAGCGAAGATAGGCAGATATACTATCAATATTATTAGTACTCCAAATACCGCAGATTTAATAATTCCGGATGAAGATGAAAATATGGTTTCATCCATAATTTCTTTTGTAAGGGGTCCTTTATTAAGATGAATTTTTAATCCAACTGCAACAATTACTGATTCAACAATAATTACAGCGCCATCTACAATTAAACCAAAATCAATTGCGCCTAGTGACATTAAGTTGCCAGAAACATCAAATACATTCATCATTATCAGTGCAAACAGCATTGCAAGTGGAATTACTGAAGCTACAATTAATCCAGCGCGGATATTACCCAGCATAAGCAGTAATACTAAAATGACAATTACTCCGCCTTCAATTAGATTTTTTTCAACTGTGCCTATGGTTTTATCCACAAGATGCTCTCTGTTATAGAATTCATCAATTGTTATTCCCTTAGGCAGGGAAGGTTTTATAAGCTGAATTTTATCATGTACCCGGGCGGCAACTTCCCGGGAATTTGCTCCTTTGAGCATCATTACAATACCGGTTACAACTTCGCCGTTCCCATCCTGTGTAACTGCACCAACCCTTAAGCCTTCACCGTAATTAACTTCAGCAAGCTGTTTTAAATAAACAGGTGTGCCGTGTTCTGTTTTCACAACAATGTTACGGATATCTTCCATAGATTCTATCAAGCCGATACCCCTTATTGAATATTGATTAGACTGTTTTTCAATGTACCCTCCGCCTACATTACTGTTATTTTTAGTAACAGCATCATATACTTCATTTAAAGTGATATTGTAATTGATAAGGGCTTCGGGGTTTACATGAATGTGGTACTGCTTTTCATATCCGCCAAAGCTGTTAATTTCGGCTACACCATCGGTGCCAAGCAGCTGCCGTTTAACAATCCAGTCCTGTATTTCCCTCAACTGTGCATAAGTAAATGATGTATCTTTGGGGTTTTCAGGTCTTACTACATATTGATATATTTCACCAAGTCCGGTACTTACAGGTGCCATTTCGGGTTTGCCCAAGCCTTCGGGCATATTCTCTTCGGCTTCCTTAAGCTTCTGGAAAACGAGGTTCCTTGCAAAGTAAATATCTACTTTATCATCAAATACAATTGTTACCACTGATATGCCGAACTTTGATATTGATCTGAGCTCAAGCACATCGGGAATACTCTTCATCGAAATTTCAACCGGGTATGTAATAAATCTTTCAACTTCTGATGCTGAAAGTGTGGGGCTTGAAGTAATTACCTGTATCTGGTTATTCGTGATATCAGGAACTGCATCAATTGGCAGCTTTAAGGCTGAGTATATACCGGCTAATACTAATATGAGGACACAAAATACCACAACCATTTTTTGCTTTATTGAAAAAGCAATAATTTTATCTATCATAAACTAATTAAAGTAAATTAAAGTGCTCCGCATATAATGCGGCTCATTTTGGTGAAGCTATAAATTATTAATTAGTTTACGCTTTTGGAGGCGGTGATGTTGGTGTATACGATACAGGAAATATTTGTGTGTGAGAATTACCGGGATGGTATGCTGAATGAATATAGTTTAAGGTATGAGTTTTGGATATTGATACGAGTGTATTGCAGCAAAGGCAGTTACAAAAAGGCGAACAGTCATCTTCATGATCTTCGGAATGCTGGCTTTCTAAATGGATAATTCCTTCTGTCTGGCAAAAATCAATAGTATGGTCATCAACGCAGGGTTTAAATGCCAGGAAGAGGACATAAACTATTAAAATTTTCGAAATAATTCCGATCAGGTGTTTTGACATTAGGCAAATATAGATTTCAGTATGGAATTAATCAAGCTAATTGAAACCTGCATATATGTTTTTTATAGGTTTACGAAGAATTTAATTTCAAATTTTATGATAAAAGTCATTCCATTTAATGACATGATGTGTTAAATTTGTATAGATTGAAAAAGAATTTTAAAAATATTATAAGCATTTTAACAGCGTTCATACTGCTTTCAGGCGGTAACTTTGCATACGCAGTTTCGCATATTGATTGTATATTCATCAATAACGGATACATAACCTGCGAAATGGATTGCTGCAAAGAAGATCCCTGCGCAGATGATGAAAATAGCAGTAAAGTTATTATTAAAGATGACAGTAAGTCATGCTGCCAGGTTCACATTGAAAAAAGTATGGAACAGGATGTTTCATTGCCTGTTTTGATAAAGAAAACAGAGAATACTAAAGTATTTTTTTTCAGTTTAATTTCAGCAGTAACAGTAAATGAATCAGCAGGATTTATCCCTGTAATTCATAAATTCAAAACTTCAAATATACTCCTTACCACGTCAGTTCTCAGAATTTAGCTTATTTATTTCATTCCAGATTAAATTAAAGCCTGCGGCTTTACCGCGGGATATTTATAAATAATTTTTCATGAAATAAAAATATGAATTTAACCTTCATCCTTGCTGCAATTGCAATTGCAGCAGCATTTTCAAAAGCAGAATTTACAAACAATATGTATATGAACGGAAATTATGCTGATTCAACATTAAAATGTCCCGTAACAGGTGATGAAATCACCGGTGATTATATAAGCTTAAGATATATTGATAAGGATATAAAATTCTGCAATGAAGGATGCCAAATGGCGTTCAAAAAAGAACCGGCAAAATTCACAGATCATTTGGTATGTATGCCGTGTAATGATCCTGACGGGAAGCATGATATAAACACTGTACATAACGGAGTGAAATATTATTTCTGTTCAGCCGGCTGCAAAGGCAAGTTTGAAAAAGAGCCCGATTCATATTTGCAAAAATTCATGAAATGAGCAAAATAGAAAAATGAAAATTAAAATTTTAATATTATTATTTATCCTTTCATATGGCGGTGTGTTGTTTTCGCAAAACATGACAGGTTATATATACGGTGATGATGAAGGCAAAAAGCAGCCGCTTGATGCCGCAGTTGTTAAATGGATAAATACAACAAAAGGTACTATAACAGATTCAACAGGTAAGTTCTCACTTACTATGGTAAATATCACCGATCTCAGACTTGTTGTATCTTACGCAGGCTATAAAACCGATACCGTAGATGCTGCAGATAAACAACAGGTGGAAGTTCTGCTGGAGCCGAACATGTCAACAAGTACAATAAATGTAGAAGGAAACAAAAAGTCGACTTATTTCGGTAATCTGAATGCTAAGTCAGAGATAATATCTTCTGGTGAATTAAAAAAGGAATCATGCTGTGACCTTGCAGGATGTTTTGGCAGGAACTCTTCAGTAGAGGTGGCGGTAACTGATATTATTACTGATGCAAAAGAGCTGAAAATATTAGGACTCGAAGGTGCATATACACAGCTATTGATAGATAACATGCCGCTGATGAACGGACTTAATGTAAAATACGGTATATCAAGTATACCGGGAACATCGATTGAAAAAATAATAATATTCAAAGGCTCAAACTCCGTGATGCAGGGATATGAATCAATAAGCGGTATTATGAATGTTATTCTGAAGGAATACAAGAATTCTGACAGGCTGTTAGTGAACGGGTTTGTAAACAGCGGACTGGAAAAACAGTTTAACCTGAATTTCGCAAATCCGATCACAAAGAAATGGAGCAATATACTTACACTTCATACAGTCCAGAAATCAAATTCAATGGATGATAACGGCGATGGTTTCCTGGATAACCCTCTGACAACAAGATACACTATCTACAATAAATGGAATTACGTGGATTCAGTTAAAAACACTGAATTCAACATTGCCGGCAGGTACTGGAATGAAAAACGCGAAGGCGGACAGAAAAACAACCTGCATGGTTCTGTTACCACACACGGACATAAGCTTTACCAGCAGACAATAGATATTAATTCATTTGAAGGTTACACACGATTCAGCAAACAGATGTCAAAGACAAGCGGAATGAAAATGTATGTTAACTCATCATATTATGACCAGGGCTCATTCTACGGAAACACCAAATATGATGCCAAACAGACAAATTTTACCGGTATGGGCTTTTATGAATTTGAAGTGCTGCCGAACTCATCACTAAAAACAGGTTTAAGCTATAAATATCTTAAAGTGGATGAGCTTATACAATTTGAAGATACAACTAGCAAAACATATGCGGGCAATTACATAAAAAAGGAATCAATACCCGGTGTATTTGCTGAAAACTCTCTAAACATACTTGGTGATAAAGCTACAATTATGACAGGTATAAGGTTTGATTATCATAACGTGCATAAATTAATCGTAACTCCCAGGGCATTATTGAGATATGAACCGGTTAAGACCCTTGTTTTCAGGGCATCAATCGGGACGGGTTTCAGGACAATAAATTTATTCAGTGAACACTCAAATTTACTGGCAAGCTCAAGAAATATAATCATCAACAGCAACCTTGAGCCCGAAAAAGTGCTGAACTTCGGAGCCGATATGCTTTTCTATTTTGGAGGCAATGGATACTCTGGTACATTTAATTTAGATTTCTACAGGACAGATTTCAGCAATAAGATAATCCCGGATTATGACAGTAACCCAAGGGAAGTAATATTTGCAAATCTGAAAGGGAAAGCTTTTTCAAACGTACTGCAGAGTGAGGTAAGCCTTACGGTTTTAAATAATATTGATCTTAAGTTCTCATATAAATACATTGATCTTAAATATGATAAAGACGGTGTGAGGTATGACCAGCCGTTCAACGCAAAGCACAGGATACTTGCAACATTTTCATATGCACCGGCAAATAAATCATGGGGTGTAAGCGCAGGACTCAACTGGTTCAGTAAGCAGAGGCTGCCTTCAACAGCAACAAATCCTGCAGAGTATCAATTGCCGACTGAATCAAAACCATATACATTGATAAATATGCAGCTTTCAAAGAACTTTAAGTATGTTGAGCTTTATGCAGGTGTAGAAAATCTTCTGAACTTTAAGCAGGATAATCCTATAATAAGTGCAGATGATCCATTCGGTCCTTATTTTGATACATCATTCATCTGGGGACCCACTAGAGGGAGAGAGTTCTATGCAGGCTTCAGGTTTATTTTAGGTAAGTGAGTAAGTAAACCTCACCCCCGCCCCCTCTCCTAAGAGGAGAGGGGAGCAATGAATTTAAATGATTGGAATGAATCATTTTTTTCTTGTTCCCAAGCTCCAGCTTGGGAACGTTATTATTACTCATCCGATGACTTTAAGTCATCGGATGAGTAAATTAATGGAAATGGTTTTATTGTATTACTGCATTTAAATTCAAAAAAGATACCTTTATATTCGCTGAATTATGTACAGAATAAAGCTCAATGAATTCGAGGGTCCGTTAGACCTGCTGCTTTTCTTTATCCAGCGGGATGAGCTTGATATACATAATATTCCCATCTCAAAAATTACCAATGAATTCTGCGAATATGTGAATTATATCCAGGTGCTTGATCTTGAGCTTGCCAGCGAGTTCATTTTAATGGCTGCAACGCTTATTCAGATAAAAGCCAAGATGATGCTCTTTAAGCCTGAGGAAATTGTTGAGGAAGAGGAAGACCCAAGGTATGAGCTGGTAAAACGTTTGTTGGAGTATAAACGGTTCAAAGATGCATCCCAGGAATTTGCAAACCTTGAAGAAGAGCACAGGAAAGTATTCTACCGAAACGATTTTGACGGCGATTACAAGATAGATGACGAAGCAGAAGAAGATATAACTATACAGAACCTGACCCTTTACAACCTGATAAAAGCTTATAA
>CAZOAP010000157.1:0-8050 GCA_964577645.1 uncultured Ignavibacteriales bacterium
AAAATGCCTGTTGTATGCTATGCGGCTGGCGGAGGACGGCTTTGAAATGTTTCTGAGAGTTCTGAGCTGAATAAGGCTTCGGTATTATAGTATGATATTTTATGTGCGGGTTTTACATTTAATTCAGGAGCAGAAATATTTACCTGTTTAACCGGGCTTGAAGAGTTGACAAGTATCGCCGAATAGAACTCTATTTCATTGTTCTGTTCGGCAATTTCTGTTGTAAGATCATAACCGATTACAAAGAAAGATATTACAGTCAGGAAGAAAACAATATTCCTCTTTATAAAAGCAGTAATTTCATTTCTTCTCTCTGGCATGTATTATATATCAGTTTAAATTCATCTCTTACACACAAATATAGCTCTATATTAAAGCGTATAAAATCCAATAATTCCTGAAAAAAACTTTAAATTCTATAAAAAAGGGCGGGTTTATTATATTCCCGCCCGGATAATATTATAAACAGAATAATACCAATTGACGTCTTTTCTTTATGAAACAGGAGGAAAGTTTGGTCATTATCTATTTATATTTCAAAAAAACAATTAATAATTTACCCTCAGTGTAGCTGAAAAATTCCTGCCCGGACCGCTTATACCTGATGCAAATACGCGGTACCTCTGGTCGAGGATATTTTCAACGCCTGCCTGAAGCTGCAGGTATTTATTTACCTGGTAATATGCCTTTAAGTTCAGTGTATACCATGCGGGCATTCCGTAGCTTGTTGCGTATGCACCGTTATCTTCACCTGATGCGCTGTAGTCCCAGATGTGCTTCCACCCGTTATACATTACATTGAACTCACCTTTGAACTTGCTGAGCTTTACCTGTACGCCTGTTTTGCCGAATACCGGGGCAACATGGTCCAGTGGTTCATCTGTTGAATCAGTTTTAACCCTGCCGTATGTATAAACAACATTACCGTATATTGTGAACCAGTCAGTAATATCAGCATTCAGGTTCAGGCTGTACCCGTAAATATAACCTTCATTCTTGTTCTGGTTTGCAACAACTTTTGTCATCACACCGTCATAAAGAATTGAATCAGCACCATTGAAAGTATAAGGAGCAAGTACTGTTATATCTTTTATCATGCTGTAATATGCATTGCCTTCAATCTTTATCCTGTTATCAAATATTTTGCTGAGTGTCAACTCACCTGTGTAAACATTCTCAGGCTTTAAGTCAGGATTCGGCACAACAACATAACCGCCTGCTGTACTTTCAAATACTTTTGCAAGGTCATCAACGTTTGGTGCCCTGAAGCCTGTTGCACCAAGTACAGCAGCCCTCCAGCCGTAACCGGGATTTACCGTAAAGCCAAGATTACCTGTAATTGCATTCTGGCTCTGCTCTATTTTTGTGTAGGGGAATTTAAAGAAAGTTGTATCAATAAAATCTGCATTCAGCGATACATGAGTGAACCTTACACCTGCATTAATATTCACAAATTTATGCACTTTCCAGTTATCTGTTAAATATCCCGCAAATGTCATCATATTGCTTCCGTCAACAGGGTAGCGTGTGCTCTGTGCTGCTGTGGAATCAGTATCAATATTAACTTTCTGTGCCTCAGATTTTACATCATTATAATAGAACTCAAGCCCGAAGCTTACATCGTTATTCTTCAGCTTCTTGATGAAATCAAGCCCTGCGGAATATACCTTCACTTTTTCAGTTCTGTCTGTCCTGAATTTATTCTGGAAATTCCTGTTATGCCTGCTTTCTTCAATATCCTGGTATGCCAGTGTTAAGCTTGCATCGTTAAATAATGTTTTCATATTGTTCAGGTTCAGGTTATATGAACCCATCATCCATTTTTCGGGGCCGTAATACCACTCAGCACTTCTTGGTAAACCTGAGCCTGTTACTTCGGTCAGCCTGTCATATCTCGGCACATCGCTTGTGTTTGAATACCTGAAGCTTAAAATATGGTTTACATTTTTACTCTGCTGAAAAAGAATTTTAGCAACGCCATCATACTGGTGATATGCAGTAGGTTTCTGTTTGCTGTTATCATCATTTGCAATTGCTGTATCCCTGCCGTTTATCCTTTCCACATAAAAACCCTTATCCCATACACCTTTTAAAAAGGGACTCGTGTTCTTACCCTGTCTTAAGTCACCGAAATCAGAAAATGTAAAGCTTCCAAGGAAAGCAATTTGTTTTGCACCCACATTAAAATCCAGGTGCCCCGTTTTTTCTGTGTATGCGCTTGAAAATCTTCCGTATGCGCCAACCCTGAAAAATGTTTTGTTATTCGGCGAGAGCATCGGGTTCTTTGTGTAAAAGTTCATTGTTCCGCCAAGTGCATCACTGCCGTATATTGAAGAACCCGGCCCGAACACTGTTTCTACACCTGCAAGAATATTATCATCGATCCTCAGGACATTCTGAAGGTGTCCTGCCCTGAAAATTGCATTATTGAACCTTATACCATCAACCATAATCAGGACACGGCTGGCTTCAAATCCCCTTATAATTGGTGAGCCGCCGCCAAGCTGGCTTTTCTGAACCAGTACTTCACCGGTATTGCTAAGCATCTCTGCAGTTGTTGGCTGGTTCATGAAAGCAATATCATGAGCGCTGATGATTTCGATATCCTGCGGCTGCGTTGACTTATCCACTCCGAATTTAGTTGTTGAAACAATTATCTCATCGGTGGAATAGTTCTTATCGGTTAATGCTATAAGGTATTTTGATTCTTCCAAACCTTTATTTGTGGTGGTTTTTACCAGGTAACCTTCAGCATTAATGTTAATTGTTGCTGCGCTGATAAGTGTGCTTATATCAGCCTGCCCCATTATATCTGTTATTACAAATATTTTTGCGTCATCGCCGCTTGTAAGTACCGCACCTTCTATCGGCTGCAGCGTGGATTTATCCACAACGGTTACTTTCTGTGAAAAAATATTAATTGAAGAGAACAAAAGTAAAATTAATAATAATAGTCTCATTGTTTTAATTTATTTGTTAGTAATAATATTTTATGAATGTAAACGAAGATACACACATAAAACGTTAAGCCCTAAAGTGTATAGGTACACCATGAGCTCTGCATTACAAATGTAATACAGCCTGTTGTTTGTTTAGTTTATTAAATAGTTATGCAAAGCGGGGGAGGCCGCTTCTGGATTTTTCTGGAAACTTCAGATAAGATCAATTCAGATTTATTACTGGTAAATCCTGCGATCGTCTTTTCTTCAGTTCTGCTTATTGAAGGAACTGCTTTTTGTTTGGATGGATTTGCTGCGTTTTTTAATAATGCATTACAGAACTCAATTTCATAATCTTCAACAACAGATTCAGTTGTCAGGTCATAGCTTATAACTGCAAATGAAAATACAGAAAGAATTATAACTATATTCTTTTTTATAAAGCCTGAAATGACACTGCAATCTGACTTTTTAATATTTAATGCTGAGACTATCAATTAAAATTTCTGCAAATTGTTTAATTGTAACTTTATTATTTTGTTTAGTGCAGCTATATAAAAAACAGGGCGGGGAGCATCTGTATCCATCCGGTTATAAACGGGATTCGGTCAATACCCGCCCTAATCTAATCACAAATGAAACCAAACCTAATGACGTCTCTTTCCTGAAAAAAAGTTGGAGGAAAGTTTGGTTATTATTTGTTTTTCAAAAATTCTGCAATTGTTAGCAAACTTTAAAAGTAATATTCAGCCGAGTTATCATAATACATACTGATATATCAATTGAATACAACTGAGATGTACTGCTTATCTTTAAAAAACATTTCAAATAAGCTTATGTTACTATAGTTTATGAAGGCTATCCGGTGAATATGGAAAGCAGCATACAAAACATATATAACTATGGTTTTAAAAATATCATTGCAGGCAGCCGGCAATGTCAATAACAATCAATGTAAATTCGCGCTGTATTAGCTGCGGAGGATGCCTCTAATACTGAATTATACAATTCTTAATGATATCATGTATGCATAAATGCACACGCAATTATCAGCAAGGCATTACTACTTACCTGCAATGAAATTAAATCACAAATGAAATTTTATGTGGTTAGGCTACTGGGGGAGCTCGGTCTCTTGGTAAGCTTAAGACGTCATTAGTCTGGATTGGGGTATTATACTCCTGTACAACACCAAATTTTGTCAGATTTAAATTGAAAGAAGGCAGCTCAGTAAAGCTTAATTCCTGAATGGAATTTTCCATGACAGCTATTACTGTATCAATTTCGCCTTTTTCCTTGGCAAGCTCGCTGCTTAGATCAAATGAAACCATGATGAACATACCGCCAAGAAGCAGAAGTGTAAGGTTCTGTGCCCTTGAATTAAGCCTCAAAAAAGGCGATTCCATAGCCCTTTTATAGGTATAGCTGCAGTATTTAATGATGGATTTCAAGTGGTTGTAATATAATAAAATATTTATTTTTTACAAATGAATAATAATCAGCAAATGTTAACCGTTATGGTTATCAGAATTTGTAGCTCATATTAAGCGTAACATAATAATTCCTCGGTTCACCGGGCTCAAAATATCGCCTCTGGTTCTGCGGAAACTCAGGGTTAGCATTTATATTTATGAACCCTACATATCTTCTATCAAACAGGTTCTTTACGCCGGTTGAAAGTATTACATTGAACTTATCTTTGGTATAATTTATACCTGCCATTAAATTCGCAAAAAAGTAAGGACTGGTTGATTCAGTGTTCTGGTCATCAACAAACATTCTTGTAGCATAATCACAGTCAAATATCAATAATGCCTCTAAATGCTTTGCTATTTCAGGCTCACCTTCAACAATAAAGTTCACCAGGTGCTGCGGTACTGCAGGCACACGGTTGCTGCTGTAATCAACATCCACCGGATTGCCTATTGCATCATATGACCTTGATATGTATTTATCATACTTAAAGTTTGTATAGGTATAGTTTACTATTACATCCATTCTTTCAATTGGCTCAACCTTCATACCGCTTTCAAATCCTATCCTGTTTGTCTGCGCTGCATTCCTGAAGTAAACCCTGTCACTGACAATGAACGGAATGATCTCATCTTCAACTTTTGTGTTGAAAAATGTAAACTCAAATAATGCCTTCTTCATGAACTTGCTGCCGCGGTTAAACACATTACCTTTTATACCAATTTCAAAGTTCTTTGATGTCTGCGGCTTAATATCGGGATTAAGTGTCGTTAGACCGTTGTTAGAACTGTAGGGATAGTTTTCAAGCTCTGTTGCTGAAGGGGAATCAAACCCGAAGCCGAATGATGTGTAAGCAGATACCGTTGGTGTAAGCTTATAGTTCAGCGCGAATTTTGGTGTGAAGCGGTCAAAATCACGTGTGGAATTCCTGAAGCCAAGCAGCTCATCGTTATTTGTGAATATTAATTTATCATACCTGCCTGAAACCAGAAAATATAATTTGCCTTTTGTTATATTTACCTGGTTCTCAAAAAAGAAGCCGTAATTGCTCTGTGTTTCAGTATTCTGCGCCTGAAGCTCATCACCTTTAACGCCGCCTAGGTTTGTGTATGCGCTTAGCGGTCCGGTTACATAATTGTAATCAGCGCCAGCAGTAAATTCATTATCCCTTTTAAATAACGGGTGACGGCTTGTGTATCTTATTGTTGAGCCAAGTACATATTTATATTTAATATTGTACAGTGTATTTGTTGTGAACTGCAGGTCTTTTACCGCGCCAAAACCTATGACCTCAAATTCATTTTCATTAAGCTTGCCCCATGATGTTTTATATTTTATTGCAAGCCTGCCTTTTTGTGTTTCGCGCCTTATATCACTTGCAACGTTCTGGAAATACGGCTGGAATGGGTCCGTGTTGTATTCCTCAGCTGTTAATCCGCCCGGGAACCTTACAAGTCCGCGTACATAATTACCAAGTATCGCTACCGATGTCCGCGTGTTGGGATATGTAACATAATTGGCGTTAATTAAATGTGAGTATTCAGCTCCATGCGGCCTGTAGCCAACGTAATTTTTGTAAGTTTGTGAAAGGAAAAATCTGGAATTATCGCCAACAAGCCCAAGCCTTACGCCGCCCTGTGAAAGCTTATACTCGCCAACCATACTTACAAGCCTTACATAGCTCTTTGTAAAATTCAGGTCAGAAAGAAAATTAACTACGCCGCCGGGTGAATTGGGGTATAATGATGACTGATTGCCTTTTACAACTTCAACACCGCCAAGTGATGTGTAGTCAACAGCATCCATAGTAGTCTCGCCATCAGGTTCTGATTCCGGGATACCATCCTGCAGTATCCTTATACCGCGCACACCTGTATTTGATCTTGTTCCAAATCCCCGGATAGATATCCTTACTTCACTGCCGTACCTTGTCTGTATAAAAAGACCCGGTACATCCTGCAGGATATCCTTTGCATTTAAGTCTCTGCCGTAAACAAATTCCTTTTTATCAACTCTGAATACCGAGTAGGGGATATCGATGATCATTTTTTCTGTGCGTGTACCGGTTATTACAATCTCTTCAAGTGCGGTGACCTTCTTTTTGGTTGTATCGGTAAGCTCTTTTTTTTCTTCGTACTCTTCCTCATCTTCATCTTCCTGTGAAAGAATAGGCGATGAGTAAATTAATGTGAAAAACAATATTATGTATAGATATTTCAAATTAGTCCGGATATTAATTAGTTCAATAATATAAAGTTAAATCAACAATAAAAAAAATTAAAGCCAAAATTAATTGTATTATTCGTTATAGCTTAATTTAAACGGTATTTTTACAGCTAAAACTATATTCCTGCCCATATTATTACCGTAAAATGTTTTACCGTTATAGTTTGCATTAAGCAGCTTAATTCTTGACATGAAATCTATGTAAACTTTATTCAGCAGATTGTTGCAGCTTATTGTGATGTTAATAAGCTGTTTTTCAAACCTCAGGTCACACCCAAAACCTGCATTAAGTATAGTATATGCAGGCAGGCCCGCTTCATTTTCACCCAGCCTGGTTTTTGCAAGTGCGGTATATGTTGAAAGCTCAAAATAAGGCGAGTGGAAAAACTTCCAGTTGTTAAGCTCAAAGTGCAGTGCAGCCGTGATCTTATCTGCGGGAATCAACGGCAGGTTCACATCATCACTTCTTTTTGCAATTACTGTTGAGTAAGATGTTCTAAGGCTTAACCAGTCAATAGGTTTAACTGTCAGATCAGCTTCCAAACCTCTCAGCGTCGCATCACTTTGTATATACCTGAACACCGGGTAACCGCGCAGTGTATCATCTGTCTGCCCGAGATAGATATAATTATTTATCTTGTTATTGTATGCTGATACTTCCGCTGAAACATATTTGCTGTCAAAAACCAGTCCCAGATCTGCTTCTATGCTTTGTTCGCTTTTAAAATCCTTGTTGCCAAGCTCATACTGGAAAACACCTTCATGCAGGCCGTTTGAGGTCAGCTCAGCAAGGTTAGGTGCCCTGAATCCCGTTGATACGTTTGCTTTGAATAACAGCGGTTTGAATAATTTATAAGTAATTCCTGCTGAACCGTTTACTGATCTGTAAGTTGGATCAATTGCCGGGTAGTAATCAAGTGAATCTTTAACACCGTACTCAACCGTTTTAACATTGAATATATCAAACCTTGCACCGCCTTCAAATGTGAACTTATCTTTTTTGAAATTAATAATTCCCGTTGCTGAAACTGACTTCACATCAGAGTCAGGAATAAGCCTTCTTGCGCCGTGGTTAATGTTGGATTGGATAAATCCCTGAGTGCCAAAAGTTAGCTCTGTATATTTGCTTAACGTATATATCCAGCTTGCATCAAGCGATGTTGTATTAAGCACCATATCAAGATTGCCGAACTGAAGGCTATCGGGCAGGAATCTTTCGTCATTGCCTTCGCGCTCCTGCCTGCGGTTGTAAGTGTGACCCAGGTTGATCTTGAACTTTGATCTTTCCTTTATGAAAGTATTGGAAAGCACAACATTATGCACTTTCAGCTGGTGGTGAGGACCGTTGAAGCTTCTGTCAAACCTTGTTTCATTGGATGCAATTTCTTTTTCAAACTCCCTGCCTTCAAGTA
>CAZOAP010000158.1:0-8034 GCA_964577645.1 uncultured Ignavibacteriales bacterium
GGCAAAGTATACAAAACTACAGATAGCGGTTTAAACTGGTCAGTTAATTATATTGATACAGGGATAACTTACAGGGATATTTCTTTTCTGGATAATAATACAGGTTATGCCGCAGGATTGTACGGTAAAATGATAAAGACCACTAACCAGGGTGAAAGCTGGCAAACAGTTTCTACCGGTATAAATGAATCATTCTATTCACTGAAATTTGTAAATTCTCTTACAGGTTACCTTACAAAAGATAAAGGAGTATTAAAAACTACTGATGGTGGTGCAAACTGGCAGGATGTTTTACAGCTTAATAGTGATACACTTTTTGCTGCATATTTCCTGAATCCAGATCTAGGATATGTTTCAGGCACCAAAGGCAGGGTATTTAAAACTACAACCGGCGGTGTATTGGGAATAAATATAATTACAGGAGAAGTTCCAAATGAATATTCGCTTTCTCAAAACTATCCGAACCCGTTTAACCCAAATACAAAAATTAAATTTGCTATCCCAAAAGCAGCTTTTGTAAAGCTTGCCGTTTATGATATGCTCGGTCGGGAAGTGGAATCATTGGTTAATGAGCAGATGACAGCAGGTACATATGAAGTGAACTGGAATGCCGCAAAGTTTTCAAGCGGTATATATATGTACAAGATCATGACAAATGATTTCCGAATGGTAAAGAAAATGTCCTTAATAAAATAAAAACCTTATAAACCGGGAGTCAGATTTATAATAAACCTTAATTTACTTTAACCTTAATGAACAACTAACCTTACTGCAAGGGTGAACCTTACTAAAATGTTACAAAATTCACTCTTACACCATGGCGCCATTTTTAAATGGGGCGGATTAAATCTGCCCCTTTACTTTTTGCAGGATTTAGCATAAATTTGCAAAACAAACAATTGTAATATAGCATACACATCTACCCGTTTTTCAACAAATCACTGAATTTTCGATATTTTTTTATCATTGATATAACTGTCATTTTCAGTTAATCTTGTCTTTTGTCATACCCGTAATCGGGGAAATCTATTATTTTACTCATTTAGCAAAATTTAATACATTATATGATATCCAGAATCCTGTTATTGCTTTTTATACTATCCCTCAGCACTTATGCACAATTTGAGCCAAATCCTGAGCTTGACTGGTTCACAATAGAAACTGAACATTTTTATATCCATTACCATACCGGCACTGAAAGAACTGCTAAAATTGTAGCAAAAATTGCAGAAGAAATTTACGGACCGATTACTTCATTATACAATTACAAGCCGGCCGATAAAACATCATGGATAATTAATGATGAATCAGATATTTCCAACGGTGCAACGGATTATTACGGCAACAGGATAGAGATAGCATCAGCATCACTTGATTTTGACCTGAGAGGTACACACAACTGGCTTCGTAATGTTATTACCCATGAGTTCACACATGTAATACAGGTACCGGCATCAATGAAGTTTTCGACAAAAATACCCTCCATTTATCTTCAGTTCTTAAATTACGAAAAAGAGCGCAGGCCCGATGTATTATACGGCTATCCAAACACGATCATTTCTTATCCTATTTCAGGTGTTGGAGTTCCCGCATGGTATGCTGAAGGTACTGCACAATACCAGCGCCAGCAGCTTGGATATGATTACTGGGATGCTCACAGGGATATGATACTCCGCATGCGTGTACTTGGTGATAATATGCTCTCATGGGAAGATATGGGACAGTTCGCTTCAGTAACGACATACAAAGCTGAATCGATCTATAACCAGGGTTTTGGTTTTGTACGTTATATATCTGAAAACTACGGTGAAGATAAGCTGAAGGAAATTTCTGCTAATTTGGGTGACCTTACCAGGCTTAATTCCGAAGGAGCATTTAAAAAAGCTACCGGCAAAGATGGCAGCGACCTGTATAAAGAATGGAAAGCATTTCTGAAACAGGATTATAAGAACAGGGTTGAACCTATTAAAAAGGTTCAGGTTGAAGGTGATATAATTGCAAAGGTTGGATTTGCCAACTATTACCCCCAATTTTCACCCGACGGCAAGAAAATATCATATCTTTCAAATAAAGAGTATGATTACGGTTCAACTTCTATGTTCATACACAATGTTAACAGTACAAAAGAAGATGATATGCTGATAGCAAGCGTTAGCGGCAGCTATGGCTGGTCACCTGACGGCAAAAAGATAATTTTTTCACGCAGAAATAAACCGAATATACATGATGCCGTTGTCTTTGATCTGTATGAATATGACATAGCAAAAGATGAAGAAACCCAGCTTACAAACGGTTTAAGGGCACATGCACCGGCTTATTCCGCTGACGGCAAATGGATCTGCTTTGTAAGGAATAATGACGGTACCCAGAATCTATATATTGCTCCTGCACCAAAAGGTACTATGCTGAATAAAACTGATATTAAACAGATCACATCTTTTACAAACGGTGAACAGATATATGCTCCCAAATGGTCACCAACTGTAAATACAATTGTATTTGATTACTCCAAAGAAGATCTAAGACAGATAGCTGAAATTAATGTTGATTCACGTGAATTAACATTTATTTTCAGTGATCCAACTATTGATTTCAGAAATCCCGTTTATTCAAAAGATGGCTTATCAATTTATTTTGCTTCCGATAAAACAGGTATATATAATATCTATAAGTATGACCTTATCAACAGTGCAAGGATGTCAAAAGAAAGCAATATTGTTTATATGCAGCAGCTGACAAATGTATTAGGCGGCGCTTTTATGCCATCAACTGATGGTAACAGTGACCTTACATTTGCTACATGGACAACCAACGGCTATAAAATAGCTGAATTAAAAGATTACAAGCCACTGGATACACTGATAGCTGAAAATAATGCAAACTACATCAGACCTGAAAAAACCTTAAGCAAATACTCAAAGGAAAACAGCGAAAACTCTTCATCATCAAAAAATAAATACGACTTTGAGCATCTAAAGAACTTTAAAGATGACAGTGTTAAATCTTACACTTCTACAACATATAATAACGTTGCAACGCCGCTGTTTATCATACCTGTATTAAGATTTGATAACTATACTAAAGACGGAAAATTCCTTGATATTATTAAGCCGGGATTATATTTCTATTCACAGGATGTGCTGGGAAGAATGGGTATATTCGGCGGTGCATCAGTTAACCGCCAGTTTGAGCGCGATCTTTTCCTGCAGTTTGATTATAATAACGGATTCCCGCTGTTTAAAAGGGAATTGATCCGTTCACTTGGATTTTCGCCGGCATTTTCACTGGCAGGATACAACGTAACAAGGAAAACAAATGCCGATCTTGTTGCCGGTCTTGATACAATACCCGTAGATGTTACTTATGACCTGCTGCAGTTTGAGTTTGGCATGGCGTTTAAAATTATTAATGCCAACCATAATATGAAGGCAGGCTTTACATTTTCCTCATATTCCTCAAAACTAAGCACATTTGTGATACCATCTATAAACAGGCAGGTATCAGCTTCATCAACAAATTATTTCAAGGGCAGGGATATTTCTTTGACATATTCGTACAGTAATTTCCTTCCCAATAAAAATGATGATATTAACCCGATTGGCAGGTATTTCAGGTTACGATATGATTATGAAATAAATGATCTGAACCCCGAGCTGGTGATAGATGACCAGGGTAATGTTACAGAGGCATTCCAGAAGGCTAAATTCCACAGGCTGGAAGGTGACCTGCTGCAGGGATTCGGTTTATTCAATAACTCGCATTCCCTTAGCCTAAGATTGCGCGGCGGCACGATATTCGGTCCGGAACAGGATAATTTCTTTGATTTCTATGCAAGCGGTTTCCCCAATATGAAAGGTTATCCGTTCTATGCTATCGGAGGAAACAGGTATGCTACCGCAAATTTAACGTATAGATTCCCATTAGCTACTCACCTTGATTTCAACTTCCTGCAATTCTATTTTGATAAGCTGTATTTTTCAGTTTACGGCGATGTAGGTAATGCATGGTATAACAAAGCCGTAAAACCAAAAGATTTTAAAAAAGATATCGGATTTGAGCTCAGGTTATTAACTTATTCATATTATGTTTACCCAACGGCTTTTGCATTTAATGCATCATACGGGTTAGATGAGTTTTCAAGGATATTCCCTTCAACAACCGGTGAGCAGAAAACCGTTACATATGGCAAAGAATGGAGATTTTATTTCACTATGCTGTTTGGGTTTGATTTCCTTATAGATGGTATAAATAAAATGAGATTTTAAGGGTAATATTATTTAATATAACGAAGTTACAAATATTATTTAAATCGAAAATCAACTTAGTAAACATAGAAGAAACATTTAATGGCAAGATACAAATTCAGTGAATCACTTTCATCCGGTGTTCATAAGCAGCTAAAAGAGCTTGAGGGGGAGTGGGAAGGTACAGCTAAAACCTGGTTTGAACCCGGTATATTGGCTGATGAATCGCCTGTTTCGGGTAAGATAAGCTCTGTACTTGGGGGAAGATTTTTACTGCATGAATATAAAGGCTCAATTGAAGGCAAACCTCTTGAAGGAATTAACATCTTCGGATTTGACTGTATGACGGGCAAATACCAGTCTGCCTGGGTAGATAGCTTCCATATGGGAACAGCTATCATGATATCAGAAGGCAGCCAGGGGAACGAAAACCTGAATGTAATGGGGTATTATGATACTAATGAGGAAGGTACGGAAAAATGGGGCTGGAGAACTGAATTAAATATTCAGGATAGCAATAAAATAACAATTACAGCTTTTAATGTTATGCCAACAGGAGAAGAAGCAAAGGCAACAGAGATAATTTACAAGAGGAAATAATCAAATATAATAATTATAAAAAAAAGCCGGCTAAAATGCCGGCTTTTGTATTTATTTAATCAGAATCATTTTATTTGTTTCAGCATAATCGTTTGCAAGCATACGGTAGAAATATACACCGCTTGTGTAATTAGAAGCGTTCCATTTAATATCATATGAACCTGCATTCAACCGATTATTAACGAGTGTTTCAACTTCCTTTCCCTTAATATCATAGACTGATAAATTGACCAGGCCATGTTTTACAATATCGATCCTGATATGAGTTTCAGGGTTAAATGGATTTGGATAATTCTGAAATAGCTTATAATCAGAAGGAACATTTGAAGAAATTGTATTTATTCCGAGAGGAAGGAAATAAGTTCTAGATATACCGCCGTTATCCCTTAATGCAAAAACTGCTCCGCTGAAATAACCGTTTCTTTCAATTGTAATATATGTATAGTTACCTGCAGGAGATGTATAATCATACCGCCATATAATTTCATTATGCGGGTTAACATATATCTTATCATTTCTGATTGCCCAGTTATATCTTGAGTGTGCACTGCCTGTTACGCCTGCAATATTTCCTGAGCCGGGAAGAGATTCATTGAACCATGAGCTGCCGCTGTTAATCGTTTTAATTAAATTTTCATTTCCTGAGAGACCTATGTTAAAATCAAAATCAAACCAAAGCGATGCCGAATTCTTTTCTGTGCCTGTGGAGTATGTTACCCACGTTGCGCCAAAGTTAATTGTCCTGTATATCCTGTAATTATCGGTACCAAACCAAATGGAGTTACCTGCAGCCCAGAGTGCATTGGAAAATCCTTTTTCATTATTATTTTGAGGCAGGAAACATCCGGCTGAATCCCATGAGTTTCCGCCATTAATTGTTTTCCATATTGACCATCTTCCGCCAACCGGGTCACCAATAAGAATACCTGTATTGTTATCAATAAAATGCACCGCATTAAACTTCCCACCGGGTTGCTGCTTGACAATTACCCAGGATAAACCGCCGTCATTAGTTTTATACAAAAATGTACTGTTACCATCATTACCTGCACAAAGTACAACATTATTATCAAAAGAGTAAATATGGTTTAAGTTTACAGTAACAGGAATATCAGCGAAATTTGCATTTTGCCATGTATCACCGGTATTTGTGCTCTTTATCACAGTTCCTGAATTTCCGCATGCCCAGGTGGTGATCTGTTTAATTGAGCTTATCGAGTTTAACTTTGTTGTAACTCCTGTGTTAAGCTCAACCCATTGGCTTAGTAATGGATTTTTAGAAATAAAAAATATAATAGTTATTAGCAGAAATGTAAGTATTTTATTCATCTTAAATACCTCCAGTGAATTTTAAGTAAATTAAGATTTTTTAAATAAAATAAACAGTGATATTACAATAGGGAAGGATTATCTAAATAAGTTTTAATATTTCCTCGGGTTTTTGTATAAAAAATATATTTCTGTTCAGTAATTCTTTTAATGATCCTGAATCCTGATGTAAAATGCTGATCATATTCTTCCAAAAATCAGTATAAAATATCATCTTCTTCTCAGGCATTACTTTTTTATTCATCAATTCCAAAGCTGCTGATATTTCCAGTAAGGTGCCTGTACCTCCTCTGAAAATAATATATATATCAGCAGAATTTATCAGCTTTAATATACGGTCCATTAGATTTTCAGCCAGTATACTTTCACCAAGATATTGGTTCGGTTTATTTTCCCATCCTTTTACGCCTATACCAATTGTTTTACCGCCGGCCACAAATGTTCCTTTACTGATTGCTTCCATTGAACCGTAATAACCGCCTGAACAAACTGTATACCCGGCGCCTGCGATAATTTTTCCTATTTCAGTTATTTCTGTATATAAGGGTTCCCCGGGTTCAATAAATGCAGTTCCGAAAGATGTGATGGTCTTGTTATTCAAATGACCTCCCCCAGCCCCTCCTTTGTAGGAGTTGGATAGGTTGTTTTTGATTATTAATAAACTTAAATTCTGGATTCCCGCTTTCGCGGGAATGACAAAAATAATTAATCCACTGGCTCTTCATAACAGCTTCTGCAGCGCGCTTCATATAGGTCAGTTGCCCCTACAAGTACTCTATCACCAGTATTTGATATTCTCTGAGTGCGATTGGCCGGTGCGCCGCATTTAACGCAAATAGCGAGTGTTTTAGTGATATATTCAGCGATTGCCAGCAGTTGCGGCATAGGTTCAAATGGAATTGCACGGTAATCAGTATCAAGTCCTGCTACAATTACACGTTTACCCTGGGAAGCCAGGTTCTGGCATACTTCAACCAGGTATGAATCAAAGAATTGAGCTTCATCTATTCCGATCACATCGGCTTCAGCAGAAAAAAGAAGTATTTGTTCAGCTGTTTCAACCACTGTTGAAGGTATTTTTTGCTCACTATGTGATACAATTTCACTATCACTGTATCGGTTATCAATTTTGGGTTTAAATATTTCAACCCGTTGTTTTGCAATTTGCGCTCTTCTTAATCTCCTGATAAGTTCTTCAGTTTTTCCGCTGAACATTGAGCCGCAAATCACCTCTATTTGACCGCTCATTTTTTTATTTTCAATATCGTGCATTATGCTGTTTATAACTTAAAATAATTAGGTATAATATCTTTTAAAATAAAGCTTTTAATCTTTTTATTGTTAGAGATAAGTATCACGTATAAATTCGGGTTAAATTCAACCAAAGCCTGACGGCATAACCCGCATGGATAAACAAATTTTTTTGAGCTTGTTGCAACCGCAATTGCCTTAAACTTTTTATCACCGCCGGTAATTCCGCTGAATAATGCTGCTCTTTCAGCACAAACTGTTAATGTCAATGCGTCAAACTCCACATTTGTACCTAAATACACCTTCCCTGATACACCAAGCAATGCAGAGCCTACCCTGAATTTTGAGTGCGGGGAATGGGAATTCTTCATAACCTTTAAAGCTGCAGAAATCAGCTTTTTTTCTTCACTTTTTGATATCATCAGTTTTAGCTGTTTACAGGCAAAATAAGCATAAAATAGAAATTATGGAACGTAAAAACACAATTCAGGTTGTAAATATAGATAGCTGAATTGATATAAAATATATATTTAATTATCTTTCAAGTACAGATGCGTAGAAAAAAGATCTTCAGGTTTTTTGACAGATATTTAGGGATACCCCTTGTGCT
>CAZOAP010000159.1:0-7947 GCA_964577645.1 uncultured Ignavibacteriales bacterium
GTAGAAATATCCCTTTCTCCCATCAATTCGGAAGTTGATGGTGAGATCCTTGTTGTTGCAGCAATAAGGGATATTAGTGCAAGAAAAAAAATTGAAAATGAGATAAGGGAACTGAACCGCACACTGGAAGAACGCGTAAAAGAAAGAACTGAAGAGCTTGAAAGATCACTTGTTGAAAAAGTCACAATGCTCCAGGAAATCCATCACAGGGTAAAAAATAACCTTCAAACTGTATCCAGCCTTTTAAGGATACAGTCAAATAAGATACCGGGTAACCCGGCAGTTGAATATCTTAAGGCAAGTGAGCAGCGTATACGTTCAATGGCTCTTATCCATATGCAGCTTTATAAAACAAAGGATTTCAGCAAGATCAATTTTTATGAATATATTGATGACCTGTGCAATCAGTTAATGATCTCCTTCGGAATAACCAATGAAAGGGTTAAAGTAAGTTTAGATATCAAAGATATATATTTTTCAATTGATACAGCCCTTCCGTGCGGCCTTATGATTAATGAGCTTTTTACAAATTCCCTCAAACATGCCTTCCCCGGCAAAAGGGAAGGAAATATTCTCATCAGGATAAAAAGGACAGTTAACAGAACTTTTGAACTTACATACAGAGATGATGGTATAGGTGCTGAAGGTGACTTTATGACCGAAAATCCTTCCAAGCTGGGTATATTGCTGATAAATACTCTCATCGAGCAGCTTGAAGGAGATGTTAAGATAAGCTCTGAAGCAGGGACTGAATTTATATTAACATTTAAAGATGTTGAACATAAAACACATTACAGAACATAATATATAATACTATGAATTTTGTTTTCAGAAAAGCCCGAGTACTGGTTGTTGAAGACCAGAGAATAATTGCTCTTGACCTGGCAAATACTATAAACAGGATTGGCCATGAAGCAATTGGAATAGAATCCAAAGGTGAAAAAGCAATAAAAGCTGTAGAAATGTTAACTCCGGACCTTGTGTTTATGGATATATCCCTTGCAGGGGATATGGATGGTATCGAAACAGCCTCTATTATCAAGAAAAATTTTGGTATTCCGGTAATATATATATCCGGTAATTATGATAATAAAACAATAGAAAAATCAAAGACAGCAAATGCATATGGCTACCTGGTAAAACCTGTTGATGACTGCGGTATCAGTACAATGATAAACGCGGCCATATACAGGTACGATGCAGAAAAGTCATCCATTGAGTAAGTCTTCAATTGTGTAAGAATATTTAATTATATGAATAAGAACAGAAAAGGGCTCCCGTAAAAGAGCCCTTTTTCTTAATGACCGCTATTAGATAAACAGCTAGTTAGGAAAAAAGCAGTTAGAGAAACAGCGGTTAATTTTCTGTACCTGGTTACCCAAAACTTAATTGATTAATAGTATTACATAGGGTCCAAATATCTACTCAGCAAATATAATGCATTTTCACTATGATGCAAATAGCGATTCAGGTGATTTAAATAAAAAAAGGAGAGTCGTAAAACTCTCCTTTTTTTGTATATAAATGAATATTTAAAACTCTATTCCGCCTGAAAGAATGACCTCAAAGCGGTTATTCTTCTGTTCAAAAAATATCTTTTCATCCGGATCAGCTGCAAGGTATCTTCCTTCCAGCCTGAAATATGAATTAGCAGCCGGGTTGTATTCAACACCCCCGGTTACACCATATGCCTTCAGCCCGCTTGAAGTACTATCAGAAAGTAAATAAACCGGGCTCATAACTGCATCTTTATCCTGGAATATTTCACCCCTAAGCATCAAAGCAATTTTTTTTGCAGCACGGTATTTAAGAGATGCAAATGCTGAGAACATTGAGCCTGAAGCTTCCGGGTCATCTATCTTTGATTTTTCCTGTAAACAAAGATCACCGCACAGGATTACATCCAGCTTTTTTGAAGGAAAAAGTTTAACAACAAGATTGTTATATATCCTGGTTTTTCCTTCAGTTCCGGAAGGCATTTCATTACCGGTGATATTATTAAAAGTAATATCCGCTTTATCGTTTGGTTTATAGCCAATTTGCAGGCCAAATGATTTGTTTTTATTGTTATCTGCCAGAACGTTATAGCCGTTTAACAGCATCAATGAAGTATAGAATTTTTTTCCTGTGTAAGAATATTTTATACCGCTCTGGTAGATCGGCTCATAATATGTACACAGGGAAAATGACGTAAAGAAATTGTACTTGGGTATAATTCCTTCACCGCCTATATGAGTCAGGAAGTACCCTGCATCTACCCATGAATTCTTTCCCGGGGTTACTCCAATATTGGCTTCCTGGATATACTGCAGGTATTCATTGGGTGCCTGCGGCCAGTTCAATTTAGGTACATCACCAAACTGCAATGCAATGTTGCCCCTAATATGTTTTGAATTATACCTTAGGGCAAGCACAGCCATGTTTATCCTGAATTCATCCCTGTAGGGCGCAATACCTGAAAACTGCCTGATCGAATTGCCCTTATCATTATCATAGGCAATGTATGCATCAACATAACCGCTTAAGGTCAGTTCTTCGGGGAATCCCGCGAACAATCCTTTTTTTTCAGTTTCCTGTGAATGTGTATAGATTGTACTGGTAAATAAAATGAAAACGATTAATATGTAATTCTGTCTTTTTTTCATTATTAAATTACATTTTATTATAAATAGTTTTATGGTGTTTATATTTCAAAAATAACTTTTATGAATGATAATTACAATTGTGACAAAACATTTATTTTATGACCTATCTCATTGTTCAGATATTTTCTGAATATTATTTTTGTTATATTGTTCAGATTATTTTTTGATTTAAACGCAGTTATTTTATAAAAGGAGGAAGTTAAAATATGTTTGATACAGGCAATACAGGTTTTATGCTTCTGGCTACAAGTTTGGTTATGTTAATGACTCCGGGGCTTGCTTTTTTTTATGGGGGACTGGTTGGCAGGAAAAATGTTCTCACAATTATGATGCAGAGCTTTGTATCCATGGGTATTACCACGGTTATATGGTACATAGTAGGCTATTCAATGTGCTTCAGCGGGGATATGGCTACCGGTACTGATATTGGCGGCATAATAGGTAATTTTAAAATGGCATTTTTAAACGGTGTAACACCAACAACACCAAGCCCGATAAACCCGGGAATACCTTTATACGTTTTTATAGCTTACCAGATGATGTTTGCAATTATTACACCTGCGCTTATAACAGGCGCATTTGCAAACAGGGTAAAGTTCAAAGCTTATTTAATATTTTTGACACTTTGGCTGCTGCTGGTTTATTTTCCATTTGTTCACATGATATGGGGCGGCGGAATTCTGGCTAAATGGGGAGTAAAAGATTTTGCAGGCGGTATAGTAGTTCATAATATTGCAGGTTTTGCAGCACTGGCATCGGTACTGTATATCGGAAAAAGGAAAGTGGCTGACCCGGGAATGCACAGTATCCCTTTAATTGCTTTAGGAACAGGTTTGTTATGGTTTGGATGGTATGGCTTCAATGCAGGAAGTGAGTTTGCAGTTGATAGTATAACTGCAGCTGCATTTCTGAATACTGATGTTGCAGCTTCATTTGCTGCAGTTACGTGGCTGTTGATCGCATGGTGGCTTGAAAAGAAACCGAAATTTGTCGGACTGTTAACTGGTGCGGTTGCCGGACTTGCAACTATAACACCCGCTGCAGGATATGTTTCACTTAAAGCTGCTGTATTTATCGGTATAGCAGCTGGTATAGTATGTTACTTTGCTGTTGCGCTAAAAAATAAGCTGGAGTGGGATGATGCTCTTGATGTTTGGGGTGTTCACGGTGTTGGCGGATTGATAGGTATAATTATGCTTGGTATATTTGGTACAGTAACAATAAATGCTGCAGGTTCAAACGGTCTGCTACATGGAGGCGGAGAGTTCTTCAAGGTTCAGTTAATCGCTATATTGATTAGTTCAATTTACGCATTTGTATTTACTTACGGAATGTTATGGCTTATTAATCTTTTTACACCCGTAAGAACTACAGCTGAGGAAGAAACAAAAGGACTGGATACATTACTGCATGGTGAAGATGCTTATGCAATGGATCCAAAATAATATCTAAAACAATTTATAATTAAAAAGGGGGCATTGCCCCCTTTTTTGTTTAATGAAATAACATTATTTATTTAATAATCTTCATCATCCAGGTCCTCATCAAGATCATCAAAATCTTCCAGGATCACAATATCATCATCTTTAAGAAGTTTTTCAATATCAGCTTCTTCTTTATAAGCCTCATCTTCGTGGTCTTCGGGTTTTTCAAGCAGTTCAGGACTGCAAACCGGGCACTCACTGCACTCAATATAATCAGGTATGCCGCCTTCAAATTTCTTTGCTGTCTCGCTGTCAAACTCATGAATGATACCACAACTGCACTCGGTTTTTGTTTTAGCCATGTGCGAAAATACAAATTAGATTTAAAAAAATAAATGTAGAGTGTATCCACCTTTAACGTTACTCATATAAGCAGAACAAGGGAGTAAACTCCCTTGTCACAACATAACTTAACGGCTTTTTAACATATCATTTTATCAGGACCATTTTTTTGACATCTGAAAACTCATATGTTTTAAGTGAATAGTAGTAGATACCTGAGGCATATTTGCTGCCGTCAAAGTCAACTTCATATGTGCCGGGCGAAAGCTCTTTATTAACCAATACTTCAACTTCACGGCCAAGCATATCATATACTGAAAGCAATGTCTGCGCTGCTGATGAGCCGCTTATATCAAATTTTATTTTTGTTACAGGATTGAACGGATTTGGGTAGTTTTGATATAATGAAAATTTTTCAGGAGTAATCTCGTTCCCTGAAACCGAGGTTATATAATCATATACTATATTTAAACACCAAGCTGTTAAGTTTCCTGTATCGCCTGCTCCTTCGTTAAATATCTTTATTTTCCACGAACCATTTAAGGGTAAACCAATGAATTTACTAAGGGGACTTTCCGGTCTGTATGAACCCGTGAAAGGAGCTGTGCCGGAAGATATTGGTACTAAAGCAGAATCGTTTAGAATTGTGTTTATAAAGTTATCGCCGCTGCCTCCCCGTTTTATTATAAGTGAATCTTCTGTACCTAAATGAACCAGATAAATATCCATTAATGCATCCCAGGTGTGTGTTAGATTCTGTATAGTTAGGTTAACATCCCTGACGGAAACTGAGTTTGGGACATTAATAACAATTGAATCAAAAGCTGTCGTAAAACTGGATATTGGTACATTTATTCCTGTTCTGCAAAACTGGTAGTAACCTATTTGTGTGGGTTGATCTATTACCTGTACAGTTAGTTTTACAGTATCATTGGATCTGTTAGAATCATTTAAAAGTGCTGATACATATTTCAATTCATATATTCCGGGAGTTGAAGGATCCCAGATATTAGTTAGAGTATCATATTCACCTGAAGCGGGAGAAATATTCACAGAATTTATTAAAGTTGAATTAATGAAGAAATTAACGGGAACATTATTTTCAGTAATACTGCTGTTATTATACAAGCCGGTTGTTATTGTATATGAATGATTGGTCAAAAACTGGTTAGGGATATTAATAAATGGGCCTACCCTGATATCATGATAAGAAGAAGAATATTTTATTGTACTCATATCATTACCGGTACCTAGCTCGCTGCTGTAACCTGTTACGTAAATATTTCCAGTATTATCTGTGACTACGCTGCTTGCAGCATCGTTTGAAACAGCAGTACCATCATAATATCGAATCCATTTAATGGCACCGGATGAATCATATTTCATGGTAACATAATTATCATTATTTGGCAAACCGATACTTTTTCCGGTAATATAGATATTACCGGAAATATCTTTTGTTATCGATGACGGTCTATCATTTGAATTTGCCGTTCCGTTGTATCGTTGTACCCAAATCTGATTGCCTGCGCTTGAGTATTTTACTGTTGCAATATCAGTTTGTGATCCGTTACCATAACTATATCCCGTTACATAGATGTTATCAGAATTATCAGTCAAAATTGATATTGGCTGGTCTGTAGAATTACCGGTTCCGTTGTATTGGTTTACCCAAAGCTCATTACCTGAGGTTGAATATTTAATTGTCAAATAATCACCGCCAGAGGCAGTATATCCGGTAACATATACATTTCCTGAATTATCTAGAGCTAAACCACTTGAAGATTCTTCGAAAATACCAGGTGTACTGTAATTTCTCTTCCATAGCTGACTGCCGGATGAGTTATATTTTAACAAAGTGAATGACATACTGCCAGAGAGTAAACTTCTGCCACTGACATATACATTAGCAGAAGCATCCAATGCTATACCCGAAGCTTCATCTTGTGTGCTATCGTAGCGAACAACCCATAACTGGGTACCGGAAGTATTATATTTTAATATCACTATATCGTTTGATGTGCCATTACCCGTGCTTGTTCCGGTTATATATATGTTCGCTGTATTATCCAGAATTATTCCACGTGGTTCATCTGTACTATTGAATGAAATATTAAAATACCTGGAACTCCACTGCAATACTCCGGCAGAATTATATTTTAATGTTATAAAATCCGTGTTAGCTAGTAAACTATCACTGGTACCGCAAACGTAAATGTTTCCAGAGTTATCTATAGCTATATATTTGCCTATATCATCACGGTTTGTTGATCCATTGAAAACTGATTGCCATATGATCTGGCCAAATGGGGAATATTTTATTGTAAGAATATCTTTGCCGGTCCCGGGATTTGTTACATAACCTGTTACAACAATGTTACCCGCTGCATCAATTGCCATAGAAATCCCTGCATCAAAACTATTGTTTGCGCCATTAACTTTCCTTACCCATTCTTCGCTGACCTGGGAAAAGCAATTGCTTATCAGTATTAACTGGAATATAATTGTAAGAAATAATTTCATTGCTGTCTCCTTATTATTGCATAAGATATTTTTAATAAGTCACATGTAAATTAACATGTTAAAATAGTAAAAAAATATTTTATATATGCCATTAATAGAAATATCTGAGAAAAAAAGGAGTTTTTCAATAAAAAAGGGGGTCAAAACCCCCTTTGTATAGCAGTAATAATCCGATATTACTTCCAGGTTCTCATTTTTACATCACCGTATGGATAGTCTACCTTAAAATCAAGATAACTTTGACTTAGGCTTACGGTTTCCATTGTCAGCCTGAAATATTCATTCTGTTTGGGTCTGCGTATTTCAACTTTCCTTGCATAAGTACCAGTTCCGTAGTATGAAAAATTGGAAAATTCAAATGATATGAGCGTCTGCCCGGTTTTGCTTAAATAAATATATTTGTAAACAAAGTAATTATCTTTATCCACCCAGTATTTCCTTGTTATTGTTCCGCGTTTTAGAGAAAGCACATACTGGTTACCTTCTTCTGACATTGAAAGCTCATCTTTTTTGCCCTTTGATATTCTCACTGTCCCTGAAAATGCATTCAGCATGTCATCAAATGTGCAGCGGATCTTTGTAAGTGTACCTATATTAAGTATAGTTGTTGAGCCTGTGGTGACAACATCATTTAAGTCATCAAAGAATGTAAAACGGTCACGGTTAAAATGGGCAACAGCAACATCAATTCCCATCGGACCTTCAATTTTGAACCACAGGTCATCTTTCTTTTTAATATGATTTTCTATATCACCGGTTTCATCAACTTTGGGCGTTTTGATCTTAATTTCACCGCTGGAGATAATATTATCAATTTCCGCTGAGCGTGAATTTACTTCTTTTATTATTCGTGAAATTTCCAGTTTTACCGGATCGGTTTCCGTTGTCTGCATAGAGTCTTCAGTGATAGGGGTAGTTTCTTCAGGAGATAATGTTGAATCCTGTCCTTCCTGTGCTAAAGAACGGAGAGTTAATACCGTAAAAAATAGTACCAAAGCAAAAAAAAGTCTGTT
>CAZOAP010000160.1:0-7894 GCA_964577645.1 uncultured Ignavibacteriales bacterium
TAGGAGTCTGGACCGTGTCGCAGTTCCAGTGTGACTGATCATCCTCTCAGACCAGTTACTGATCGTAGCCTTGGTGGGCCATTACTCCGCCAACTAGCTAATCAGACGCAGGCTCATCTTCAGGCGCCGAAGCTTTAACAACTGTCTTGATGTCAAGCCGCTGCATCATCTGCTATTAGCCCCGATTTCTCGGGGTTATGTCAGACCTGAAGGCAGATTACCTACGTGTTACTCACCCGTGCGCCACCTCCACAGAGATATTACTACCTCTGCTTCAGTTGACTTGCATGTATTAAGCACGCCGCCAACGTTCGTCCTGAGCCAGGATCAAACTCTCCGTAGTAAATTTATTTTTTAATACTTTGGAGTTTGATTTTTTTTTAAATCCGATAGCTCGGATTTTTAGATGAAACTCAAGAAGAAATTACGCACACAAACTTATTATGTTTGCGTGTTAAAATTGTTGAAAGAACGTAATTATACTAGTGTGATTGTTTTGAATCAGGTATAATTAATCAGGGTTACAAAATTACCTGTATTTCTTCTAAATGTCAAGGAACAAAACAGGTGAAAAGGGGTAAATGTTTTCTATTCATTACACTTATGTTAGCTATCTGTTAAGCATATAATGCAGATAGCAAACCACTTTTTTTCAAAAAAAAGTTTAATTTTTTTTATTTTTTTCGGAAAAAAGAGCTGACAAAATCAAAACCTTGTGGAAACATCCAAAAAATGCAGTTTAAGTCTCAAAAATGCGGTTTTTACGCTATAATCGCTAATTATCTTATAGGTAAGGGGGTTAGTCATGGGGTTTAAGAAATGGCAAAAACGTGAAACAGTGAGGAGGCAAATTGGGGGAGTTGGGGGTGGCATGTGGAAGGTTGCAAATTGCAGATTACAGATTGCACGTGAAAGAATCAGACTGCTTTTATCCCCCCTTCGTTTTTTTGAAGGGGGGTGGAGATTTTGGGGATTTCAGTCTTTGCCAAATAATGATTAAGATCCGGGTATGAAAAATATAACAAAAGGTGTTTATTAAATAAAAGCACCGGCAACCCCTTATAAAATCTACAATGGAAGTAGATTAATGTTCAATTGTGGATTTACTAGAATTAATACTAATTCTCCCCCCACTGTCATAGCCAGTTCTATGATTTAAAAACAAGGGGGGATTTTTTTAAAAAGTATCATCGCATGATACACATAAGTGCTATTGGCATAGGTATATTTACAACAAATGACAAATACCAAATACCAAATGTCAAATATCAAATAATTTTAACTAAACACAATAAACTTTTATAATAACTATTAACAGATAAGAAACAGGGCGAACCGAATGAGATCCTTCCTTCCTACACTATGTGGATTAAGGCGTGGCACTGCGGATGAGATCCTTCACTTCGTTCAGGATAGAGGCGTATGAAACAATTTAATAAAGAACTGCATGAAGATATAATGCTCCTGAAGACGCTTCATGCGAAAAAAGACAAGACGGAATTCAATAACCTTAAGGCTGAGATTATGCAGAAACATAAGATCAGCAAAGCAACCGTTTACCGCGAGATGAAAAAAGAATCACCGGGGGAGTATAAAATACCAAATTACAATCCCCCGAAGATGGATATACGAATGCCGGAAATATTAATGGTGCGCGAGCTTCTCATTGGCGGCAGGCAGGCGGCTGAAATTATAAAAATTATGGGTAAGGAGCTTGACCTGCATTATACCTGGGATAGGTTTAACGCAGCGCGGAAACTTGCTGAAGAGCTTGACGAAAATCAATGGGACCCGAAGAAAACTGCATTTGCTAGAAACGGACACTGGTTTTTTACCAATTTATTTGACCTGCAGTACATGGCCCCGGGAACCTGCCAGCAAATGTATATTAACGGTTATGACCTGAAGGTAACGCGTGAAAATTATGACCTGCATATACTGCTTATCATGCAGGATAACCCTATTGAAGGCGAAGATGTAAATATGAAGGAACTTCGGGATGAGGTTATAAACCACCGCATGCTGAAAATAAATACACAACGCACCATTAAGGCACTGACAAATAGCAGGGAGCCGGGAAGCGCATATGCACTAAAGAATCTGTATGATCTGCAGGAGAAGCTGCTGGCAAAAGATAAACGAATGGATGAAAAAAGCAGGTACCTGCTGCACCGCGCTAAGACCGGTATGGTTGATGAATTCTATGCACCGGAATATATGGATAACCCGAGTAATTTTGAGTTTGATGAAAAGCTGGAAGCAAAGAAATACGACCTGCCGGCGGAAGAAGCGCCAAAGAAAAAAGGCAGGCAGCCTACGATAAAGAACATTAAGGATTTTTTTCTCAGGAAAACTTACGAAGATTACATGAACAGGAAAAAAGGAATACCGAATAAAGACGGCTTTGTACCTGATGAACAATATTTGCAGGTGGAAAAAACTGTACTCCTGGCAAACGGAATGATAGAAAGAGATGAGCCGCCACCGAAGAATAAAGTAACAAGCATAACAGATGAGGCGATGTTAAAAGAATACATGCAGAATGAACAAATAACTGAAAAAGAAATAAACATAAACAATAATAATTTAAAACCTTTAGAATAAAAATTATGAAAAGAGAAAAAAAAGCAGTTGAAGCTAAAAGTGAATTGAGCAAATTTCTTGAGGCAGTATTAAAACATGTACCGGCAGAAGATGATAAAATTTACAAAATTCCAGTTCTTAATACATATATTGAATTAAAGGGAGCGGTGATAAATGAAACACATACAATTATTATGGGTGGAGCAGTACTGCCTGATGATACACCTGAAGTACAATATGTAAGAAAGTTTAAAGCTCTGCAGGTAAAAATTAAGGACCTTGTTGTGAAATATTACTTGTCAAAAAAGAAGCCGGGTTCATTGAGAGAAATACTGGATATGTGTGAAATATTTATTGCAGTAAAAAACAAACGGGTAAATGAAGATACAGTGAAACTGGCAAGGAAGTACTTTGATTTACCACCAATTGTGTTTGAAAATCCAAATGATTTAACCAACTGATTTTTATAATCTTAAATAAAAAATAAATGAGAAAAATTACCAAAAAACAGAGGGCAACACCGCTTAAAAAGACATCAAGATTAAGAGATCACACTGAAAATAATTTTATGGATTGTGATAAACTGATAACAAATTTATGCGGCAGAAGAGTTGAGCTAACAGGTAAGCAGCAACAAGAGGTATTGGAGTTTACATATGCCATTGGCAGTTGTGTACAAGATTCAGGAGATCCTTTAAAGAATGCTGACAAGTACAGTGATGTTCAGTTACGCGGATTGCTGCTAATGATTATGAAAAAATCTATTGATAGTATTCCCGCAGACAAATTACTTGATGTTGTGCTAGAATTTATGTGCCGCAAAGAAGACGAAAACAGAAAAATGACAATACACTGAACACACCTGTAATGTAGTTTTAAAAATAAACGAAGGATGATGTAAAGTACATAAGTTCTTCAAAATTAACGCTTATTGTGCATTTGCCTGCATTAAAGTTAAAAATACAGATAACTGCCTGCGTGTGTTTAAATAAAAATTATAAAACAGCAGTGGGATCTGAGACCCGTCTCTGCGGAAAAAGCTTATGGAAACCACCCCGTCACTTTGTGCCTCCCCTCCTTAAGAAAGGAGGGGAGTTTTATTTGTGCTTTTATAAGATTATGATAAGGTGTAAATTTAGAGTAACAAAAATAAATTACACCATGCACACACTGCACTCAAACGAAATTGGGGAACTAAAGCGGGCTAAAAAACTTCTTGAAAATCCCAACCTGGCAATAAAGATCACAAATTACATTGGCGTACCAATAGAAAAGGCAATGAAGCTGCTGCCTGAGAAAGCGCATACAATGATAAGCAAAGCGGCACGCGAAGCGCTGATGAAGGCGCTCGAGTACTCTATGATGACAATTATTGATAACCAGAAAATAAAAACTAGCAAGCGGATAAATAAAGTGTTAACATCTCTCAGCGGAGGAATTGGCGGCGCATTTGGACTGGCTGCAATACCAATTGAGCTGCCGGTCTCAACAATGCTAATACTCAAATCTATAGCGGAGATCGCAAAGAGCGAAGGACATGATATCAATGCAATAGAGACTAAGCTTAACTGCCTCGAGGTATTTGCACTTGGCGGAAATTCAAAGAAGGATGACTCAAGTGATAACTCCTACTGGGTGATGCGCTCAGTATTAGCAAAGGAAATAAGTGATGCTGCAAAGTATATCAGCCAGAAAGGTTTTGCGAAGGAATCAGCGCCGGCGGTTATTAAGCTGATAAATAAACTTGTTGCCAGGTACTCCCTAATTATCACCGAGGAAGTGGCAGCAAAAGCTGTACCTATTATTGGTGCCGTAAGCGGAGCGGGGATAAATATAATATTTATGAATCATTTCCAGAAGATGGCTGAGGGTCATTTTATAATTAAGCGCTTAGAGAAGAAGTACGGAGAAGCTGAAGTTAAAGAAGCGTATGGCGAGGTGTGAGGGGAGGTTGTGTAAGATCAAAATCCAAAGCCGGAACACCTTAATTTCAGAACCAAATCTTTGAATTTGGACTTTAATCGTCTCCCCCTTAGAAATGGGGGAGTACGGCAAAGCCGGGAGGGGGTCCTGGAATGTAATTCCTTTATCATGCAAAAGACTTTAACAAGGTTAACCTCAGGATACCCCCATGCGAGGGTATGTCAGGAAAAATGCTATATAATTTATTGTTTTTTTAATAGTTTATGTTTAGAAATTTGGCATTGAGCTCTACTAAACCTTTTCATTTCAATCTGCATCATATTATTGTAATTTAGGAGAAAATATGCGGTCTAATTTAGCCGAGGCAGAAATTGCCGAGGGGGGAGCTCTGGAGCTGGTATCAACAAGTCCGGATAGAGAGTTTGAGCTGATTCGCCAGGCGGCGGCAGGAAACTCTCATGCATTCAGGGAGCTGTATAAGAACAATGTAAAGCGTGTTTATGCAGTTTGCCTTCGCGCGTGCCAGGATAGAGATACGGCAGATGAGCTTACACAGGAAGTATTTGTAAAGGCGTGGGAAAAGCTTTCCTCGTTCCAGTTCGGGAGCAAGTTCTCAAGCTGGCTTCACTCCATAGCGGTGAACCAGTTCCTGATGATGAAGCGCTCAGAGAAAAGATTCACAGAGCGTGTTGGCGAGCTGACAGAAATTATTTCCCGTGATAACCCGCAGGCTAAAATAAAGCAAAGCTATGATTCGCGGATCGATATTGAAGGCGCACTTGAAAAATTACCGCAGCAGGCCAGGATGGCTTTTGTGCTGCATGATATTGAAGGCTACAAACATCACGAAATTTCTGAAATGATGAACATAGAGGTGGGGACCTCTAAAGCCCATTTACACAGGGCAAGAAGGATGCTGCGTGAGGAGTTAACGAAATGAAATACACAGACGATGAAAAAAGTCCCGGGAACGGAAAAAAAGGAACAACAATGAAACATAACAACTGTGAAGAGATCATGCTTCTGGTTGATGATTACCTTGAAGGAATGATCTCTACGGATGACAGGCAGAAAATGGAAGCACATTTAACAGAGTGCAATGCCTGCAAAAAATACCTGGAAGAAACAGTTCTTCTGATAGAAAAAACCGCGCTCATTGCAAGAGAAGATGAGAAGGATGAGAAGCTGCTTACAAAAGGCAAACAGCAGGAGATATGGAATGCAATTGAAGCAAAGATAAACCAGAAACTGCCCGAGCAGGATACACATATTTACAACATGAGCGGTTTTGAAGATGAATATATCCCAGTTATAAATGATAAGAACCATAATAAGCCTGTAAAGAAAAATGATCTGAAGACTGCCCCCGTAACACGTTGGGGTTCAATGAGATATTACTTCTCAGGGATAGCAGCAGTACTGATACTTGCCTTTGTAGTATTTGGCGTGAATAAGTATATGAAGTCAAGGGGTTCGGTTGAATTAAGCGGCAACATAGTTGAAGTCTCAGGCGGACCGAAGTGGATGGTTACATCGTTAAAAGGCGCACCGATGCTTAACAATCTTGTAATGAAGGCAATTGATTCGCTTGGCATAGGAAGCTACGTTACAACCGATGATTCATCTAAGGCAGAGCTTTATGTTGCAGGTTTAGGAAGTGTGATCATAGAGCCTAACAGCAGGGTTAAGCTTACAAAGAGCACGGAAGGTGAGCACCGCATACAGCTGGATTACGGCGCTATTGACGCTAACATAAACGCTAAGCCGCGCTCATTCTTTGTGGATGCAGGCACGGTTACAGCTGTTGATCTTGGATGCTCATATAAATTTTCCGTCGATAGATCAGGTGACGGTCTGCTTTATGTACGTACTGGCAAGGTGTCTCTTGAATCAGCAGGCGGCCGGGAGTCACTGGTACCAGAAGGCAAGTTCTGCGTAACCAAACAGGATAAAGGTCCCGGTACACCGTTCCGCGAAGATTCATCACCCCAGCTTAAGAAAGCGCTGATGGAATTTGATTTTGGCAATTGCGGCGGGCAGTGCATAAGAACAATACTTAACAATTCCAAGAAAACCGATGCAGTTACACTTGTTAACATGATGCCCAGAGTTGAAGAGCAGTACAGGGTAGAGTTATATAACAAGGTTTCCAATTACTGTCCACCACCCAGAAGAATACCCCGGGACAGCATTCCAAGGTTCAGCAGGGTTGAAGATATTGATGAGTGGGTAGATAAGATAATGGATGAGGTTCACCAGCAGATAGAACAGAACATGGCTAAGGTTGAAGAGAACATGAAACAGTTTGATAATGAAAAATGGCAGAGGGATTTTGAAAAGAACTGGCAGGAAAACGTAAAGAAAAACTGGAACTTTAATTACAACTTTCAGAACGGGAATGACTCGATAGAGATCTTTGATAATAATGAAACTCCCTCACCTGAGGAAATGGAAGAACTGAACCAGGAAATGCAGGAGATGCAGCAGGATCTGAAGGTTGATAATGAAGAGTTCAAACGCGAAATGGAAAGAGTAAAAGAAGAACTAAAGCGTGTTAACGAAAAGATAAAAATTGATATGGAAGAAGTGAAGAAGGAAGTTGAAAAGGAAAAACAGCAGTACAGGGAAGAGATGAGGAAAGAACGCAAGGAATCCGAAAAGAACAGGAAACCGGTCGATACAGGCGACGATGATGATGATAATAACGAGAAGTAAGTGATCCCGCCAGGGCGGGACTTCGAAAACACTCCGTGTTTTCTTGAAAGCAAAAATAAGTTGAACAATAAAGACAGTTGAAATACTGTCTTTATTGTTTTTAGAAAACAAATTTTATCAGACCACCCCGTCACGCCTTCAGCGTGCCACTCATTCTTAAGAAAAGAGGGGAACTTTTTTTAAATGCTCATGGCGGTAATAATTCGCCCGCGGAAATTATTTTCACTCCACAGCTTAAGCTTTGCGCAAAGCTCTGCATAGAGCTCACGCCTTTGTTTACGGAGCTTCACGACTGCTTCACGCAGCTGCCTGGTTGATAAGCGCTGATCCGGATCTTTAATCGACTGGTTAAACAGCCGAACTTCCTTCATATGCAGGGATATATCAGGGATCATAACATCAGCATCGTGAACTTCACCCATTAGGTCAAGTGAGGATTTAATTTCCACAAGGCATAGTTTAAAATCACCCGTAAAGCAGTATTCGCCAAGCTCCATAGCGTAACGCAGGGGTTTACCGGCTTTGCGCATTTCGTGTAATTGGTTTTTCCTAAGCGGAAAATTTATTACTACTGGAGCAAAAGCAATGAAATCATCGAACATTTCCGGGATGACCTTTGCGAGGTTTTCCCTTAGTGAATGTTTTTTCTTTATATTGTATATTTTCTTCAAAT
>CAZOAP010000161.1:0-7839 GCA_964577645.1 uncultured Ignavibacteriales bacterium
CAGCTACCAAAGCCATGATAGATGCAGGGCTGGACTTTCCGTACAATGAGATAAGGAATAAGATCGATGAGATCTACAAAGAAAAAGGAATTGAATACCAGCAGGTTTTTGACCAGCTCTTGAACCATTTTATCGGTAAAATGGATTATAAAATTCTTTCTGCAGGTGTAGTTGCTTACAGAACTGCACGTGAAGCTGAGCTGAATACATATCCCCAGGTTATCCCAACTCTGGTTAAGCTTATCAAAATGGGAATTAAGCTAGGTGTAGTTTCAGATGCGCCAAGCAAGGAAGCATGGTTAAGGCTTACGTATATCGGCTTGCACCATATGTTTGATGGCATTGTGACATATGATGATTCACGCGAGAGGAAACCCTCCCCTGTTCCATTTAACCTGATACTGGATAAGCTTGAGGTGAAGGCTGAATATGCACTTATGGTTGGTGACTGGGCTGAGCGTGATGTTGTTGGCGCAAAAAGTGTAGGCATGAAAACAGCTTTTGCAAAGTATGGTGATACATTTGATACCAAAGCTCACGGGGCTGATTATGAGATAAATTCAGTGGCTGAGCTTGTTGATATAGTGAGGAAAGAAAATACATAAATTATACCCGCGAAAGCGGGTATCTCCAGTATGAATAGGTATTTTGTTTACATTTTAACGAACATCTATAAAACCGTTTTGTATGTTGGTTTTACAAATGATATCGTACGCAGGATACAAGAGCATAAGGGTAAAAAATATGACGGGTTTACTAAGTTATACAATGTAAACAGATTAATGTATTTTGAAAAGCATGCTACGGTTGAGGAAGCTATGCGAAGGGAAAAACAATTGAAGAAATGGAATAGGAACTGGAAAAATGAACTTATTAACAAACAGAATCCGGATTGGAAAGATCTGTCTGAGAATTCTGAAAAGAAGTTAACTGATTTAGAGTTTTTAGAATTATTATTTAGAAGTTTGAAAGATTAAAAATAGAGATTCCCGCTTTCGCGGGAATGGACCTAAAATATGATAAAAGGCGTAGGAATTGACATAATTGAAGTCGCGCGTATTAAAGGAATTATGGAAAAGTACGGCGATAAGTTCTTTCAGCGGATACTGACCGAGAATGAGATAACTTACTGTAAGAAATTCAGTGATGCAGAACTTCATTTTGCTGGCAGGTTTGCTTCAAAAGAAGCGTACAGCAAAGCTATTGGAACAGGAATCTCAAAGGATTTTGGATGGAAAGATATTGAGATATTGAATGATGAAAGAGGCAAGCCGTATATAAATCACGTAAAGGAAAACGAATATTCAAAGCTTAAGTTTCATATCAGCATTTCGCATACAAAGGAGTATGGCAGCGCAGTAGTTGTTTGTGAAGAGTAAGAAATTCTTTCCCCGCGCGTGCGGGGAACTCTCACTTCAATTTATTTACGTTGAATTTATAATCGAGATACCCGCCTTCGCGGGTATGATGATTTGAAATCAAACTTCAAGCGGTCTTGCGATCATAATTCCTGTCTTTTTGGAATCACTTGCCACATAATCCTGCAATTCTTCAGGAGAAATAATCACTTTTTTGCTCTTGCTTGATGCATGCATAAAATATGTACCGCCTCCTTCTTTGTAAACATAACCGGTATGCGTAACATCTAATCCGCCTATGCTTGTAGTGGTTGCGATAATATCACCTGTCTGCATCTGGTCATATGACTGTGATATTGCCTTAGTTGGAATATAATAATAATACCTTGAGTTAATTGCTTCCTCAGCGGCTTTTATGCCTTCAAGCTCTGATGAGCTGGAAAGCTGTTTATATGATTTGGTGTGATTTGTCATAAAATCGATCTTTTTATCATATGAAACTCCACCAATATCAGCTGTAATATTCTTGACTATGCCTTTATCTTCATTATTTGTTATCCAGTCACAGAAATAATGCAGACGGCTTGCATAACCATCAATTTTTCCGTCACGGTAGCGTATTTTCTTAAGCTCAGCCTTGTAATCATCAAAGCTTGTCTTGCCAAGCTTTACGCAGCGTGCAAAAGTAAGGCAGTTTTCAACAAATGTTACGCAATCGAGTCCCGTTAAGTTAATAACCAGGCTTTCGCTCATATTCTTATCAAGTGTACCGGCAACATAATCAGTATCAATAAATGACTTCCCAACTTCACCAATTGCATCACCAATTGACATTGACTTTACGCCATCATCAACCAGGAACTTGAATTTCTTTCTGCACAACACTTCATCATAGTCATCAAAGAAAGAGCTATTCATTGATTTAAGTGCACTCGGTAGCGATGTTAAAAATATAGCGCTTAAAGCCGATGTTTTAATAAAATTTCTGCGTGATAATTTCATATAATAATTTATTCCCGCGAAGGCGGGAAACTCTGGTTTAGATTAAACTTCTATCTGTAATACTCTCTAATCTTTAAAAACGAAATTGCATGAAATCATTTACAATCTCTCCATATCCAGCTTAGAGTTACCCGCTTTCGCGGGTAAAATCATCTTAAAATGGTGCATCCTGCGGCGCGTAATATGAGGGCTCTGAATCTTTTGCACGGTTGGCAAACATAGCATAATTATGTATGAAAGTCAGCTTCGCTTCACCAATCGGACCGTTACGCTGTTTTCCCACAATTACTTCCGCCAGCCCCTGTACTTCGTGGAATTTGGGGTCATCTTTGCTGATATATACTTCGGGTCTGTTTATAAAAATGACAACGTCAGCATCCTGTTCAATAGCACCTGATTCCCTAAGATCACTTAGCTGCGGGCGTTTTTCTTTTCCTGCGCGCTCTTCCACCTTACGGCTTAACTGGGATAACGCCACTACCGGTATATCAAGTTCCTTAGAAAGCTGCTTTAAACCGCGTGTTATGTAAGCAATTTCAAGATGCCTGTCGAGATTCCCTTTGTTCGAAACTTCCATAAGCTGGAGGTAATCTACCATTATCATATCAATGTTCTGCAGGGCTTTCATTCTTCTGGCTTTGGAGCGCAGCTCAAGCAAACTGAGCGGTGAAGAATCATCAATTACAACATTAATCTTGCTGCTCATAAGCCTGGGGGTCTGTTTTGCGATCTTTGCCCAATCTGATTCCGGTAACCTGCCGGTTTTAAGCTTTGAAATATCTACTTTTGATTCCAGGCATATGAACCTGAGCGCAAGCTCACGGTTACTCATTTCAATTGAGAATATGCCGATATTTTTACCGTAGTCAACTGCAGCATTTCTCGCAAAGTTAAGTGCAAGAGCTGTTTTACCGTGTGAAGGCCTGCCTGCAATGATAATAAGCTCTGATTTCTGGAATCCGCCAGTGAGTGCATCAAGCTCATCATAACCTGATGGTACACCAAAGACTGTAGCCCCTTTTTCATGGCGCTCGTGAATTGATTCCACATATTCCATAGTATCACGAACTTCATCTTTAATATGCGAATAATTTTTCTTTTGCAGGTAATTTGTAACTTCAAGTATTTCCTGCTGTGCTTTCTCAAGCAGGCTTTCTGTGTTCATAGTGGGGTCATAACACTGCTCGTTAAGCGAATATGTAAGCAGTATCATATCACGTTTTATCCAGTTCTCAAGGATCTTGTTGGCAGAAAACACAATACTTTCCTGGGATGAAAATGCTGTGGATAGCTCTGCCAGGTATAACGGACCCCCGATAGCATCAAGCTCACCCCGTGATTTAAGCTCTTCAGTCAGTGTAATAATATCTACAGGCTCATTTCTATCCCTGAGGTCACTGATTGCCCTGAAAATGAGTCCGTTGGCATTAACGTAAAAATGTTTGGGCTTAAGTATAGTTGTTACTGCGTCAATAAGTGAGTTATCGATCATCATACCGCCGAGTATGTTCATCTCTAAGTCACGGCTGTGAGGCGGAATTTTGCCTCCATAGAGCACTTCATCAGATACATTCTTTAACTCTGTAATATTATTATTTTTCTGTCTTGCCACTTATAGTTTTCTGTAAAAAATATTAATGATTATATTTCTTTTTTTGATTCAACCTTTTTGCCGGTAATTTCTTCATACATCGCTTTAAATTCAAGCATATCTTCCCAGGTTGGCCGCTTCCAGTTCGGATTCCTTAACAGTGCAGCAGGATGGAATGTTACCCTAACTTTCCAGCCTTTATAATCATGTGTTTTACCGCGTAATTTTGCTAAAGGTTCTTTGGTCTTTAAGAGCGATTCTGATGCGACTTTCCCGAGCAGTAAAATAAGTTTTGGATTAATTAATTTCAATTGCTTATCAAGGTATGGTTTGCAGACTTCAACCTCCTCAGGCAATGGATTGCGGTTTCCCGGGGGACGGCTTTTTAAAATATTGCATATAAACACCTCCTCGCGGCTGAATCCAGTGGCAGATAGTATTTTATTGAGCAGCTGCCCTGCCCTGCCTACAAAAGGCTCACCCTGTGCGTCCTCATCTGCACCGGGAGCTTCACCAATCACAACAATTTCAGCTTTCGGGTTGCCTACGCCGAATACAAAATTTGTTCTGGTCTTCCAGAGATCACATTTTTTACAGTCTTTGATCTTATTATTAAGCTCTTCAAGAGTTTCAGCGAATTCCCATTCTTCACGCTTAATATTCTCATTGCCGAATATATCAATTTCGGCTACTGCTGATTTATCTTTAACGGGTGCTGCAATAGAAGCTGCTTTTTTCTTTTTTACGGGCATAGTTTCTGTTTGCTGTAATTGGTGTTCAGTTTGAATTATTTCAGGTACCTCAGTATCAATATACAGCTTATTATTGTAGAACCTGTCGAAATTCCTTATGATACCTTCAGCTTCGGTAATTAAATTATTAACTTTTTCTGTGCTCAAAATTACAATTTTACTATGTTATCAATTATCTTACCGGCTGCTTCAAACTTAGTCATTTTATCATATGGGGTAATCTTCATATCCTTATCAATAACAGTAATGATGTTTGTATCTGTCATAAATCCTGCTCCTTCATTGCGCGGATTATTAACAACTATCATATCAAGATCTTTCTTTTTAATCTTATCCTTTGCGTATTCAATTTCATTTTCTGTTTCAAGAGCAAATCCGATAAGCTTATAACCAGATTTATTTTTCCCGCAGTATTCCAGTATATCAACAGTACGCCCGGTTTCAATTGAATAATTTTCATCTTTTGATTTTTTGATCTTACCCTTCACAGCATTTATAGGCTTATAATCAGCCACTGCTGCGGACATAATTACAATATCTTTATCTTCAATATTTGCTTTAACAGCAATTAACATATCGTCTGCAGTGTTCACATTAATTCTGTTTACATGTCTGGGAGTTTTCAGCATAGTCGGTCCGCTGATGAGTGTAACTTCAGCTCCCCTTTGAACGGCGGCTTTAGCAATATTAAAGCCCATCTTGCCGCTGGAGTAATTTCCGATAAAACGCACTTCATCAATCGGCTCATAGGTCGGACCCGCAGTGATAAGGATTTTTTTACCTTCAAGATCTTTCTTTGCGCCTGAAAGTATCTCTGTTGAATAGTCAAATATTGTTTGCGGTTCAGGCAGTCTGCCTAATCCTGTTAAACCGCTTGCAAGCTCACCTGATTCAGGTTCAATCACCCAATAGCCAAGCTCTTTCAGGGCTGAAACATTACTTGATGTAACCTCATTCAGGTACATATCCTCATCCATTGCAGGTGAAATAACTACAGGGCAGCGCGCAGAGAGCACCGTTGCCGTCAAGAAGTTATCACTTATACCATGAACGATCTTAGCTATGGTATTTGCAGTAGCCGGTGCTACAACAAACACATCAGCCCACATACCTGTATAGATATGCCATGTTTTGGTTTCAATAGTTTCAGAGGTATCTGCATTCACTTCAGGAAAGATGTTTATCATTACTTCATTACCTGAGAGTGCTGAAAGGGTTACAGGTGATACAAAATTTAAAGCGGAGGGCGTCATTATAACTTTGACTTCCGCTCCGCTTTTTTTATATAATCTTACAAGCTCGCAGCATTTATAAGCTGCTATTCCGCCGGTGATACCAAGTAATATTTTTTTTTTTTTTTTCTGCATCCAAATTAAAGATTATAGTACATTGATAAACCGGCAAATAATTTAAAACTTTTCTTAGTCTTCTGTGTTTTCGCTTCTTACCCTGAACTCAAGCTGGTCGTTTAAAAGCTCGTTAAGACCGCTTTCAGTAGTTTTTGGCCTTACTTCAAACTCAACACTTATGTTCATTTTATCTTTGCTTACAACCGAGTCATCGCTGTCGTCATCAACTTTAATTAACGGCTCAACGCGTGTGTTGTATTCAAGCTTCTGTTCATCGTTTATCTGTCTTGCTCTTTTTGCAGAAACAACTACAGCTTCGTAGATGTTACCTGCTTTTGATTCAACTTCTTCAATTTCAAGAGGTGTTATTCTCATTTATTACTCCTTAAGTTTACTGCTTATTGCTTATATATTTTTTGATTATTTTTTCTGTTTCCTTAACTGCGCTATCCAGACCTTTGCTGTTATCAACAATATAGTCGAACCTGTTTTTCATTTCAACTTCCATCTTTATTCTTGATGCTCTCTTTTCTATCTGCTCTTCGGTTTCAGTGTTCCTGTTCTTCAGTCTGCGGATAAGCTCTTCATAAGGTACATCAATAAATATTGTAACTGCTTCAGGATACATATTCTTAATTGATACAGCACCTTTTACATCAACATCAAATATCATATGCTTATTGCTCTTTAAAAACGGTTCAGTTTCGCTTTTTAATGTACCGTAAAAATTACCGTGAACTTCTTCAGTTTCTATGAACTCATTGTTAGCCTTTTTAGTTAAGAATGCATCCATGGAAATAAAGTGATAATCCTTGCCATCAGTTTCTTTTGGTCTTTTGCTGCGGGTAGTTGCTGATACAGAAAAAGCTAATTCCGGGAATATTTTGAATAATTCGTGAATTATAGTCGTTTTTCCTGCCCCGCTTGGCGCGCATATTACAAAGAGCATATTTGCCTAATCCTAAATATCGTTATTTTTTTGGTTTATTAAAAGTCTGAAAAAAATGCTGAAATATTAATGATTTTAATTGTTTTACGCTTTGCAGAGTCCGTAAAAAGTAAAGAAACTCTGCAAAGTACAATGCTTGGGTTCTTAATCAAAAAGCAAGATGCTGAAACAAGTTCAGCATGACAAAACTATCGTGAATGAGAATCTGTTTTGTATTACTCAATATTTGCCAATTGTTCCTTAATCTTCTCCAGTTCTTCCTTCATTTCAACCACAAACTGAGAAATATTTGAACTGTTGGATTTGGATGCAATTGTATTAATTTCACGGTTAAGCTCCTGTACCAGGAAGTTAAGCCTGCGGCCTGAAAGCTCTTTCTGCTTTACGTTATTCTTAAAGTAATTTATATGAGATTTAGCCCTTGTTACCTCTTCAGTGATATCCAGCCTGTCACTTATCATAATGAGCTCATACTCAAGCCTGTTGTTATCAGCCTGTATATTTGCCTCATCAATAAGCTTGTTAACCTTATCAAGCATCTTTTTCTTTGTTTCAGTAACATTTTTTTCTGAAAGCTTAACTACCGTATCAAGTTTTTTCTCAATTGAATTTACCCTGCCCAGAATATCTTTTTCGAGAACTTTGCCTTCTTTAGCTTTCATTTCAACAAGATCGGTTACTGCAGCAGAAAATACTTTCTTAATATCTCCCCAGTATTCAGCGATATCATCATTATTTTCGCCTTTAAATATTTCAGAGAATTTTAATATGTGTTCTAATCTTATCTCTTCTTTTATACCGGTTGCTTTTTTTATGCCTGTTAAAAGCTTGTTATATT
>CAZOAP010000162.1:0-7827 GCA_964577645.1 uncultured Ignavibacteriales bacterium
AACAGCTTGGCACCATGTTTAATGTTGATCTTGCGTTAATTCCAATTGGCCCTTGTGCTGACTGTAAACAATGCGGAACACACAGCCATGTTTTCCCTGTGGATGCATATGAATTGTACAGGGATATTCACCCCAAATGGATGGTACCCATTCATTACGCTACTCTGCATTTTGCTCAGGCTGACCCAATGGAACCGCTTTATGCAATAAATGATATTATCAGGGAAAATAATGAAGAAGAAAAGATAAAAGTATTAAAAATTGGCGGGCAGTTTGTGTTTATTTCTAAATAATTCGTTTTTTATTTCTTAAACAGTTTTTTCAGCTTCATGGAAAGATTTACAAGTATCAAAGTCAGCTGAATATTCTGCCCAATCATTTTTTCTGCTTCTTCAAGCTCGAGTATTATACTGAAAATATCAGTTTCCGGAAAGTTTATGTTAAGCTTCTCTAATCTCTCAGCAAGATCAAAATTCGTAAGCTCTTCAGGCTCAGCTTTACCGGCAGCCTTAACCCTCAGCAGGTCACGTATCCATATATTCAGAAAGAACAAAAAATGCCGTGTTTTATCTTTATCATTCTTTGCGGATATATTCCTGCAAATAGCTATAACCTGCGCATAGTCGCCTTTTAATATGGAAACCAGGAACTCCAGTGCACTTGAGCGCAGCTCTTCTATACCAAGCTCAAGAAGCTCAACTGTACGCTTGTAGCTGCCAAAACTGAGCCTTGCGGCAAGCTTTACCTGTTTTTCAGGGAATGAGGATATACCAATCAGCTTTTCAAGTATGACCTTTTCTGAAAGTGTTTCAAAATGTATCCTTTGGCATCGGCCTATTATAGTTTGGGGAAGTGAATTAACCTTTGAGGTGGTTAATATTATAACGCTGTTCTTAGGCGGCTCTTCAAGTATCTTCAGCAGCGCGTTTGATGCTTCCTGTTTCATTTTATCAGCTTCAGAAATAAGGAATACCTTGGTAACACCTTTTGGTGCCGAGAGATAAATTTTGCTCACTAGATCCCTGATACTGTTTATCCTGATATTATTTGCGCCGGTCAGAGTAATATGATGATACGGGTTCTCGGATTTTAGCTCAAGCTGCTCCATATATTCATCAAAATCAGCACCTGAGAGCTTTTCCACAGGATCAAAATCTGTATCGTCAGTTTTTGATGCTGGCAGTGCACAGATAAGCTTAAAATATTCTGAGCGGAACGAGGAAATCTTCCTGCAGCTTTCGCATTTATCACACGCTTCGTTCCCGTTTACAAGATCAGTGCAGTTGATAAGCTTTGCAAATTCAATTGCAGCAGCATCTTTTCCAACGCCATCACCGCCTTCAAACAGGTATGCATGCGCTGTTTTGCCGCTTAAAAAAATTGACTTAAGCTTTTCAATAACATCTTCCTGGCCAATTATATTCTTCCACATAACTTTAGAATGCGTTTCCTAAACCGAACTGAATTGCGAATTTATTTTTTAGAATATTGGATGGGTTATCCCAAAGCCAAAGATTGCCTTCTCCGCCCAGCGGGTCATACAGCTTGAAACCGAAATCTACACGAATTGGTCCTACAAATGTATTATACCTTATGCCAAAGCCTGTTGAAAGCGCTATCTGGTTCAGCTTGAATTTTCCGTCACTTTCCCACACATTGCCGTAATCCAGGAAAAGTACTCCCCAAACAGGACTTAAAATGCTTCTGTCAGGGAATGGTTTCCTTCTCCACTCAATACTACCTTCAAGGATGAATTTTCCGCCCTGTAAAGGATCATTCAGAATACCGCCGGTTTGTGCACGCCAGCCTCTCAGGCTGTTGCCGCCGCCCATATAATATTTATATGTTGCTGTAACGGGCAGGATATTATCACCCCTGCCGAACTCAATAATATCACCAAGCTCAAAATTTGCAGCAACTATTGATGCAGCCCTATCACCTGATATATCAAAATAAAAGCTGTTGGTTGTACTTAGCTTAACATATTGTGAATAATATAAATTAGTTTTTAGCAGTGTAAACAGCCTTGGAAGTGCACCGGCTGATTCAGCTGTAATAGAGTGATAGAATCCTTTTGAGGGATTAAAGATATTATTGGTATTATTATGAAGAAGTGTTAAACCTATAATACTGTTCACTACATTTAAACGCTCGCCTTTTTTTAAGATTGTACCCTCATCATCCAGTACAAGGTCCTGTCTTTTTGCCCTTAATGAAACATTATCAAACGTTATATCTGAATATGCATTGTTGTAAAAAGTATAATCAGCAATAAAATAAGTCAGCCTGAGCAGATTTTTCATAATAAGAATTTCAAGATCTTCGTTGAAGTTTATAAGTGCAATCTGCGGGGTCAGAGTTGCAGTAATATTGTTATTAAAAAGGAACGGCTGAAATAAAGAAAGCTCGAGTGAAAGTATATTAATATCTTTTGAATTATAAAGTACCTCGGCTGTGGCACTGAATACACGCCCTCCGCCAAAAAAATCTTTATCCTTATATTCCAGGTTTGGTCCCGCATATAGCCTGTTGGACTGGTATGACGTTGTTATACCGGGAGTCAGCTCATATTTATTTGTCAGCGATATCTTAACTGTTGTATTAATTGTTTTATCAGGCAAAATTGAATCAACCAAAACCCTGCCAAGCTGTATAATTGCCAGCTTTGTAAAATTCCGCTCGCTCTGCAGCATTTTGCTCTTATCAAATATATCGCCGGGTTTATATGCCACCTCACGCTCAATTACAAACTCACCTATCTTATATTTATTATCATCAATTTTAATGCTTATCTTCCCGAACCTGTAAATATCCTCTGTACCTATGAACCTGAGCCTGAGCAAAACTTTATTTTTATACTCAGGATTTTTCTGCATATCCTCTGAAAATTTACCAATAATGATACCGCGTCTTGATGAATCAATTTTACTCCGGATAGTATCTACCTGGGCAAAGAAATAGCCGTTATCCTGAAGTATGTTCAGTATCCTGTCTTTTTCAAGATTTATCTTTGTTTTGTTGTAGGGATTACCGGGCTCTATAAGCTTATTACTGTTGATGGCATTCTTTACACCTTCTGTTACTTTATCAAGTCCCTGAAGCCGAATTTCCTTGATAGTGTACTGCGGGTTTTCAAAAATTATGAATCTTACATTAACCTGGTTATCAACTTTGTTATATGATGTAAGTGTATCTACAACTACATCAAAAAAGCCGTTATCAAAGTAAAACTTGTTTAGCCTGCCAAGATCTTCTTCAAGGTTAATCCTGTTGAAGTATTTTTCCCTTGGCAAAAGCAGTATATCAAGCAGGGCAGCATCTGAAAAGGACTCGGTATTCTTGAAGCTGAACGTAATATCTCCCGTCTCAACTTTTTTGGGCTGGGCTAATGATAAATTTGAATAAAGGACCAGGAAAAAGATCCCCGCAAACAGTATATTAGTAAAAATTTTATTCAAATAGTTTGATTATAAAAAACCCCGATGGCTCGGGGTTTCAATAAAAAATTGAGCTTTCAGTATCAAAAGTCTTTTTCTTCATCATCGTAGAAAAAGTCTTCTTTTGTCGGATAGTCAAGCCAGATCTCTTCTATGCTTTCATAAGGCTCATCAGTCTCTTCAAGATCCCTCAGGTTTTCAATTACTTCCTGGGGTGCGCCTGTTCTTGTTGCATAATCTATGAGCTCTGCTTTATTAGCCGGCCATGGTGCGTCATCAAGGTAAGAAGCCAGTTCCAGAGTCCATACCATATTTACTTCTCCTTTTGTATATAATTTATAATTTGTTTATTCTCTTTTCAAAAAACCTATTGATCCTTTGATCAATCTCTTAATCTCGGATCAAGTGCATCTCTTAAACCTTCACCAACAAGGTTATAAGCTACTACAGTCAAAAATATCATAAAGCCCGGGAAAACCGCCAGCCACCATGAGCTTGTTGCTCCTCTTGCTTCTGAGAGCACTGAACCCCAAGTGACCTTGGTAGCGGCAACACCAAAACCTAAAAAGCTTAATCCTGCCTCTGATAAAATTGCGCCTGCAATTTCAAATGAAGCAGCAATTAATACAGGAGCTATTGCGTTTGGCAGTACATGCCTGAAAATTATCCGCATGTTAGAAAGACCAAGCGATACCGCCGCCTGTACATAATCCATGTTTCTAACCTTAAGTATTTCACCTCTTACAAGCTTTGTATTGCCTGTCCAGCTTGTGAGGCCTATTGCTATCATAATATACCAAATGCTTGAGCCGTATAATGCTACAATCGTAATGATAAGAAAGAACGAGGGGAACAGCTGCATTATCTCAACAAACCTCATGATTACAAGATCTGTCTTTCCTCCGTAGTACCCTGCAATAGAGCCAAGCAGTACACCTATAAATATCGCAATACCTGCGGCAATAAATCCTACCGAGAGCGATACCCTTGAACCGTGTATCAGTCCTGCAAGTACATCACGGCCTATACCATCTGTACCCAGGTAATGTCCTGTAGAAATGGATGGTGCAGCTGAATTATTGAAGAGATCTACATTCGAAGGAGCGAATTTTATAAGCGGCCATATTGCTGTCTCATATTCTAGCGCTTTCCAGTCAACATTAAGGAATTCACCTTCCCATTTAGCCAATCCTAAACCAACAGCGTATTCTTTTAATACAGGGAAATAAGATTCCCCTTTATATGAACAGTAAAGAGGTTTATCATTTGCAACAAAATCTGCCGTTAAAGCCATAGCAACAAGAAAAATTACAACGTACAAAGCTGCAACTGCAAGCTTGTTCTTCCTGTACTGATGTTTTACAAGTGACCAGTAAGTCTGGTCAACTTTTCTTTTGGGCTTTTCACCATTTTTCGGGATCTCATTTCCCTCTGTTACCATTCCCTGCGGCATAGGTCCGCCGGCCATGGTATTATCAGAGATGAATTCACTTTCCGAAACTTTTCTATCAGCCATATATAATTAGTAAATTTTATTTCTTAGAAAATGCAATTCTCGGATCGACAATTGCGTAAAGTATATCAACAAGCAGCAGGCCAAGCATAGTTAATACAGCAGCAAGAACAAGCTCTGCCATTATCAGCGGGTAATCACGGGCAATTAATGCCTGGAATGCCAGCTGGCCTATACCGGGAATACTGAATATCGATTCAACAATTACCGAACCGCCTACAAGACTTGGCAATATACCGCCAAGCAATGTTATTATAGGTATCAATGAGTTCCTTAATGCATGTTTTAAAACAACAGTTCTTTCTGTAAGTCCTTTAGCCCTTGCTGTCCTTACATAATCCTGCCTGATAACCTCAAGCATACTGCCTCTCATCTGTCTTGAAAGGAATGCAAAGCTTGCAAGTGAGCTGCATGTTACCGGCAGTATCAGGTGGTAAGCCCTGTCCCATACTCTTTCAAGAAATGTCCAGTTCTCTGAACCGAGTGTATACAGACCCGAGGTAGGGAAGATCTTTATGTATTCAACGTTGGCTAGGAAAACAATTGCCATTGTTGCCACCCAGAAAGAAGGCAGGGAGTAAAACACGAACAGCATAAATGTCGAAAACCTGTCCGCAAGGCTGTACTGCCTTGCTGCTGAAAATATCCCGATTGGAATTGCAATAATATAGCTAAGTGCAATTATCATAAGTGAAATTGATGCTGTGACCGGAATTCTTTCCATTATTTTGCTCATCACAGGCCTGTTATCCACAAATGAATTGCCAAAATCGCCTGTTGCCATATTACCAAGCCATATAAAATACTGCATGTAAATGGGCTTATCCAAACCCCATTTCTGTTTATAGTAATTCTTGGCCTCCTGGTTCATCTGGCTTTTTTCATCAGCTTTCATATTTTCACCGCTTACACCAACCTTCAGTTCGGTCGGGTCACCCGGCGCAAGCCTGGATATAGTGAAAGTAATGATAGTGATGGCTATCAGAGTCGGGATAAATAATAATATTCTTTTTAAAATGTACGTTGACATTCTTTTTTACATTTAGCGTTTAATGAACAAACAGCTTAGTTATTCTTATTCTGTGTATATTTCTGGCTTCCTGCCGGTACCCACCATTCATTGTATGAAGGACTTGGCTGAATGTTATACCATCTTGCATTCTTGAATCTCTTATCATAAATATAACGTGCCCTCGGGCTCCATAAGAATGTATACGGCTGTTCATCGTAAATAAGCTGCTGCCACTGTTTAATCAAAGCAATACGCTTAGTTTCATCCATTTCGTTCCTGTATGCTACAATCAAGCTGTCATTTGTTTTGTTCTTAAAGCTGATGTAATTGCTTCCTTCGCCTTCTGACTGAGATGAATGCCATATCTGGTAAGGATCAGGCGGTGTTGTTGGCGAGGTCCATGATGAATATGTTGCTTCAAATTCATGCTTCTTGGTTTTATCCAGGTAAACTGACCATTCAAGCTCCTGAACTTCTGCAACAATGCCGACTTTCTTTAACGCGTCAACTATTACAAGCAGTATTTGTTTCCTTACAGGATTTGTATTGCTTAAGAATGTGAATTTAAAATCTTTTTTCTTGCCGTCTATCATTTTATCTAATACACCATCGCCGTCTGTATCCTTCCAGCCTGCTTCTTCAAGAAGCTTCTTCGCTTTTTCAGGATCGAAAGGTATTTCAGCAAGATCTGTATTCAGTAATTTTTTGTTCTGGTAGAAAATGTGCGACTGGATCGGCACACCATCACCGAACATAACTTTATCTATTATAGTTTTCCTGTCAACAAGGTAAGCAAGTGCCAGCCTTACTTTTTTATCCTGGAATAAGGGGTTCAGCTGGTTCCATGCTAAATATGTGTAAGCAGGTTCAAATGGCCTTGCTTTTGCCAGGTTGAACTGGTCTGGATTTTCGAGATCTTTATAGAAATCAGAAGGTTTGATCACATACATTGCATCAACTTCTTTGTTCTTTGCAGATACAAGCGCTGCTGAGTTATCCTGAATTGTTTTGAATATTATTTTCTGCGGGTAGTTTGGTGTTAAAGATTTGCCCCAGTAATTATTGTTCCTTGTAAGTGTTACACCTGCGCCGGTATCCCATTTTTCAAACATATACGGACCCGAACCAACAAGGTATTTTGCATCCCTTGATACTTCCTGTGAATTTACAAAATCTGCGAATTTCTGCATATCAGGGTTCTTCTGTGCAGTCTTCATATCTTTAAAATCAGACCAGTTGAATTTATCTGTAACATTACCCGGGTCTAAAACATGCTTAGGTAATATTTGTAATGCAGCCAGTGTATATAAACCTCTCCAGTTTGGCTGTGAAAGTGTGAACCTGACCTTGTACTGGTCATTATCAACCATTTCAACCCTGTCAACCATATCAAAATAATTCCTTAAAGCTGCGTCATCAACAAAAGGATTTTTTATGAACTTCAGTGTAAATATAACATCTGCTGCTGTTATAGGCTTACCATCTGAAAACTTTGCGTCCTTATTTAATGTAAATGTATATGTAAGATTATCAGGTGAAATTTCAGGTAATCCTGCAAGTGCGGGGATAAGCTCATAGGTAACTTTATCCTGTCCAAGCAATGCTTCGTAAATATATGAATCAATTTCTGATGCACTTGCATCGTTTGAAACTATAGGGTTTAATTTTTCCGGGTCGCTCATTTCCCTGATAATAAGCCAGTCACCTGTGGCAGCACCGTTTGTATCAACAGCTGGAATATCGTTAGACTGGTTATTATTATCGGTTTTTTGCTGTGTGGTTTTTCCCCCGCATCCGGAAATAATTAATGAAAATACCAATACTGCTAGGAGGGCAGTAGATTTTACTTTATTCATGTTAGAATA
>CAZOAP010000163.1:0-7707 GCA_964577645.1 uncultured Ignavibacteriales bacterium
ATTTCAGGCTTTGATCCGTTCCGCCGTGAAGTTGCAAAAATAGCGATGGAAAGATTAATTTCTGACGGACGTATCCATCCCACAAGGATTGAAGAAGTTGTTGATAAAGTACGTAAAGAGCTTGAAGAAGAAATAATACGTATCGGTGAAAATTCAATAATTGAGTGCGGCTTGCATGGCCTGCACCCTGAAATGATACGTTACGTAGGCAGGATGAAGTATCGTACAAGTTACGGTCAGAACCTGCTGCAGCACAGCATTGAAGTAGCTCACTTGTGCGGCATAATGGCTGTTGAACTTGGGTTAGACCCCGTAATGGCTAAACGTGCGGGTCTCTTACACGATATCGGTAAGGTTATAGATAGGGATGTTGAAGGACCACATGCTATATTGGGTTACGAGCTAGCCAAGAAGTACAAAGAGCATCCTGTTGTTTGCAATGCTATCGGTGCTCATCATGAAGATATGGAAATGGAAACGCCTATAGCGGTTATTGTACAGGCTTGCGATGCTATCAGCGGTGCCAGACCCGGTGCAAGGCGCGAATCTGTTGAAGGTTATGTAAAACGCCTCCAGAAGCTTGAGGAAGTAGCCAAGTCGTTTGAAGGTGTGGGCAGAACTTATGCAATACAGGCAGGCAGGGAAGTAAGGGTAATTGTTGAGCATGATAAGGTTAGTGATGCACTTGCTGACCAGCTTTCAGTTGATATTGCTACAAGGATACAGGATGAAATGGAGTACCCCGGCCAGATAAAGGTTACTGTTATAAGGGAAAGACGCTCAGTAGCATACGCTAAATAATTTACAGCATTATGCCCCGTGGAGAAAAGCTTAAGATTGGGATTACCGGCGGTGTTGGCTCAGGAAAGAGCCTTGCTGCCGGGTATTTTGAAAAGCTTGGGTATAAGGTCATTTATGCTGATAAAATTGCAAGAGAGCTTTATTCGTCTAACAAAGAGCTTTTAAAAAGGCTTGTTAAAGAATTCGGTTCAGGTATACTTGATGAAAATGGGAAAATATCCCGCGAAAATTCAAGAAGGATAATATTTAAAAGTAAGAGAAATATATTAAGGGTGAACAGTATTGTTCACCCTTTTGTATTCCGTGAAATGGACAGGATCGTAAGCAAAATTAAAGACCGCATTATATTTTTTGAGGCAGCTATAATGTTCGAGTCAGGCAGCTACAAAAGAATGAATTATGTGATACTCATATATGCCAATAAAGAAGTACGTATCAAGCGAACTATTGCCCGTGACGGCGTTAAACGTAAAGATGTATTGAACCTCATGAAACTTCAGCTTGATGAACGTGAAAAAGCAAAGCGGGCAGATTTTATAATTAAGAATAATTCAACTGCCCTTGAGTTAAAGAAAAATGTTATAGCTTTCAATAAAATTTTGAAAACACTTTAATTTAATTTGTAACATAAATGAATATCAACGACCTGAAGACGCATGAAGAGAACGATTTTTTCCATACATATAAAAGGCTGAATATTGTTATTGAGCGCGGTGAAGGCTGTTATTTATACACTGATAAGGGTGAAAAAATACTTGATATGTTCGGCGGACTCGCTGTAAATGTGCTGGGCTATGGACATAAAAGAATGAACGATGCCATAAAAGAGCAGGTCGATAAATATATTCATATATCTAACTTATTCTATCAGGAAAAACAAATTTCTCTTGCTGAGAAGATAAAGCAGCTATCAGGCTTCGAGAAAGTTTTCTTTTCCAACTCAGGTACTGAATCAATTGAAGCGGCAATAAAAGTTATCCGTAAGTTCTTCCTTGGTACAGAAAAAACCACGCTTGTTTCATTTACAGGCTCATTCCATGGCAGAACAATGGGAGCACTTTCGCTCACAGCGCGCAAGAAATACCGTGAGCAGTTCCACCCTCTGCTGCCGGATGTATTGCACTTGGAGTTTAATTCCATAAGTGATCTTGAAAAGAATATAAACGATAAAACTGCCGGTGTATTTATTGAATGCCTGCAGGGTGAAGGCGGTATAAATCCCGCAACACGTGAATTTATTGCAAAGCTGAATGAGCTTAAGCAAAAGTACGGCTTTATAATCGCGGCTGATGAGATACAATCAGGTGTGGGAAGAACAGGTACCTTTAATGCCTTCACACAATTCGGACTTGATGCAGATATTATCGTAATGGCAAAGGGTATTGGCGGCGGACTCCCTTTAGGTGCTATTGCAGGGAATGCAAGAGTTGAAAATGTATTTACGTATGGCGAGCATGGCTCAACATTTGGCGGCAATCCCGTTGCAGTTTCATCTGGAATTGTAGTAATGGAAGAGCTTGAAAAGGGAATGATGAATAAAAATACGGAAAATGGCGACCTGTTGAAATCAAGGCTAAATTTAATTGCTGAGAAGTATCCTGAAAAGATCAAAGAAGTTCGGGGTATAGGTTTAATGTTAGGCATTGAGCTTAAACTTTCGGGACAACCGGTTGTAGATGAGTTAATGAAACAAAAGGTGCTTGTTAATTGCACAAATGAAAATGTTATCAGGCTTTTGCCTCCTTATGTGATCACTGATAATGAAATCGAGTTGTTTTGTGAAAAAATTGAAAAGGTTATTTCAGAGATTTAAATAAATTATTACAGTTAAAATAAAAAAGCCGTCTATATACACAGACGGCTTTTTGTTTAATACCAATTTGTTAAGCAAAACCCCATTTAGCTTTATTAGCTGAAATATCCTCCGGTGTCGGATTCTTTTTAATAGGAGTTGGTTCTGTTGTGAAATCTTCCGGCGGATGTACTTCAAATACTTTCGCATTGAGTTCGATATCATCCTTGAATAAGGCCGGAACCTGTGAATCTTCATAAATAGCCTGCCATGGGCAAGCGGGTTCACATGCAGCGCAATCGATACACTCTGCAGGGTGTATGTAAAGCATGTTCTTTGAAAAGTTTTCGTCGTCAGCCTGAAGCTCATAAATACAATCAACCGGGCAGACTTCTGCGCATTCAGTATCTTTGCAGTCAAGACATAATTTGGTAATTACCCAAGTCATAGTTTATTATCTCCTTATAATAATAAAAGCTTGTTATACAAATATAAAAATAAACAATAAATTAAAAAGTGAACTTTTTGTGGTATATGACATTTATCGCCGTTATAAACCGGTAACTTACGGTATATTATTCCGCTTTCTTAAAACCCATTCGATTGAAAATAACAGGATTACAAGCATTAAATAATATTTATTGCCCCAAAGGTCAAACCTTATATACTTTCCTGAAACAGATTCTTTTGATGGCATATTCCTGTATTTATCAAGTAACTTTGAATAATTGCCAATGCTATCCTTACCAATAACTTCTCCGCCGGTTTTTGAGGCAAGCTCATTAAGCAGCTCCAGGTTCGTTCGGGTTTCAAGGAATTCAGTGCTTAGTGTATCACTTGTGAACCTTGAGTTATCCCTGGCATAATAGCTGCCGTTCAATTCAGCGTCACACTCAATGTAATAATCTCCGCTTGCAAGCGGATTCAATACAGCTGAAAATTTATTTTCTTCTGCGGTGAATATTAGCTCACCTGCATTAGAGCCGTCCTTCCTTGTAACCCTGCCTGTTACTTTTGCATTACGTGTAGGCAGGTAATTTTCATCAAATACTTCTGCATATATTTTTACAGGCTCAGTATAGTCAAACACATCATTTGCGGGGTAGACCCTAAGCTTTGTTCTTTTTTCTTTCTGCAGGGTCATATTGATTGTTTCAAGAAGCATTGACTCCAGGGTTTTCTCAGCATTTGCACCCGTGTTCAGCTTCCACCGCCACAACCCATAGCCTAAAAAAGCAGTTGAGCGTGTATTGCCTGATATTCTGTTTATCATTACAGGCTCACCTGCAGCTTTATCAGTTGCAAGGGTAATACTTCCCGGCTTTGGCATGATGCCTGATACATTACGGAATATCTCGTTAGTGGAACCAAGCCCCGAAACCTTGCCCAAGCCGTTACCTTCTGCATTTACTGGCTGAAGCCTGAAGAGTGTTTCGCCTGCATTAGGCCGTGATATATTGAACGGAATGAACTCATCAAAGGAGCCCAGCTTCTGGTAATCAGTATTCTTACCCGCAAAGAAAATTACTGGTACATTGAATTGCTTTACATTACTGGCAATATCACTTACTGTAGCAGCTGATGAAATGTTAGCTGGGTAGTTAAGCAGAAATATTGTTGAAAGCTCTCCGAACATTTTGTAATCTATTCCGCCTTCATAAAACTCACCTGCTGATTTCTGCGTACGGTATGTAATGTTGTAATTACCAATACGCTTTAACACTGAACCTGTGAATTCATTATCGTAACCGGGTCCGCCTGAAACGACTAGAATATTAACCTTGTTATCAATAAAGGTAATATAAAAATGATTTTTATTATTTTTGTATGTCAGCTCTCCCGGGATGTTTTCTGTAATTATACTGTATTTAACCTTACCCGGTTCATTTTCAGTTACGTCAAATTCTGTTTCATAATTATTCACTCCGGGCTGTAAGTTTATAACCTGTGATCTTACCTCAACCCCTTCTCTCAACAGCTTAACATTCACATTATTCACATCAGCCTTATCAAAAGTAATATAAGCTTTTATTATTGAAGCAGTTCCTGTAAATGACTTTTCATTGTGAACTACGTTCTTAACAATTACATCTTTCTTTGTAACTGTATCGCCAACCGGCATGATAATAAAAGGAGCGCTGAATTTACCGGCTTCATAAACGGGATTACCGCCTGAATTGAAAATACCATCTGAAATTATTGTTACTGAATTATATGAGCCGTCAGGGTAATTTTCCTTAATGATCCTTAGCGATGAAACAAGATCAGTTGAGTAGCCATTATAGCTTAATGAATCTGTATTTTTAACCTGCTCTGTCCTGTTTGAAAATGTGAATATCGTACCGTTATCTTTATCAAGTCCGGTTTCCTTTATGATATTTGAAATTTCTGTTGATTTATCACCCAGCGTGTTGCTGCGGGAGTTATCAATTAAAACTATATCTTTCCTGCTGCCGGTGTTGCCTGTTAAATATGAAAGCACGGGCTCGATGAACAGCGCTAAGAGAATAAATATAGCAACAGTCTTTATTGCAATTAATACAGTCTTTTTAGTCTTATCGATCTGTGTGTTTTTATAAAAGTAGTAAGAGACTGCTGCTGCAATTACAATAAAGAGAGCTAGGAACAGGGGAGAGTAACTTGAAGAGAATCCCGGCATTATTAAAGTTTAAAGTTGTAAAAAGGCAGTAAATAAAAATTTACTGCCTTAATATTCAATGTTTAAATTCAAAGTTAAATTCAGAGCTTTATTTCAAGGTAAATGGTTTTTTTAAGCTCTTCCAGCCACTCACCCATAAGCTTCTGCTCTTTGTATTTCTGTGCATACTGCTCAAGCAAAACGTAGTCATTTTCAAGCGTTGCATGATGCTCAGGGAATTTATCCTTCACGTAATACATATAATATCCGTAATATCTTTCGTCACCAACTTTAACAGGGTCGCTCATTCCTCCAACAGGCAGGTCTTTTAGCACCGCAACTTCTGTTGGATCGAAATTATTTATGCTTACCTTGCCGATATAACCGCTATCAACAGCTGATTTCGGGTCCTGTGAATTCTGCACAGCAGCTTCTTTAAATGATAATTGCCCTGATTTTATCTTTTCCCGCAGGTCCTTTAAGAATGCTATCTCAGTAAAATCCGCTGCTTCAAGCCTTGGGAATTTTACAAGGATATGCTGCGCTGTGATGAAATCACCGGTTTTATCATTAAGCTTAATAATATGGTAACCGAATTCCGTTTCAACAATTCCTGATACTTCGCCCGGTTTAAGAAGAAATGCTGCGTCTTCAAATTCCTTTACAAAAGAGCCTTTTTTGGATTTACCAAGGCTGCCTCCCTGTATTGCAGAGAGAGAATCATCTGAATATTTCTTTGCAAGCTCGGAGAAATCCATTCCAAGCTTAACGCTATCAAGCAGCTTTTCAGCTTTTTCTTTTGCTATGAACTTTGCATCTTCTGTAATCTTCGGGATCCTTACTATCTGGTACAACTCAAAAGTTTCAGGCACCTGCGGCAGGGAGTCCTTGTAATCATTGTAGAACTTCACCACCTCGGGTTTTGTAACGTTAATGCCATAGCCAAATTTTGCCTGCTTAACCCGCTGAACTTTCATGTTGCGTTCAGTCTGGTCTTTAAGCAGATTTTTGATCTTAGGTATAGTCAATCCGTACGCCTCTTCAACATTCTTTTCACTGCCAAACTGTGTAACCATATCCCTTATCCTGCTCTCGACCTGTTTATTCACTTCATCGCTTGAAACGAATATACTATCCTGGTCAGCTTTGGCAAGCATAAGCTTTTCGGTGATCAGCCCCTGCAGTACATTCTGCACCACATCATTGGTCACATCCTGCAGGTTGTTCTGGTTCATATAAGTATAAAGCTGGAAATTGAGGTCAGACTGAAGTATAACATCATTGCCAACAATAGCTATTATCTTATCACCTTCACCCTGGGAGAAGATGTTAACAGAAACAAGAAGGCTGAGTGCTGCTAATATTATTTTTATTTTATTCAATAATTAGGTATGTATCCTTTATTAATTCTGATTTCTGTGATCTGCAATATTATTAATCTTTGAATGCTTCTGCAAGCACATCTTCGTGAACAGTAACCGGGTATTTTGCCCTCAGAGCATCAAGATAAGCTTTTTCAATATCCTTATACTTTAACTGCTGAAGCTCGTTAGAAATTTCAGGCTTGGCTTCCTCAATTGTTTTGCCGACCTGTTTCCCGGTTGAATCAGCCTTGGTATACTTGCTTTTGTTTGTTGTATAATAAGCCAGTATATCCTCTTCACTTACTTTTACCTTGCTCCATAATTCATCCTGGTCAACCCTGAAGACAAGCAGGCCGTTCTCATAATCAGTTATATTTGCAATATATTCATCATCTTTTTCTATCTTCATATCCTTAGCCTTCATGTTAAGTATCGGACTTTCTGAAGATGATTTGATAATTGAATTAATTGTCTCTGCTGTTAATGCCATCCTTGAAAAATCACGGTTAACGTTCAGGTGATTTATAAGATCAATAATCTTAACCTGTCCGCCATCATAAGTTGCTATAACTTTTTCCTTATCCTGCGGTGTAAACAGGCTATCCATGTTGTAATCTGAAACGGTTTTAACAGTATCAAACTTTGACCTGAGGAAATTAAAGCCTTCGTCTATAATCTTAAAGTTATATTTGCCCTTTAATGTTTCAACATATTTTGCATAATCATCCTTATATTTCTTGGTCTTTTTATATTCATTCTTTATGTTCTCATATTCTTTTTCGTATGATTCTACCTTCTTTTCGCCTGATTTCTTTACTATATGCCATCCATAGGGTGAGCGGACTGGGCCTGTAATATCACCAACAGACATCATAAACGCAACGGAATCAATAGGCTGTGCAAGCCTTCTTCTTTCAACATTGCCAAGGTTTCCGTTCTGCGGTTTTGAGCCAACATCTTCTGTGTACTGCTGAACAAGTGATTCAAAGCTCTCGCCGCCTTTTGCTTTATTATATACATCAAGTGCTCTCTGGTATGTTGCAACAGAGTCAATTACATTACCTATTGAATCTCTTTTATCCTGAATTAATATATGTGATATATTAACTGAT